>NZ_CP096658.1:2445576-2751273 GCF_023238445.1 Halorussus gelatinilyticus | reverse complement strand
CAAGAATGACTGCATCCGCTGACTCGGGCGAGGTCGTCGTCTACGACCTCGACCCGGACTGCACCCTCGAAGACGTCTCTGAGGGCAACTACTACCACGCCACCGTCAACGGCGTGGTCGATTACGGCGTGTTCGTGGACCTCTCCGATTCGGTCTCCGGACTCGCCCACGAGTCGAACTACGATGGAAGCTACGAGGTCGGCGACGACCTCGTGGTGGAACTGACCGAGATTCGGGAGAACGGCGACCTGAGCTTCGACCCCGTGGAACTCGGCGACTACGAGACCGTCGAAGTCGACCACGACTACGACGTCTCGGACGCGGGCGAACTCTCGGGCGCGGTCGGCGAGACCGTCCACCTCGAAGGCGAAATCGTCCAGATCAAGCAGACCGGCGGCCCGACCATCTTCCACGTCAGCGACGAGACGGGCGTCGTCCCGTCCGCCGCGTTCGAGGAGGCGGGCGTCCGAGCGTACCCCGAGGTCGAAATCGACGATGTGGTGCGCGTGACCGGACAAGTGGACGAGCGCGACAACGCCCTCCAAGTCGAGGTCGATTCGCTCGACGTGCTGACCGACGGCGACGCCGACGACGTGCGCGAGCGCCTCTCGGCCGCCCTCGAAGAGCGGGCCGAGCCCCACGAGACCGAACCGCTCGTGGAGTGGCCCGCGCTGACCCAGATGTTCCCCGACCTGGAGGAAGTCGCGCGACAGCTCCGCCGGACCGTCCTCGAGAGCCGCCCGATTCGAGTGCGCCACCACGCCGACGGCGACGGGATGTGCGCCTCGATTCCGGTCCAGTACGCGCTGGAGCAGTTCATCCAAGAGACCCATCAGGACCCCGAGGCCAAGCGCCACCTGTTCAAGCGCCTGCCGAGCAAGGCTCCCTTCTACGAGATGGAGGACGTGACCCGCGACCTCAACTTCGCTCTGGAGGACCAAGCCCGCCACGGCCAGAAGCTCCCGCTCCTGCTGATGCTCGACAACGGGAGTACCGCCGAGGACGTGCCCGCGTACAAGAACCTCGCGCACTACGATATCCCCATCGTCGTCGTGGACCACCACCACCCCGACCCCGAGGCGGTCGAACCCTACGTGGACGCTCACGTCAACCCGTACCTCTACGACGAGGACTACCGCATCACGACCGGGATGATGTGCGTCGAACTCGCGCGGATGATCTGGCCGCCCATCACCGAAGAACTGCGCCACGTCCCCGCAGTCGCGGGCCTGTGCGACCGCTCGAAGGCCGACGCGATGAGCGACTACGTGGAACTGGCCGAGTCGGAGGGCTACGAGGAGACGTTCCTCCGGGACGTCGGCGAGGCGCTCGACTACGAGGCCCACTGGCTGAAGTACGACGCCGGGCGCAACCTCATCAACGACGTGCTGAACGTGGGCAACGAGGACGGCGACGAGCGCCACCGCGAACTCGTCTCGTTCCTCTCGGAGACCGCCGAGTCGGAGGTCGAGGACCAACTCGACGCCGCCATGCCCCACGTCGAACACGAGCGACTGGAGAGCGACGCCCACCTCTACCGCATCGACGTGGAGAACCACGCCCACCGGTTCACCTACCCCGCGCCGGGGAAGACGACCGGCGAGATTCACGATCGCAAGGTGCAGGAGACCGGCGAACCGGTCATCACCATCGGCTACGGGCCGGACTTCGCGGTCCTTCGCTCGGACGGTGTGCGCCTCGACATCCCCGAGATGGTCACGGAGTTGAACGAGGAGGTAGTCGGCGGCGGCGTCTCGGGCGGCGGGCACTTGGTGGTCGGTTCCATCAAGTTCGTCCCCGGCATGCGCGAGGAAGTGCTGGACGCACTGGTCGAGAAGATGGCCGACGCCGAACTCGACGAGGAGCTACAGAGTACGACGGTCGGCCACGAGCAGGACGACTGACTCACTTCTCGAAGACCACCTCTCGTTTTGCGACCGCGATTGCGACGATTGCTCCGACGGCGACCGCCGCGAGTAGGCCGACCGGCACGCGGTTCGGCCCGCCGCTCCCGTCGCCCGCGCTCGCCTTCCAGTCGGCGTCGAACGTGTTCGCGTAATACCCGCCCGCTTCCTCGCCGCGCAACACGACCGCGACCTCTCGGTTCTTCCGAGCCGAGTGGTTGTTCCAGTTCAGGCTGCCGACCACCGCGGCCTCGCCGTCCACCACGACGCCCTTGGCGTGAATCTTCCCGTAGCGCCCGCGGGGGTCGGCGAGTCGGGCGTCGAGCGACAGGTTCTCGGCCGTCGCGCGGTCGTTCAGCCATCGGACGAGTTTCCGGTTGTCCTCCGCGACGTACCACGCGCTGCTCAGAAGGATTCGCACCTCGACGCCTCGGCGGGCGGCCCGGAGCGTCGCTCGCAGCAGCGAGTGTTTCCGCCCGCCGATTGCGACCTGTTGGACGCGAATCGACCGGTTCGCCGAGTCCAGCAGGTCGAGTAGCGCCGCCTCTGCGTTGTCTGGAGCAATCAAAACCTTAGTCTGAGAAACGTTTACACTGTTCGGCGCGAACGTCGCGGGGTAGGTCTCGTTCGCGGGCGAACCCTCGGCGGGGGTGAAACTCTCTCCGCGGCGGAAGTCGGACCACGACTTCGCGCCCCGGTAACCGGCATCGGCCTCGAAGAGGGCCGCGAGGCGGCCCGCGGCCGCCTCGCTCCGCACGACCGCGCCCCACCCGCGACTCGCGTGGCCGCCGGTGCCCGCCGGCTTCCAGTTCTCGGTCATCACGAGCGCCCGGTCGTCGGCGACGGCGTACTTCGCGTGGTGGAAGTCGTAGCGGGCGCGCGGTCCGCCGAGGACCCGAACCTCGACGCCGCGGGCGACCAGCGAGTCCAGAATCTTCGCCGACCGCCGCGACAGGCCGCCGACCGGCGTGCCGTCCACCAGCACGCGAACCGCGACTCCCCGGCGTACGGCGTCGGCGAGCAGGTCGGCGACGCGCGGCGAGGCGAAACTGTAGCCCGCCAGCAGGATGCGCCGGTCGGCCCGACGGAGCGTCTCGACCGGGACTTCGGGCGCGTCGGGGAGGACGAACGCGCGGGCCTCGGTCGGGCCGGTCCGGGCGACGCCGAAGTCGGTCGCGCCGAGCGGCGTCCACCGCCAGCGGGCCTCGTCGGTTCGGTGCCACCGCTCGCCCTCGGGCGCGTCTCGGTACGAGACGCGTCCGACCGTCGCGTTCCCGCGGACCAGTCGGACGGTCTCGCCGCCGTTCGCCAGCGAGAGGCCGCCGTCGAGCGCGAGAACGCGGGCGTCGGTCCGGTTCCGTGCGACTCGCGGGGACGTCGAGACCGCGACCCGGCCCGAGACGGTCGCGTTCGGGAGCGAGACGGTCGCCTCGCCGTCGGCGAGCGCCCAGTCCGAGAGATTCGTCTGACCGGAAACGCGTAGCGCGACGGACTCCCCGGTGTCACCGTCCGCGACGGGGTTCGGGAAGACGGCGACGATTTCGGGCGAGTCGGCGGCGTTTGCGGTCGAATCGACCTCCGCAGTCGATTCGACCGCGCTCGCGGCGGTGGTCGGCACCGCTCCGGCGACGACAGCGACGAGAACGACGGCGACGAGCGTCGGCGTGAGAGGCGAAGAGCGCACGGGCGGGGTTGGTCGCCCGTTTCGATTTAAACCCTCGGGGACCGGTGGCTTTTTGCTCGATAGGTTCGCCGGTGTGAATATGGTGGACTTGGTGCTGGCACTCGAACTCGCGGGATCCGCGCTCGGCGCGCTCGGCGCGGCGTTGGTGTTCTTCGAGTTCTTCCAACTGCCGAGCTACGTCGAGTACAGCGAAGAGTACAACGACTACAGCGTCGACATCTCGCCGATGGAGGTGACCGAACACACGTGGATCGGTCGCATCGGCGCGTTTCTCCTCATCGTCGCGTTCACCATCCAGTTCGTCGCGGCGCTACTCGCCTGACGGGTGAACCACGTCCCGGCAGTCGGGACACTCGGCGAAGCGAGCGGGGCGGCCCTCGGACTCGTATTCGATGAGGAGGTAGTCGCGGGTGATCGATTCGCCGCAGTTGGGGCAGCGCCCGACCGTTTGCGGTTCGTACGCCATGATTCGCGTACGTATTACGTCGCAGAGCCGTAGCTTTGTTATGGTGTGGGTAATCTCGGAATCGAAGCGGTAACGTCGTACTGAATCGACCGACCGACGGTCGTCGTAATACGAGCGAGTCGGTAATCGGTGCTTACGCCGCGGGTCGGCTCGCGCTCTCGACGGCTTTCTCGGCCTCGGCCTGCACGAGGTACGCCCGGTCGTCGGCGTAGGGCCGGACCGCGTCGAGCGCGCGCTCGGTGCCGATTTGGTTGAGTGCCCACGCCGCGCTTGCGCGGACCTCGTCGGCCTCGTCGTCTTCGAGCAGGTCCGCCAGCGGTTCGATGGCGCGCGTGTCGCCGATGAGACCGAGCGCGCGGGCGGCCTGACTCCGAATCGAGGACTCGTCGGACGCGAGCTGCTCGGCGACGTCTTGGGTCGCCTCCTCGCTCCCGATTTCGCCGACCGCTCTGAGCGCGGGCTTGGCGAGACCGGGGTCCGAGTCAACGTAGTCCAGTACCGCGTCGAGACCGTCCTCGTCGCCGATCTTCCCGATAGTGCGGATGGCGGACTCGTCCCGACGCTGGGCGAGTTCCTTCATCTTGTCGAGCGAGTCGGGGTGACCCATCCGTTCGAGCGCGTCCTTGCAGTGTTCCTCCATGAAGTTCGACTGGAAGCTGTCGAGCGCGAGCAGGACCATGTCGGCCCGGCCGCGCTTCTCCCAGACCTTCAGGGCGTGCCACTCCGGCGGGTAATCCTTGCGGTGGTCGAGGACCTCGTAGTAGCCCTGCGCCTGCAACTGCTCGCGGGTTTCGAGGTCGTCCCACTCCTCGGCGGCATCGACGCCGCCTTCGAGGTCCGACGCGGCGTCTTGGAGTTCCGCGATGGTCGCTTCGTCCTCGTCGGGGTCGAGTCCCGCCTCGCCGATTTCGACCGCGGCGTCCTCGATGGCTCTGGCGAGGTCCTCGATGTCGGCCGAGATGGGCGCGGAGATGGTCACGCCGAGAATCTCCTCGACGTCGGCGACGAACGCCTCGACCACTTCGACAAGTTCCTCGCGGCCGTCGTCGGTCCACTCGGTCTCCTCGACGGTGGTTCCGGCCGCGCTCACGTCCTCGACCACGTCCTCGGCGTAGGGGCCGCGCTGTTCTTCGAGGTCGCTCCGGAGGTCCGCGAGGCGGTCCTCGAACTGCTCGCGGGGACCCTCCTCGTCCTCGTCGTCGGGTTCCGGCAGGTCGGCGTCTTCGACGTGGCCCTCGATTTCGTCGAGGTGCGCCTCCACCACGTCTAAGTCGGCCTCGGTCTCGGCGTCTTCGAGTTCCGCCTCGGCCTCGTCGAGTTCCGCTTCGATCTCCTCCTCGGAGAGCGGCGTCGTGTCGAGTTCCGTCTCCTCGGTCTGCTCGTCCGCTTCCGGCGTCTCCTCGGTTTCGGTCTCGTCGGCCTCTTCCTCGTCGCTCATTCTTCCCACCCCGCAAGGCTTACCGGACTCATATGTGCAAAACTCGGTGCGTACACTTCAAGAGCGTTTCCCTTCACCCTCGCGGGTCGCCGACCTCTCTGCCCTCGACTTCCCGCACGTCCGGTTCGTCGGGGGCAGAGTCGTCGGAAGCGGACTCGTCGAGGGAAGGGTCGCCGAGAGCGGAGTCGTCGGAAGCGGAGTCGCCGGGAACGGCATCGGCGGTCGAATCGTCACGGTCGGTCTCCCGCCAGTAGAACCGCGGGCCGAGCAGGAGGTACGCGAGCGCCGCCCCGAGGAGCAGTCGGGGGAACGTCCGCCCGAACGCGGCCGGGGCGAGGATGGCCAGCGCTTGCAAGCCGCCCATCGCCAGCGCGTCGCGGGCGAACAGGTCCGGGTAGGTCACGCGCGTCACCATCAGGTACGCGAAGGCTCCCGCGGCCGCGAGCAGGACCGCGGCGTTCTCGACGCCAGCCAGTACGCTCGCGGCCAGAATCGTGCCCGAGAGCGTACTCGGCACGCCCTCAGTGTGACCGTTGCCCACGTCGTAGGCGGTGTACAGCCCCAACCGGACGACCGCCATCGCCACGAACAGCGCGGGCACCGAGAAGACCGCAATCGTCGTCGCAGACGGTTCCGAGAGGGGCCACCGCCCGCGCGCGACGACGAACACCAGCACCGCCGGCGCGACGCCGAAGGAGGCCACGTCGGCCAGCGAGTCCAGATACTCGCCCGCTGGCGTGCTTCCCAGCTTCCGGGCGACGACGCCGTCGAGACCGTCGGCGACCGCGGCGAGCAACACCAGTCGAGCGGCCAGTTCCGGCTCGACAGTCGCGGCGACGGCCGCGAGGAAGCCGAGCGCGGCGTTTGCGACCGTCACCGCGTCGGCGACGCCGAGCCGACCGACGAACCGGGGTTCCATACGTGTCGGGTGTGCGACGGCCGTTGATACGTCTTTATATCCGGCGGACTCTCGGCCGTCGGACAAGTCCGCGAGTCCACCGGACGGGCGACGTTTTGCCTTCGCGGGTCGTACTCGCCCCGATGACCGACCGAGACGACCCGGCGGGCGGAGCGACCGACTCGCCCGACGCGACTCCCGACGCGCGCCGGGACCGCCCCGAGACCGAAGCGAGCTACGGCATCCCCGCGACGAAGGAGGGCCTGCTGTCGTGGGAGTTCGTCGCGTCGCGGATGGCCGACGACCGGACCTACTGGCTCTCGACCACGAGACCGGACGGCCGCCCTCACGCGCGACCTGTCTGGGGAGTCTGGGTGGACGACCGGTTCCACTGTGGCGGCGGCGAGCGCACGCGCTGGGTCCGCAACCTCGCGGCGAACCCCGAGGTCGCGGTCCACCGCGAGAGCGGCGAGGCGGTCGTCATCGTCGAGGGCACCGCCGAGCGAATCGACGAGGAGACCGCCGACCCGGAGCGAATCGAGCGCATCGACGCGGCGTACGACGAGAAGTACGGGATTCGCCACGGAACGCCGTTCTTCGCGGTCCGGCCCGAGACGGTGCTGGCGTGGCGCGACTACCCCGCGGACGCGACGCGGTGGCGATTCGAGGACGAGAACCAGTGAGCGCCGAGACAGGAGCGAGCGGGTTCCGCATGACCTAAATCGCTCGAAGTCCGAGGCAGGGGTATGGACCGCCGAACCTTCCTTGCCGGGGCCGCGAGCGTCACAGCAGTCGGTCTGGCCGGGTGTACCGCCCTCGGCGGCGGGGCCGACGCGCCGAGCGACTACGACGTGGGCATGGGGTCGGCGTTCTTCCGGCCCGAAACCCTCGAAGTCGCGGCGGGCGACACCGTCGTCTGGGCGAACACGGGCAACCGGAGACACACCGTCACGGCCTACGAGGGCCAGATTCCGGAGGGTGCCGAGTACTTCGCGTCGGGCGGTTTCGAGACCGAGGCGGCCGCGCGCGAGGGGTGGCGGAGCGGCTTCGACGGCCACATCAGCCCCGGCGGGACCTACGAGCGGACCTTCGAGATTCCCGGCGAGTACCACTACTTCTGCATCCCCCACGAGCCGACCGGGATGGTCGGGAAGGTCGTCGTGACGGAGTAGCGACTCCCAACGCGAAGAAAACGAGAAATCGAGTGCCGTCGGAAGCGCCGCGTTCAGACTTCGACTTCTTCTTCGTCCACGTCCACGGAGGTCTCTTCCTCGGCGGCGACCTCTTCGGGACGGGCTTCCAGCGTCGCCTTCTGAATCTCGACGCGGCGCAGCGGGTAGATGGTCTTGGCCTCGCCGTAGATGGCCGACGAGAGCCGACCCTCGACCACGCTGTCGATGAGGTCCTCGAAGGTGCGGTCCTTCCCGGCCTCCTCCACGATGTCGATCATCGTTCGGCGGATGGCCTGCTCTTGGCTCGCGTCGGCGTCCTTGGTCGTGAACGCGACGGGCTGAATCTGAACGCGGTAGTCGTCGGTCGTCAGGACCGTGATGTACGCCTCGATCTTCGAGGCACCGCGGCGCACGAGGCTCCGCAGGTAGTCGCGGGTCAGCTCGTGCTTGATGAACTCGGTGTACGCCGAGTCGCTGCCCACGTCGTTGATCTTGAACGTGAGCTTGGTGTTGTTCTCGCTGGCGTCGCCTTTCAGCTCGCCCAGCGTCGTCTCGATGTTACGACCGAGAACTTTGTCCGGTTCGTCTGCGGGGGTGCCACCGAGCTCCTGTCGGTCGAACTGCTCGGGAGCGTGGATGGTGTACCACCGTTTTTCCTGTTTCTGCTTGGATACGGATCGTTCACTCATGGTTGGGTTGTGTCTGACTGCTGGTCTGCGAATCGGTTGCCTGCCTGTGCCACTTCCTGCGCCACCGCGAGGTTCACCACGTAGTCGTCCACCGTGGTCCGAAGACCGCCGGTCGTCTCGCGCTCGACGGTCGTGACGACCGCTCCGTCGCCCGCGCCACCGTCGTCGCCGGACTCCTCGACGCGAGTGTCGATTTCGGGCGTGTTGTCCGGGCGAACCGACGCCGCCACGATGGGGGCGTCGTCGAGTTCGGTCCGAATCGTCGCCGAGCGACCGGCGGACTCGTCGTCCGCGCGCTCGGCCGACTCGTCGGAGTCTGGGCGTCGGGTCACGGTCTGGCCTCCCGGAAGGCGGCGAGGAACTCCTTGGCGTCCGTCTCGGGGTCGAAGCGGGCGTAGCCGCGGGACAGCGTCCCGCCGCCGGTGCCGCCCACCGACTGCGCGGCCTCGGTCATCGCCGCGCCGACGGCCGAATCTTCGACCGCCGTCGCGGCGGCTTCCGACTCGCCGACGACGAGTGCGACGGGTTCTGGCGACCGGAAGTCCCGGAGGAGACGGGCGACCGTCTCGACCGGCGCGTCGTCCGTGCGAAGCGCGAAGAGGCCGTCGTACCGGCCCGTCGTGGCCTCGCGCAGGACGGCGTGAGCGCGCTCTCCGTGGTCGCGCCACGCGTCGAGCGCGTCGGCGCGCGCGTCGTGGCCGAGCGCCAGCGCGACGCCGGCCCCCGGTCGCTCGCGCGCGACCGCCTCCAGCACGTCGGCGTAGCCTTCGACCGTGGCGAACGGTGCGAGCGCGTCCGGCAAGACCTCGCCGGACGCGCTCGCGCCGTCGGACTCGTTACCGGGTTCGTCGCCCGACGAGTCTCCGGACCCCGCGCTCGGAATCGCGTGCGGTCGGAGCGCACGCTCGACGGCTTCCGCGGCGCGGTCGGTCGCGGTTTCGGCTCCCGTGACCGCGAGTGCGAACTCCGAGGCGACCGCGCGGTGGGCCGCCTCGTCGAGTTCGGCCGGGAGACCGAGTTCGGCCAGCGCGGCCTGCACGGCCTCCCCGTCGCCCGAGTAGTCGGCGTGCGCGAGCGTCGAGTGGGCGAGTCCGTCCACGAGGTCGTCGGTCGGCACGCCGACGCCGGGTCGGCGAGCGACTCCGGCTTCGCGAGCACGTTCGAGGACGTGTGCGCTCTCGCCCGTACTCGCGGGGCGACCGGTGGCGACGACGCCCGCGAGCGCCAGCACGGCGTCCGGGGTCGCACCGAGTTCGCCCGCGGCGTCGTAGGCCGTCACGCTCGCCGGGGTCTCGGCGGCCGGCAGGTGAACGTCGGCCGCGGGGTCGAGCCCGATTGCGACCGTGGTGTCGTCGGCGTCGGTCGCGTCGTCGCGGTCGGTCGAATCGGCGTCGTCGGGGCCGGCCAGCGTCTCGCCGAAGCGCCCGACCCGAACTTGGTACGGCGTCGCGCGGTCGGCGCAGGCGCGAGCGAGCAGTCCCGCGGCCGCCAGGCAGTCGCCGTCGGCGCGCGCGAGGACCCGAACGAAGTCGGCCTCGCGCAGTCCGGCGGCCACGTCGCTGGCGGAGGGGGCTGCCCCGTCGGTTCCGCTTCGACCCGAGGTGGACATCTATTCGAGGAGTTCCTTCGCGTTCTCGTAGGAGTACTTGAAGTCGGCGTCGAGTTCGTCGCCGCGGTAGTAGTCCACGAGACGGCGGACCTTCGATTGGGTGTTCTGGAGCGCGCGCTTGTTCTGGGCGTCCTGCGGGTTCTCGTCCATGTGCTCGCGCAGGCGGATCGCGCGCTTCATGAGGTTGCGAAGGTCTTCCGGCAGGTCGTCGTCGGCGTCGTTCTCGTCGAGAATCTCGGTGACCTTCTTGCCGGTCGCCAGCTTCACGTCCGGAATCGGCGTGCCCTTCACGCCCTCGTCGCGCAGTTTGAGGCCGATCTGGCTCGGGCTGTGGCCCTGCTCGGCCAGTTCGACTACGCGCTCCTCGATTGCGTCTTCGTCTACGTCGCTCCACTCCGGCGGTTCGTCTGCCACGGGCTTGTCGGAGTCCGACGAGCCGCGGCGGCGGGTGTGCATTCGTGCCATAATTTCTGATTGGAACTGCACAGGCCGCTGGTAGCTGACGCAGAGAGGCGTCGCGTGCTGATGCGTCGGTCTGACGCGGCGCACGTCCGCAATCCCGAGTCGGGAAAAAGGCGAGGTCGAACGACCTCGGTCGCGAGCGGGCGACGCCCGCGAGCACCCGACGAGTCAGATTTGCGGCTGTGCTGTTCCCGTAGCAAGGAATTGCGGAGGCCACTTTAAGTCGTTGTCGCTTTCGCCGCTAGAGGTTGTTTCCTCGTCGCCGACTTTCTCGGGTCGAGAACCGAGTCCGGAAACGTCACCCTCCGCTTCCTCACGTCGCTCCCCGCTGGTGGATAGAATCCGAGAGGTTTATCAGTACCCCCGGCCAACGAAGAAATGCGTTCGAGGGCTCGTAGATCAGCGGTAGATCATCCCCCTGGCACGGGGAAGGCCTCGGGTTCAAATCCCGACGAGTCCACTTCTTCCCGTCGCTTCGTCCCAAGCATCGTCTCGATTCCGTCGGAAACTACTCTCTTCGGTCCGTTTCGTCCCCAATCAGGGATGTCGCGCCGTCGGCGTCGTCCTCCGATTCGAGCGTCGAGACTGTATCGACGAGATTATCGAGGCTCTCGACTGCGTCTTCCGGGAACAGTTCACGCTGTTTCTGGAACGTCCGGAGTTCGTCGGCCTTCTCCCGCAGCGTCCGCTTGTGCCGGTTCAGCGACTCGATAGTCGCGTCGATACGCGCGACGGCGTCGTCGATATCGTCCAACACCGCCTCGATCTGCTCGTCGTCGAGGTCGCTTACGCTCTCGTCACCGTCGAGAACCGCTTCGATACCGTCGTCTTCCATACGCCGACCCCTCGTGACCGATTTATCGAGTTTCCGAAGATCGAGACCGACGACTCGCACGAATAGTAACCCGCGAGCGACAACCGGGGCTGGTCGTCCGGAACGTGACTCGCAGAAGATGCGGGAGTATCAGACGTTGATGTGACCTTCGCGTCGGAGCTGGTCCTGCGCGGACCCGTCGTAGCGCCACTCGATGTCGGCCTTCTCGTCCTGCCAGTCCCACGGTTCGCACAGCACGATGTCGTCGCGTCGAATCCAGATTCGCTTTCGCATCCGGCCCGGAATCCGGCCCATGCGCTCGACGCCGTCGTTACAGCGAAGGCGAACGCGGTTCTTGCCGAGCATCTCGGTCACGATAGCGAACTGTTCGGAGTCGTCGGGCATGCGGAGGTTCCGTCGCCCAGAATTTTCACTCACACCCAGAATAAGTACTCTACACTTTTAAAGGGTTGCATCGTGCGTGGGAACGCCACGCTGGGTTCGCTCGCCGGGCGACTAGCGGAGCGACGCGCGAGTCAGAAGTCGGCCCGCGAAATCCACTCGCGCGCGACGACGACGAACCACGCCATCCAGACCGCGAACGCGACGAGCCACGCGCCGTAGCGGACCAGCGGGGAGGACGCGACGTAGGCGACGCCGAGGACCGCCGCGACGACCGCGAGCGCCGCGAGGTTCAGGGACGTCGGTCCGAGGAGGTCGCGCATCTCGCGGTGGTACGCGCGCCGGAGTAATCACTGTTGGCGGTCGGAGTCGGGTCGAAAACGCGAACCGGTGAACTCGGCGTCGGCCGAAGCGAACTCCCGCGGTTAGCCGTGCACGAGCATGCGACCGCTCGAACGGACCGTGACCTCGTAGACGTCGTAGGGGAACGACACCGACACGTCGTCGCGGAGGTCGCCGTATCGCCGCGTTCGGAAGAACAACTGGAGTGCGTCGCAGTCCACCACGGAACTGAGCGGCGTCATCTGTGCGGGGTCTCGCTCGACCACCTCCGAGAGTGCGAGCGCGATACCCGTACACACCTCCCCGTCGAGCATGTGCTGGCTGATGTCGAAGACGTAGGTAGAGTTGGAGTCGCCGTTTTCGGCGGTAGATTCGATTTCCACAGGATCGATGTTCTTTCTCGACATACTCATTCTGGTTGCTACCCGTTATCAGTGGGCGGCGTACAAAGACTTTCCGGTGCGTCGAATCGCCGGACAGAGCGCCGAGAGCGGGTGATTCGACGGGCGGGATTCGCGGACGGTCCGGTGGTCACCGACCGCCGAACACGACCGGATTTCCGGTCGAATCGGCGACGCCCGCACTCGTGCCGAGAGGACGACCGAGACCGTCCGCCCCGCCGGTCGCGTCAGCGCGCTGTTGAATTTTTACCGATACGTGGCGGGTTAGTTTATAAACCAGTGGTTCCATGAGGCGGATATGACCGGTCGGCGAGGGTTCGAGCTTTCGGGGACGCGAAGACGAGCGACGGGTGCAGGCGGTCGCGGCCAGTCGGAGGTGCTGGGCGTCGTCCTCCTGCTCGCTATCACCATCGTCGGCACGGGCCTCATCGTGTCGTTCGGGTCGTCGGCGCTGAACGACGCGAAACAGGCCTCGGAGATAGACAGCGCGGAGAACGCGATGACGCAACTCGACTCGAAGGCGAGTCTGGTCGGCATCGGGTCGTCGCCCGTCCAGCGAACCTCGCTCGGCGTCGATAGCGTCGCCGTCGAGAACCGAAGCGGGTGGATGCGCGTCAGGGTGGTCAACCGGACCGACGGGACGACCGAACACGTCGTGATGAATCAGACGCTCGGCGCGATAATCTACGCCAACGGCGACACCAGCATCGCCTATCAGGGCGGCGGCGTCTGGAAGCGCACCGGCGGCGGAAGTACGATGGTCTCGCCGCCGGAGTTCCACTACCGGGGCACGACGCTGACGCTCCCGCTGGTCACAGTCAACGGCACCGACTCGCTCGACGGGACGGTCCGCGTGACCCAGGGGGGTCCAACCGAATCGAAGTTCCCGAAGCAGGGCAACCCCGACTTCCGGAACCCGCTGGAGAACGGCGAGGTCAACGTCACGGTCCAGAGCGAGTACTACGAGGCGTGGGGTCGGTTCTTCGAGCAACGGACGGGCGGGCGCGTCTCCTACGACCACGACAGCGACCGCGTGTTCATCACGCTGGTCGTCCCGACCCGGACCCGCAACGTCACGAACGCGCTGGCCGGAACCACGCCCGACCAGATGACCATCAAGGGCGCGGGCGGGTCGTCGTTCACCGACAGCTACAACTCCTCCGACGGGGCGTACCCCGGCAGTCCGTCGCCGCCCTACGACGGCACCATCGTCACGAAGGGGAGCGTCAAGCTCACCGGCGGGGCCGAAGTCTACGGCGACCTGCGGACCGGCGGCGGCACGGTGGAGTTCGGGGGCGGCGTCACGGTTCACGGCAACGTCTCCTACGGCGGCACCATCGACTGTAACGGCGGTGGCGGCAACTCCGACTGTAGTGCGGTGTCCGGCTGGCAGGCCAACAACGGGACGGTTCCGGAAATCAGCCCCATCGGCGACACGGTGACGGCGAAGGCCGCGACGTACAGCAAGGCCTCGAACAACGACAACGACGCCGTGACTGCCATCGACGGCGAACAGTGGAACCAGTCGGAATCGACGCTCACCCTGCCCTCGGGCGCGTACTACATCGACGACGACAACCTCGACTCCTCTCAGACGCTGGTGTTGGACAACTCGGGCGGCGACATCACGCTCGTCGTAGACGACGACGTGGTGTGGTCCGACGTGACCGTCGAGGTCACCGACCCGGACGGCGGCATGGTGAAACTCTACACCACCGGCTCGAAGTTCCACGTAATCGGCGGCGAGGTCGGCGACACGGCGACTCACCACTCGCCCACGTTCCGCGTGTACGCCAAGCCGGGTCTCGACGTGTTACTCGACGACCACGCGACGTTCGTCGGTCTCATCTACGCGCCGGGCACCGACAGCCAGTCCGGGTCGATTACGATTCAGACCCACGCGCAACTGTTCGGCGGCGTCGTCGGCGGCGGCAGTACCCTGTTGCAGGCGGGCGGGTCGATTCACTTCGACCGGGCGCTCCGGTCGGTGGACCCGGTCGTCGGCGCGGCGGACAACGTCCCGCGACTGACCTACCTCCACATCAGCGTCAGCCACGTGAACGTGACGAGCGCCTGAGCCGAGACGGATTCTCAGTCGCTGAGAACCGCCGTCGGTTCGCATCCGGAAATTACAAAAACTCCGACTCAGCCTTTCACGTCGAACTCGACGACGGTCTCGGAGACCAGCAGATGGTCGGTCCGGAACTGGTAGGTCACGTCGCCGTCGGTCGCGTCGCCGTCGATGGCCGTCATTCCCTTATCCTCGAAGTAGCGTCCCCACGCCGCGGCGCGGGGCGAATCCACCGTCACGTTGACCCGCGCCTCGTCGGCCGCGTCGGGGCCGGTATCGAAGGAGCCGTCGAGGTTCTGCGACTGGCGGTAGGCGACCAGCAGGACCGTCGAGGAGCCGCCGACGCCGCCCGAGTCCGAACGCGGGTACGTCACCAGCATGGGCACCATCGAGCGCCGGTCGTCCACGAGCAGGCCGGGTTCGGCCCGCATCGCGGCACTGCCCCCGTCCACGCGGAACGTCGCGCCCGCCGAGTACACCACGTCACCCGCCGCGCCGGAGTAGACCAGCGGTCGGGTCGTCGCCGAGTACGTCGCGTTGGCGTCCGTGGCGGTGTGGTTGACCTGCACTTCGATGCTCACCGGGTCGCCGAACCCGAGCGTCGCGTCCGAGAGTTTGAGTTCGGTCGCCCGACTCGGCGCGCCCTCGCGGGTCAGGTCCCCGACGTTGTCGTCCAGCACGTCGAACGCCCGGACCGCGTTGGTCAACTGCTCGTCCTGGCGGGCGTCTTCGAGCCCGCCGATGCCGGTCGTGTAGACGACGCCGACCGAGGCCGTCACCAGGGCGAACACGAAGACGAAGCCGATGGTCTCGCTCACGCCCCGGCGGTCCAGCAGTCCGCGTCGGGTCCTCGCGCGGCCGTCGGTCACGCCGCCACCACCTCCACGTCGCCGTCGCCGGCCAACTCGATGCGGAGGTTCCCGCCCCGGACCGTGGTCTCCTCGACCGGCGTGTCGTGGTGGAACCCGACCCGGACCGTCACCTCGGGGGTGTCCGACCGGAGGACGATTACCGCGGGCGAGGTCCGAATCGACACGTCGTAGCGCGTCCCGCCGACGCGCTCGGGGAGCGTCACCGAAATCGAGACGGTCGGGTCGGTGCCCGGCCCGGCGCTCCCGACTTCGGCCAACCTGTCGGCGGCCATCAGGTCGCTCGCGACGCGCTCGCCGACGACCGAGAGTTCGGTCCGGACCGCCGACTCCCGCCGGTCTTGAACCATCCCGCCCGTGGCGGTCAACACCCCGCCGATGAGCATCGTCGCCACGACGAGGTTGAGCGCGTAGTTGACCGTGATCGAGACGCTCCGGGTGTCGTCGCGGAGCCGCCGGGAGTCGGGCGTTCTCCCCGTCATCGCGGCTCACCCGGCGCGGCCCGGACGGTGGTGTGGAACGCGACGTTCGGCGTCTCGAAGTGAATCTCGAACTCGGCGGCGTACACCGCGGGTGCCCACCGCGGCGACTGGCCGGCTCCCGGCCCCGCGAAGTTCCCGGTCTGGACGGCGGTCCCGGCCGCCGACGTGTCGACCGTGACCTCGTAGGTCCCGGTCGCGTCGTCGGCGCGCTCGAACCTGACGTCGTAGGGCGCGGCGACGCCCTTCGCCCAGTCGAGCGCCGGACACCGCTCGCCGCCGAGTCGGCCCGACGTGAGGTCCACGGTCGCCGACGCCGCCGTCACCGAACAGACCGTATCGGCGGTCCCCTCGCTCCCGTTCTTCACCGCGACGGCGACGGTCGCACCTCCGCTGGGGTTGTAGATGCGGGCGCGCCACTCTCGCGAGCTTCCGTCGGCGACGACGGTGAACGCGTCGCTCTTCGTCTGGCTCAGTTCGTCGCGGTTGACCGTCAGTCTGAAGCGGCGCACGCCCGGCGCGGTGCCCGACCCGGCGTCCTCGACGAGCGTCCACCCGTTCGCTCCCCCGGCGCTCGTGAAGTTCCGCGAGGCGTTGGTCTGGCGGAGGATGCGCCCCTCGGTCAGCGAGAGCGTTCCGGTATCGACCTGCGCGATGGTCGAGCGCTCGGCGCGGTAGCGCGACGCTACGCTGTCGTAGCGCTCGATGCCCGCGGTGACGTTCGCCTCCACCTTCGCGCGAGTCTGGTACTCCGCGCGGTTCTCGGCGTCCACGACCTCGCCGACGCCCGCGATGGCCTCCTGTCGGAACGAGACTGCGGCGTCGTCTTCGACTTCGGCCCCGCGGGTGGCGAGGTTCTGTGTGTAGATGACCGTGTTCAATAGCAGGACCAGCGCGACCAGCGTCACCGCGACCGCGAGACCGGTCACGAGGATGAGTTGACCGCGGTCGCGCCGGTCGCCTCCACCGCCTTCTCGGTCCCGGTCTCCGCGACTGCCGCGGAGTCGATGCCTCACATCTGCCATACGACGATGCGCACCTCCATGACGTTGTAGAAACTCGCGTTGGGCGCGGCGTCCGGCGCGTAGAAGTTCGCCGACGAGACGTTGCCGCTCGCGCCCGAGAGCGGCGTATCGTCGGCGAGGACGACGGTCCGGGTCGCGGCCGCCGCGTTGTCGCTGGGCGACCCCATGTAGACCATCGTCTGCTTGCGCGTGTCGCCGTCGGGCGTCCGGTATCTAACTTCGACGTTGTACGCGATGCGTCGCCCGGCGGTCGAGAGACCGCCGAACGTGTCGTTCAGCGCGGCCCCGAAGGCGTTGGGCGGCCCGCCGTTGGTGTAGAAGCCGCGACTGCCGGCCGCGACGAACGCCGAGTCGTCCGGGTCCCAGAACGTCACCGCGGGACGGAGCGTGCCGTTCTCCGCCCCGGCCGACAGCACGTCGGCGGCCGCGGTCCGATGTTGGTTCTCGATGTGCTGGTTCGACGTGCTGGCGGTCAGCGGCGTGACCGCGGTCGCCTGTAGCGCGAACAGCACGCCCGAGACGACCAGTAGCGCGGCCGTGAACGCTTCGAGGGTGTGGACCTGCCCGCGGGACCGCGTTCGGACCCGATTCCCGCGGTCGGGGGGAGCGTTCGCCGACACGCTACCACAACCTCACGTAGAGGTCCGCGTCGTCGCCGCCCAGCAGAATCACTCGGCGGGAGACGACCACGCTCTCGGACCGCGGCGGGGTCGGTCCGGCCGCGAGCGTGACCCCGCGCCTCGACTGGACGGTCCCGTCGTTCTCTATCGTCAGGTTGACCGCCGTCGCGGGACCGAGACCGAGCGCGGCGTCCAAGTCCGCGGCGTCGGTCGCGTACTGACATCCCGCGACGCCGGCCGCGCCGTCGCCCGCGGCGTCGAAGAACTCGGCGGTACACGCCGAGTCGAACACCCCCGGAGACGTCGGGTCGGCGAGCAACTGCTCGGCCAGCAGTCCGGCGGTCCGGTCGGCCGCCAGCACGTCGCCCGACCCGGTGGCGGTGAACGGCTCGAAGACGCCCGGCAGGAACGCGACGACGAACGCTATCGTCAGCAGGAAGACGCTCATCCCGACCACGAAGTCGATGCTGGTCTGTGCTCGGGGAAGGGGCTCGGAACCGGCCGGTCGGCGTTCGCGCTCGTCGGGGGATCGGCCGTCTTCCGGAGAGGGGGATTCTCGGGGCATGGTCAGATGAACGCGAAGGTTATCAGCGCGACCGTCGGGAGGACGACGGCGAACTTCACGCCGGACATGAGCGAGGCGTCCCGGATGTAGCCCGCGATGAACCCCGACAGAATCGCTTGCAGGGTCACGGCGTGGAAGAACAGCATCGACAGGAGCGTGGTGTCGATGCCGCCGCCGAACTGCGAGGACCCGGCCCCGCCGCCGCTCGACGACGCCTGACTGGCGAGGCCGGCCATCACGTCGAGGAACTTCACCTTCAGGATGGCCATCACCGCCAGCAGGGTGAGGTAGGTCATGATGATGATGACGACCTGCATCCGCGAGCGGGACTTGCGTTCGCGGGCGATGTCGTCCTGATTCTCGCTGGCCTGTGCCGCGGTCGAGAGGACCGCCGTAATCTGGCTGGAGGCCTCCTGCGCCTTCGAGACCAGCTTCACGGTCCGGGCGAGTCGCGGGATGTGGTACCGGTTGTTGAACTCGATGAGCGCGGCCTTCAGGCTCATCCCGTACTCGACCTTGGCGTGAATCACGTCGAACTCGTCGGCGAGTTTCCCGGTCGAGGTGTCGGCGACCGTCCGGATGGATTCGAGCAGGGTCAGGCCGGTGTCGTTGGCCGACGAGAGCTTCCGCAGGTTGTCCGAGAGCTTGCTGATGACGGCCTGCCGGGACCTGACGTTCCACGTGTGGAAGATTGCGAGGGGGAGGAAGTTGACGTACACCGGGACGTAGACGTAGATGAACGTGCCCCAGATGGGCCGGGCGACCATCTCCTGAAACGTCCGGGGCGCGGCCCCGGTCCAGACCGCGTTGCCGACCAGCACGAGCGACGCCGGGAACGTCAGCCCGAGGATGAACAGCGGATGCTCCCGGAAGAAGATGTGCGGTCGCTTGAGCAGTTCGACCGTCTCGAACGTTCCTTCGCGGCTCTTGATGCGGTCGAAGATCGAGAACTCGCCGACGTACGTCTCGATGAGTCCGAGGTGGAGCAGGCCCGCGCCGGTCGAGGCTTCGAGTCGGTCGCCGGCGTCCGAGGGGTTGAGGTAGCCGTCGCCGGGGTCGTCCTGCTTGACCGTCGAGACCAACACGAGGAAGCCGACGCCCGTCAGGGGAATCAGGCCGTACACCGTCGCGTACAGCATCGACTCCTTGGCCTGCCCGAGCATCGACATGATGACGAGGATGATGATGAGGAGCAGGGGGAACAGCGAGAGGGTCATGTACATCTCGCCGAACAGTTCCAACGTCTCGAGGGTCATCTCCTGTTGCTGCTTGGCGGTCCGCATGTGCTTGTCCTTCTTGTCGTCCAAGAAGTCGCTCATGTCCCCGCCGGAGTTGACGATGGAGAGCATGTCCGTCAGAAACTGCGAGAGTTCGTCGCTCGGCGTCTCCAAGGCCCGCTTCTGGATGGCGGTCCGGTAGTCGGTGTCGAAGTACTCGGTCTCTTGGACGATGGACTGGAACTCGCGGGCCACCTCGCCGTAGGTGTCGTCGGCCTTCGCCATCGCCTCCAGAATCTCCAACTGGTTCAGCCCGCCGATGGAGAGGGCGTACATGAACGAGATGGCGTCGGGCAGGAGCATGTTTATCTCCCTCTCGCGCTCGCTGGCCCGCATGTACGGGATGCCGACCACGATGCCGAAGCCGATGGCGAACCCGATTGCGCCGAAGACGAGACCGCTGGCGACGACCAGCGAGGGAATCTTGAACGTCCGGATTATCCACGCGACGAACTGGTTCGGCACCGGCACGCCGATGAGAACGCCCACCTCGATGACGCCGGTCATGAACAGCACGTAGCCGACGAGCGTGCCGAGCAACCAGAGGAGCGCGCCCGCGAGGACGCCGACCGCCAGCCCCCGCGAGAGGTACAACTCGACGGTGTCGGGCATCCGCGCCTCGGCGAGTTTGGTCTCCACGTCGGCCACGAAGTCGCCGTCCTCGTCGAAGAGGTAGTCGAAGAGGGGGTAGAACGTGTCGGCCAGCGAGTCGGCCGACCGCTCGGGACTCGACGCCCCGTGGCTCATGTCTCGTCCTCCTCGCTCTCGGGGTCCGACCCGGCTTCGTCGTCGGTGTCGAAGGCGGCCTCGAAGTCGCCGAAGGAACCGCTCTCGTCGCCGGAATCACCGTCCAGGTCGTCGGTGGCGACCGAGTCGGCGCCGACGATTTCGTCCGCGAACTCGTCGGGGTCGAACCCGTCGCTCGCCTCGTCCTCGCTCTCGTCGTACACGTCGGGGAAGTTCCCGAGTTCCCCGGCGTCGTTGACGTTGCGGACGCTGTCCTCCGGGCCGACCGATTCGGTGTCCTCAACCGGGCCCCCGTCTTGCGGTGTCGAGTCGAGCAGGTCGCCGCCGAAGGGACCGTCGGGGTCGGCGTTCGGCGGGTCGTCTCGGGACCGGTCGCCTTCGCCGGAGTCGGCCTCGATTTCGGCGGGCGCGTCGGTGGGTTCGGCCGACTCCGCGAGCGCGACGGCCAGACCATCGACGTCGGCGTCGGCCCCGCGGTAGTCGTCCAAGAGTCGGTCCTCGGCCTCCGCGAGAATGCCCTTGGCGAGGTCGTAGATGTCCTCGGTCGGGTCGGGCCGGGGGACCATCTCCTCTTTCTTCGGGTCCACGTCTATCTGGACGCTCTCCATCTCCCGGAGGTCCTGCAAACTCTCTTCGAGTTTCTCGTTGGCGACCAGCGTCAGGATGGTCTCGGGGTCGTTGATGAACGCCTGCACGGTGGCCGCGACCTGCCTGTACTCGTTCAGCCCGTTCTTGATGAGGTACGCGAGGATGACCCGGCGCTTCAGAATCTCGTTCTCCAGTCTGTCGCGGTCCCACCCGCGGTCGAACATAATCTCGTCCATCGTGTTCGACCCCGAGAGGCGCATGTACTCGTCGTCCTCCGCGCGCCACTGGAAGATGTCTTGGACGTTTATCTCGTCGTTCTCGGCGCTGTACTCGTTGATTTCGGTCAGCGACTTGTTCCGGCGGACCTTGCTCCCCTGCACGCGGGTCTGGGTCTGGATGGAGACCAGGTCGAGCGCGGTGAACAGCGTCTTGCTGACGTTGATGGGTTCGGTGGTGAACCGCTTGAGGACCTCGCCCACGGTGTCGGCGTGGAACGTCGTGTAGGTCGTGTGCCCGGTGGACATGACTTGGAAGAGCGTGCGACCCTCCTCGCCCCGAATCTCGCCCATCACGATGTAGTCGGGTCGCTGGCGGAGCGCGGCCTCCAGCAGGTCGAACTCGTCCACGTCGCCCTTGTCGTCGTCGCTGAACGAGGGACGGGTCACGCTGGCGATCCAGTTGCGCTGTGGCAGTTCGACCTCGCGGGTGTCCTCGATGGAGACGATCTTGGAGTTGCTCGGGATGAACAGCGAGACCGCGTTCAGGCTGGTGGTCTTCCCGGACGCGGTACCCCCGGCGAAGATGAGCGACTTGTGGTTCTCGATGGCGAGCCACATGAACGCCATCTCTTCGAGCGAGAACGTGTTCCAGTTCACGAGGTCTACCGGGGTGAACGGCACGTCCTTGAACTGCCGGATGGTGTAGTTGGTCCCGTGGTCCGACACTTCGCGGCCGAGGGTGAGCTGTGCGCGCGAGCCGTCCGGCAGGGTGGCGTCCACCTGCGGTTGGCGCTTGCTGATGCCCTTGCCCGACCGCTGGGCCATCTTGACCACGAAGTCGTCCAGTTCGTCCTTCCCGTGGTAGACGTTCGTGATGACCTGCTCGTAGTCGGTGTGGTAGACGAAGACCGGCGAGTTGTACCCGTCGCAGGAGATGTCCTCGACGTTGATGTCGTGCTTGATGCCGTCGATGCGCTCGTAGCCCACGAAGTCCCGCCGGAGGTAGTAGAGCAGCTTCTCGGCCTGATACTCCGAGAGGTCGTCGCTGTCCTCTTCGATGAGGACCGGTTCGGGCCGGACCGCGATGCCGTCGAGTCCGCCCTCCTCGTCGGGTTCCAACGCCGCGATTTTGGCCTCGACCGCGGCCCGGACCTGCTCACGGAGGCTCCCCTCAGCCTCGAAGTCGAGGTCTAAGTACTCGTCGAGTCGGATGCGCGGTTCGGTCGCCTCGTCGGTCGTCGCCGGGAGGTCGCTCTCCTCGTCCGGTTCGTCGGGATTCCACGGCGCGGGTCGGTCGGCGTCCGCGGCCGCCTCGTCCGAGTCAGTCACCTCGTCGCCGGGAGTCGCGGACGCGACGGCCGCGTCCGGTTCGCCGGGCGACTCGACTTCGGCGTCGGTCCCCGCGTCCGGGTCGTCGCCGACCGCGCCCCCGTCCGCGGCGATCTCCTCGCCGTCGGTCGCGGCGTCGGGGTCGGTCTGCTCGTCGACGTCCGGCGACGCTTCGACCCCCTCGACCGCTTCCGGGTCGGTTTCCGCCGCGTCTCCGGGTTCGGCTTCGCCGTCTTCTGCGCTATCCCCCCGGTCGGCCGCCTCGGCGCGTCGCTCGCGGCGCTCTTCGACGAACTCCCGGACCGGTTCGAACGCCTCGTCGGTCTCCTCGCGGAGGCGTTCGACGTAGGCGTTCACGGCGTCTCGGGTCTCGTCGTAGCGGTCGAGCAGTTCCTTCAGCTGCTCGGCGCGCTCGCCGTCGTTCTCGGCGTAGAGGTCGTAGCGCGCGAGCAGTTGCAGGGCCTCGCGCTCGATGACTTCGGCGCGCTCTTCGTCTTCGGCTTCGACCACCACGTCGTCGCTGGAGTACTTTATCGAGGAGCGAAGCTTCTTCGTCAGGAACTCCTTGAGGTCGTCCTCGATGGGGGTGCAGTACGGCTCGACGAGATAGTACTTGGTCTCGTTCTCCTTCGCGGAGTGGAAGATGACGACGAACGAGTAGGGCTTGTTGACCCAGTAGCGGTCAACCTCCCGGAAGTGGCGTTTCTTCGGGAGCGCGACCTCCTTTTCGAGGTCGTAGCGATTGACCAGCGTGGTGTGGCCCTCGACGGTCGAGAAGAAGGCGTCCTCGTCTAACTCCTCGGGCACGTCGAGGGTGCGCTCGTCCTCGATTTCGAGGAGCTTTCGCGCGTCGTGTGCGCCCTCCGCGAGGAGTGATTCGAGGTCCTCCTCGGGGAAGCCGAGCCACTCCTCCTTCTCGAAGCGCTCGATTTCGCCCTCGTCGTCCCGCGGTCGCTCGGGCGCGGTGACGTCGGTGTCGGTGTAGTAGTACTCGTACTTGAAGTGTTCCCAGTAGTACTCGCCCTTCGTGACGGGCGTCGTCGCGGGGTCGAGCCACGCCTCGAACGAGGCGCTGAGGTCGGTGACGGCGCATCCGGCCTCGAAGACGCTGGCCCCGACGTCGTCGTGGCCGAGCCACTCGCTCCGGTCGAAGGGGACGACATCGCCCTCGTCGTCGCGTGGGAGCGCCATCCCCTCGCCGTCGTAGTAGTACTCGTACCGGAAGTGTTCCCAGAGGTACTCGCCGAGCGCGACCGGCGTCTCCTCGGGGTCGAGGTACGCTTCGAAGTACGCACTCAGGCCCGCGGCGGTCTCCGCGCCTTCCTCGACCAGGTCGGGGATCTCGTCGGGGTCGTAACCGAGGTACTCCTCGGGGTCGAAGGGCCGGGCCTTCCCGCGCCAGTTGGTCGGCGGACTCCCGTTCTCGTAGAAGAACTCCTCTTTGAACTCCTCCCAGTCGTACTCGCCGACCGTGACGCCCGCGCTGGCGAGTTTCTCGTCGCTGAGTTCGAGCGAGCGCGGCCCCTCGGTTTCGTCGTCGGGGTCTCCGTCCGCGTCGTCCGCGTCACCCGCTGAACTGTTCTCGTCGGCATCCGACTCGCTATCGCTGGACTCCTCGGAGTCACCCTCGTCGGAGTCACTCTCGTCGGACTCACCCTCCGCCTCGACGTCGTCGGAGTCGTCAGCGGCGTCGTCGGCCGCCGCGTCGCTCCCTTCGTCGTCGGTTCCGGTATCGTCGAACTCGGCGTTGTCACTCTCGTTATCGCCGGACTCGATACCGTCAGCCTCGGTATCGTCGGTCGATGCGTCTGTGCCTTCGTCAGTCGCCCCGTCCACGCCTCCGGATTCCGAATCGTCGCGCGCGTGTCGGTCGCTCCCGTCGCTGTCCGGCCGGTCGCGGACCGAGTCGCCCCGCCGTGGTTCCTCGTCGGAGGCGTCACCCCCGGCGTCCCGTTCGTCGCTCATTGGCTACTCCCCTCGGCTAATGACGCAAAAAACCTTGTAACAGAGAACAGATACATCGTCATAGTTTACGTTACATGCTCAATGGAGGGATAATCAAAATTATGGCCGACAGGATAGAAACGTGATACGTTGCCGTCGGTCGCTAGCTCGAATCGCTGGCCGAATCCCGGTCCAGAAACTTTGGTCCGATTTTTCATCGTTGTCGCGTGGTCGCCGGTCCGACAACGCGGCGTTTCTCGCCGACTGACGGTTCTGTAGACCGGGTCCGACGGCGATAGCCGGCCTTCCCGTCGAAAAACCGGAAGGCGTAACTTCCGGGCCTCGCAACCCCCGTTCGTGACTTCAGTACGGCTCTTGGCGATGCTGAGTACGGTGTTGCTCGTGGTCGGGGCGCTCCTCGTGGGCGAGGCGCTCCACGGCGGCGTCGTGACCGGAGAGTTCGCCGTGACTTCGCCGTACGTCGTCCTGCGAATCATTCTCGGCGGTATCTTCATCGCACTGGGCTACCGGTTGCGCTCGCCGGTCGAGGAGTACGTCGATATGCCCTCGGGCGAACCGAACCGCTCGGGGCGGGACGACGAGCAGTCGCCCGACCCCGACCAGTCCGGCGAGTTCGACCCCGAGATGTCGCCGCTCGGCGGCGGCGGACTCGACCACGTGGATGCGGACGAGCGAGAGGAACGCGACGGTCGAGATGGACACGACGGCCCGAACGAACCCGACGAACGGGGTCGTGACCACCGGAACGGAGGCGACGACGGCAGTGGGCGCGAGTGAAAGTACGGAACTTTTAACCTTGGCGAATAATACCACAAACCATGGCGATACGCGAACAAGTCCCGAAACCCCTTCGCGGTCCGGCGGGTTTTGCATCGTTGGCAGTCATGCTTTTCGGCGTCGTGATCGGGTACATCCTCGTCACGACCGGTATCACACTCTACTTCAATTTGGACCCCATCCAACAGGGTGCCGTCAGTAGCTTCGAGGCCATCGCCGTAATCGGCGTCGGCGTCGGTACGCTGGTGGTCGGCTACCTCGGCTGGCGCGGCTTCAACTACTTCGCCTACTAACCATGCCTACGGACGTTCGCACACATCCCGACGCGCCCGATCTCGAAAAGCTCCAGAATCTCGTCCTCGAACCGATTCCCCAAAGCGAAATTCGCCGCCGTCGGGAGAACGGCGAGGTGTTGGTCGAAGACGTAATCAACGAGCGCGAGGACCTCGACGTACGCGCGCCGATGAGCGAGGAACCGGGTGAACCGGTAGACGGCGACGTCGGCACCGCGCTGTACCGGCTCGTCCAGTTGTTCGGCACGCCGCCGTTCCCCGAGTACGCGGCTGGCGAGGACATCAGCGACCGCAACGAGACGACCTACAAGTACCTCTTCCGCGCCTCCCTCGAAGACGACGTGGACGACCTGCCCGACGAGTGGCTGATGACCCTCTGTGACTGGCGGCTCGAAGTCGGCGTCGGCATCTGCGAGTGGCGCGACGAGGAGTCGGAGTTCACCGCCGACGAGAAGGTGGCGCTGACCTCGATGGCGCTCGCCCAGAACGTCACGACGGAACCGGTCGAGTGCGACTACAAGGGCATCTGGTACTGACTCGCGCATGGACGACCCGAAGGAATCGATGTACGTCTGGTTGACCGACGAGCGAAACCGGACGTTGCTATTGTTCGCGTTGGCGGCGGGACTGGGCATCACGAGCCTGGTTTTCTTCTTCGCCGGAAGATCGGACTCGCCGACGCGCGCCGAGTTCTCGCTCATCGTCGCCGCGATGGTCGTCGTGTTCTACATGACGCTCCGGACGAACGTCTACTGACTTCGTCCGGTCGGTCGGCTATCTCCCGGTCAGCCAGTGCATCAGCGAGAACGCCACCGCGAGCGAGGCGAGTATCAGTCCGGCGAACACCGGGACGATGGCCGAGTAGCCGTAGAGACCGAGCCAGTGGCCGCCGTAGGCCGCGGCGATGAACGTCGGCACGGACAGCACCAGAAACAGCGACGAGAGGTAGCCGGCGAGCGTCGGGTCGTCGCCGTGACTCGCGTAGGTCCCCCGCTCGCGGACGGTCTTGTCCCGCTGTGGCGTGTCCTTCGGCACGGGGTGACGTAGCGCCGGGCGGCCTATAAACTCAGGGATACGAATTCGAAGATTGGAATTTTCCTTTCGAACTCGAATACGGGAGTTACCGCGACCGCACTGCACAGCACGACCTCGTGCGGTTGGCGCGCCGCGAACGCGGCGCGCCGTCGGAGACGACCCGAAAGAATCGTCGCCGCGGTCAGCCCTCCAAGTATCCCCCGAGGAGCAACGCGGCGAAGTACGACCCGTAGAACGTGATGACGTACGGCGGCAGACCGCTGGCGATGGCCTCGCCGACCATCTTCGGCAGGAGGAGGTCGCGCGCGCCCGGCGGGTACGCGAGCAACCACAGCGGCGCGATCCACGCGACGACGTGGACGGTGAGACCGACCGTCATCGCGACCAACGAGAGCGTGATGCTCTCGGCGAGGTCTTTGGCGAGGAAGTGGGTGTACGCGCCGGCAACGGCGACCAAAGCCAGCGCCCACGTCTCCGTGACGACCCACGGGAGGAACTGCTCTTTCAGGAACATGAATTCGCCCATCCCGGCGACGACGCCGGTCAACGTCCCGAGGGCGAGCGGCCGGAGCCGCCCGCCGATTGCTCCGAAGCCGAGTCGCGTCCCCGCGAGGTTGCGCTCAGCCATCGGTCTCCTCCGTGACTTCCACCTCGACGCGCTGGTCGCGTATCCGCCCGTCGAGCTGTCCGGTGACGACGATGTTCCCCGCTTTCGCGGCTCGTGCTGCCCGGTCGCGGTGTTCCTCCGGAACGCTGATTCGCGCGGTCAGCGTCCGGGTTTCGCCCGCGGGAACCGTCGTCTCCTCGACCTCGTTGCCGGTGCCCGTCAGTTGAGTGCCCTCGACCTTTCCGAAGAGTTGCCCGTAGGACGCGGTGAACGCGGCCCGCGTCGGGTTGTGAATCCGAATCTGGACCACGAGCTGGTCGCCGTCCTCCGACATCGCCACGTCGGTCGCGGTCGCGTCGATGCTGACCGTGTTCATGACGGCAAGATGCCCCGAGAACGTCGGGACGAACAGCGCCGCCGTGACGAGCGCGACGACGAGAAACGACCCCATCGTGACCGGTTTCCGGGGACGGAGTAGCGTTCGGTCTGCCATATGCTACCATAAACGCGTCTCTTGAATAACATAAGCGTTTTCGATACCGGCCGACGGAGTGGCGAAACCCGAAAAGGAGTTTGCGCCGAACCGCGCTCGGTCGTCCGTGGTCGTCCGTGGTCGTCCGCGGTCAGTCGTCCGCGCTCGGCGCTTTCCGCGTTTTCCGGGACTCGCCCTCGTAGAGGTGACACGCCGTTATCTGCGGTCCGGCCTCACGGAGGTCGGGGTGTTCCTGCTCGCAGATAGTCTCGAACGCGCCGTCGAGCACGTCGCGCGCACCGTCGTAGTCCTCCTGTACGACGCGCTCGGCGGCCTCCCGGAGCGTGCTCTCCGCTTCACGCGGCAGTTCGAGCTGGTCCGGGTCGATAGTCGTCCCGCTCCGACTCGCGGGGCGATGCTCCTCGGGGACTTCGAGCGATAGGCCGTGTTCGAGCAGTTCCTCGGCCGCGCGACCGGTCGCGGTCTCGCCGCTGGTCTCGACGTCCTCCGGGCCGAGGTCCCCGGTCAACACCTTCCGCTTGAACTGGAACGCCCGCCGGAACGCGGGTTGGCCGCCGGTCCAGTCCTGTGGCGGGATAATCTTCGAACACCGCGGGTGGAACCGACAGCCCGAGGGCGGGTTCCGCGGATTGGGCACCTCGCCGGTCACGTTCGCGCGCTTGCGCTCGGCGTCCGGCGCGACCTCCGGTACCGCGTCGAACAGCGCCTCGGTGTAGGGGTGTTTTGGATTCATCACCACCTCCTCGGTCGGCCCCTGCTCGATGAGGTCGCCCAGATACATGATGGCGGTCCGGTCGCACATGTACCGGATGAGCGAGAGGTCGTGGCTGATGAACACGTAGGTCAGACCGTACTCCTCCTGTAGCTCCTTCATCAGGTTCAGCACGCCCGCCCGGATGGACACGTCGAGCATCGAGACGGGTTCGTCACAGACCACGAAGTCGGGGTTGACCACCAGCGCCCGCGCGATGGCGACGCGCTGGAGTTCGCCGCCCGACAGTTCCTTGGGGAACTCGTTGAGGTACGCCTCGGCGGGCGAGAGTCCGACCTCGTTGAGGACCTCGATGACGCGTTCGCGGCGCTCGTCGTACCCGCCGTACATGTCGTTGATGCGGAGCGGTTCGACGACCGACTGGAAGACGGTCATCCGCGGGTTCAGGCTCTCGAAGGGGTCCTGGAATATCATCTGGACCCGCTTGCGGAACTTCTTCTCCTCGTCGTTGGACATCTCGGTGATGTCGTTGCCGTCGAAGTGGATGCTCCCTTGGGTCGGTTCGTAGAGTTGGACGAGCAACTTGCCGAGGGTGGTCTTGCCACACCCCGACTCGCCCGCGATGCCCATGATGTCGCCCTCGTTGATGGTGAACGACACGTCGTCTACTGCTTTCACGGGCGACGGCTCGTTGCCCATCAGGCGGTCCATTACCCCCTGAGACATACCGAACCACTTCGAGAGATTCTCGACTTCGACTAGTGGGTCTGCGTTTCGGTCCATGTTTCCTCCTGAGCTGCGTCTTCGCGCATTCGTTCGAGTTCGTTCACTCGGTAACACGCCGACCGGTGCGCGTGGCGGTCGGCGGCTTCGGTTCGCGTCCCGTCCTCGGCGGCGGCGACGTCGTACATCGGCGGATGCTCGGTGTGGCACTCGTCCACGACGAACGGACACCGGTCGGCGAACCGACAGCCCTTACCGGGGTCCAGCAGGGTTGGGGGCGACCCCGGAATCGAGACCAGTTGGGTCTGTTCCTGCTTGACCGTCGGGAAGGAGTTCTTCAACCCGAGCGTGTAGGGGTTGGCCGAGCTTTCGAGGACTTCGTGCTTCGGGCCGCTCTCCATCATCTTGCCGCCGTACATCACGCCCAGCTTGTCGCAAATTTCGGCCATAACGCTGATGTCGTGGCTGATGACCAGGATGGAGACGTCGAACTCCTCCTGTAGCTCCTCGATCTCTTCGAGGATGCGGTCTTGGATGATGACGTCGAGGGCCGTCGTCGGTTCGTCGGCGATGAGCATGTCCGGGTTGCACGCCATCGCCATGGCGATGACCGCGCGCTGTTTCATCCCGCCGGAGTACTCGTGGGCGTAGTCGTCGGCCCGCTCGGGTTCGATACCGACCCGTTCGAGCAGGTCGCGGGCGCGGGCGTCGGCCTCCTCGCGGGTCGTGTGCGGTTCGTGTCGGAGGATGGCCTCGATGATCTGGTCGCCCACCTCGTAGACCGGGTTCAAGGCGTTCATCGCGCTCTGTGGAATCAGCGCGATGTTTCGCCACCGGATGTCCCGGATGTCTTGGTCGTCCAGTTCCGTGAGGTCGGTCATCCCGTCCTCGCGGACGGGGTACTGTTCGTCGTCGATGACTTCCCGTCGGGGGTCGCCGTTCTCGTCTTCCCACTGGGGAAGCGTTCCGTCGAACCAGACTTCGCCGCTCTCGACGTAGCCGTTCGCGTCGAGCAACTGAATGAGCGACTTGCCGAGGGTGGTCTTGCCACACCCCGACTCGCCGACGAGACCGAACGTCTCGCCGTGTTCGACGCTGAAGTTCACGCCGTCTACGGCGTGGACCTTCGACTCGTCGGCGTCGTAGCGCACCGAGAGGTCGTTTACTTCGAGTAGTGACATGTTAGCTGTCCTCCTGCGGATTGGTCACGTCCTCCATCGAGAAACCGATGAAGTAGAACGCGGCCGCGATGAGCATGATGCAGATGCCCGGCGGGATGAGCCACCACCAGGCATCGAAGACGTACCCGTTCGACTTGATGTTCTGGAGCATCAGTCCCCACGAGTTGGCGGTGAAGTCCGCCAGTCCGAGGTACGCGAGCGACGCTTGTGCGAGGATGGCGGACGCGGCGTCCTGCGCGAGGAAGACGAACGCCAGCGGCAGGACGTTGGGCATGATGTGTCGGAACACGATGCGCGTGTCGCTCGCGCCCGCGACCTTCGCGGACTCGACGTACGAGCGCTCCTTCAGCGAGAGGGTCTCGCCGCGGATGACGATGCAGTTGTTGAGCCACGACGTAACCGCGATGCCGAGAATGATGTTCGTCGTCGTGATGCCTCGAATCGCCACGAGGACGATGAGGAACGGCAGGAACGGCAGGCCGTACATCACGTCGACGACGCGCTGGATGGTCTCGTCTATCCACGTGTTGCCGTAGAACCCGCTGATGAGTCCCAGCGGGACGCCAACCAGACTCGACAGCAGACCGGCCGCGAAGCCGATGTACAGCGCGTCGTCGGCCGCTCGGACGATGAGCGTCAGGATGCCCTGTCCGACGTAGTTCGTGCCGAGCGGTGCCCAGAACGGGTCGCCGAACGCCGGCGGATGCGGGAGCGACTCGGCCTGCTCGGCCGTGAGGCGTCCGGCTTCGGTGCCCAGATACGCGCGCCACTCCATCGAGTGAGGTGCGAAGAAGTCGGGGAAGAGCGCCCAGAGGATGAACATCACCATGATGATGATGCCCAGCACGCCCATCCTCTCCTGCGTGAATCGGTCCCAACCGCGACGGAACCGCTCGATACGAGGTCGCCAGCGCTCCTTCAGTGAGTCGATCTGTGAGGAGCTTTCGGTTTCCGTAGACATTGTTAGTCACCCCCGAACTTGATTCGCGGGTCCAGATACGTGTACGCGATGTCGGTCGCGAGTCGCATGACGACGATAAGGATGGCGAGCATGAAGAACGCGGCCTGCGAGACGGGGTAGTCTCGGCTCAGGACCGAGGTGACGAGTACCTGCCCCAGCCCCGGCCAACTGAACACGTTCTCGATGATGACGCTCCCGTTGAGCAGGAACGCGAGACCGACGATTGCTTGGGTCGCCACCGGAATCAGCGCGTTTCGGGCCGCGTGCTTTATCATCACGGTTCGCTCGCTGAGTCCTTTCGCCTGCGCGAGGAACACGTAGTCCTCGCTGGTGACGTTGTTCATCGCGGGGCGCATGACCAACATCGCACCCACCCACGAGACGAACGCGATACTGACGAGCGGAAGCGTGATGTGCTTGAGTACGTCGGTGATGATGTTCACGACGGTCCAGTCGAATTCGGCGAACTTCGTGAACATGTACGTGCTGGGGAACCACCCGAGTTCGTAGTTGAACAGCCAGATGACCAGCCACGCCAGCCAGAACGCCGGCATCGAGTACACCGCGAGGCTCGACGTGAAGATCGTCTTGTCCTTCCGGGTGCCGCGCCACCAGCCGAGGTACATTCCGACGAGCGGGCCGACGATAAACTGGGCGATGAACGCCGCGCCGAAGAGGACCAGCGTCCGCGGGAAGCGACTGATGATGACCTCCCAGACGGGTGCCTTGTACGTCGGCGAGCGGCCGAAGTCGCCGGTCTGATAGTTGATCATGAACTCGATGTACTGCCGCCAAATCGGCTCGTTGAGGCCCCAGGTCTCTCGAAGCTGCTGGATGTCCGCCTGATCCAGCTCCGGGGTGATCATCGTCGAGATGAACGAACCCGGCATGCTCCGGATGAGGACGAACAGCAGCGACATGATGACAAGCAGGGTCAAGTAGGAGACAACCAACCGCTTGCCGAGGTATCGTGCGCTAATTCTTGTCATAGTTTGTATTCGGTTGCTGTGTGATTACTTCCTTCAATCGCGACTCTGGCAAATACGTGATGTTCATGGGGGAGGTTCGTTATCAATGTGATGATTTACCACGGCACAGAACCCCTTCAAACGCCTACTCGGTAGTACTTACTTCGTAGGCACGTCGGGCGAAAACGAAGATCGAGCGGCGGTCGCCCGGTCGTTACTTCTTCAGGTGGATGTTGTTGATCTCCGAGCCGAACGAGGCGTACGGCGGGTCCACGAGATTCGAGATGAATCCACCGAACTTCTCGTTGTTGACCGGCCAGCGCATCTTGGCGTAGTCCATCAGGTAGTACGGCATGTCGAGGTAGATCTTCTCCAGCGCCTTCGCGGTGGTCTTGTTACGCTTCTTGGGGTCAAGCTCCGTTCGTGCTTTCGACAGGAGGTCGTCGGCACTCCCGCCGGAGAGACCGTAGCCGGTGGAGTTGTACATGAAGCTGTCCTCGTTGCCGTCCGAGAGGTCGTCGGCCTGATCGCTGTGGAAGAACGAGTAGGCCGAACTGCCGAACGGCCCGGTGCCGCCCCAGCCCATCGGGTAGATGTCGAAGTCTTCCTCGTAGTAGACCTTCGAGGACATCGTGTTGAACGACAGCGCCTGGGTCTTCACCGGGATGCCGAGCTTCTTGAGGTTGTCGACCCACCGCTGGATGGCCTTGGCCTCCTTCGGCGTCTTCTTCGGCGGGTCGATGAACATCGTGATGGCGTCGCCGTCCATGACCTCCGGGATCGTCTTGCCGTCCACTCGAATCTCCTTGTCCGCACCGTCGAAGTCCTTGAGGACCTTGGACTTGACCGGACCGAACGTGTAGTCGTACTTGGCTTTCGACTGACTCGCGCTGATGCCCGAGAGGCTGCCGGGGTACTTCTTGCCGGCGTAGGTCCCCGACGATCCGTCGATGACCTGTCCACTGGTGAGGAACTTCCGGACGGCCTTTATGTCCGGTGTCGCCCCCTCGGTGTTCCGGAAGTCGAAGGCGTTGGTCGCCGGGTGGGTTGAGACTTGGTCTTTACCCGCGAACTGGTAGTCGGGTCGCGGCTTGGCGTACCCCGGCGTCTGGGCGAAGTCGCCCTTGATGGCGTAGCCCTGTTGGAGGCGCTGAATCCAGAAGTGCTCGTCGAACATGAACGACATCGCCTGCTTGAGGCCCACGTCGTCGAGGGGCTTGCGGCGAACGTTGAAGCCGAAGTAGGAGAATCCGCTGCTCGTACCGTTGACGAGCTTCATGCCCTTCTTCTTCTTGACCTCCGACATCTTCGAGGTCTTCATCGATCCGTAGTGAGTGTCGATGCCGCCTTGCAGGAAGGCGTTCGTCATCGCCGTCCTGCTCCCGTAGACCTTGAAGTTGATCTTGTCGAGGAACGGACCGCCGGCGATGACCTGGTCGTGTTCCTTCTTCCAGTCGAGGGTACTGAGGGTCTCGAAGTAGTTGTCGTGGTCGAAGACGACCTGCATCGAGGTGTCGGGGTCGAACTTCGTGAGGTGGCCCGGACCGAGACCGACGGGGCCGTTGTCGTTGGCCTCCATCGGGTTGTACTTCTTGTAGTCCTTCCCCTCCCACTTGTGCTTGGGAAGGAGCGGTAGACCGCCCACGATGTCGGACTCCCAGTAGCCGATGGGCTTCGACAGGTCCACGCGGAAGTCCCACTTGTCCTTCGAGGACTCCGCAATCTTCTCCATCGGATCGACGATGGAGGCGTAGTTGCCCGGCTTGTTCTCCATGCAGTACCGGTACGTGAACAGGACGTCCTCCTTGGTGAAGTCCTCGCCGTCGTTCCACTTCAATCCGTCCCGCATGTTGAAGTAGACGCTCGGCTTGTCGCCCTTCTCGATGGTCCAGTCCGTGAAGACGTTCGGAACGACTTCCTGCGTGACGGGGTCGAGTTCGTTACCGAACTCGTAGACTCGATACAGAGCGACGCCGGCGTAGACCGAACTGCTGGTCAGGATGTTCGACGTGTCGGGTTTGGCGGCCATCCCGTAGACGAACGTCCCGCCGCGGGTGATGTCTTCCGCGACCTTGTCGCCCTTCGTCGGCGTCTGCTCTTTGGTACTCGTGTCCTGGTTGGTGTCACTGCCGCCGCCGCTACAGCCAGCAAGAGAGAGGGCAACGGCACCAGCACCACTCGCTTTCAGGAACTTCCGTCGGCTATCGTTCGTACCATCCGATTGGTTGCGCCGGTGTGGCATACCAATGTGGTATGCAATCATGCATTTAAATCTACTGATTGGGAGGTGACGGTAGAGTAACAACAGGATAAATAGTGGTATAGACCAATTCGAGGGCGAGCGCGTCGTTCGGTTGGCCGGTCAAACGTCGATTAGAAACCGTATTATCCGCCTAACCCCTCACCGTGGAGACCCATATATCCGAAGTAGACTGTCGCGGCGACGGCCATCGTGGCCATCGTTATCCAGAGCCTCGGCGAGAGCGGACTTGGATGCGACTGCGCCCAGAAGATGCTCAGCACCGACCATAGCGTAGCGACGGCGAACGCTATCATCATGATCCACGTCCCGAGCAGTCTGTCGTCTCGCCGGGCCGCCACGAGCGCGGCGGTCATCAGGAGTCCGGCGATGATTGCGAGAACTCCGCGAGTGTCTAACGCCATCGTACTCTCGTCTATCGGTGGGGAGACTCGGCTGATAAAAGTGTGTGTTCGCGCTACGCGGGCGGTGCGACGCCGAGTGCCTCGATGAGCGCCATCACGCCCTCGTGAGACGACTCCGGTCCGCGAGCGGTGATGAGGTCGCCGTCCACCGTGACGCTCGCGTCGGCGTCGAGTTCCGCGTCCCAGTTAGCGCCCGCGGCTCTCACCTCGTCTTCGACCCAGTACGGGAGTTTCCGGCCGTCGGGCATCAGGTCGTGGTCGTCCACGATGTCTTCCTCCCACTCGTTCGGGAAGCCGGTCACGTCGCGGCCCTCGACCAGCATCCCGCCGTCGCCGTCGCGCGTGAACGCCAGCAGACCGACCGCGTGACAGACGACCAGCGCCTTCCGGTCGTCGTCGCCCTCGACCGCCTTCCGGAGGAGCCGGCGAGCGTGTTTGTCTTGATTGACGTCCCAGTTGGTCCCGTGGCCGCCGGGGAACACCACGGCGTCGTACTGGTCGGCGTCGGCCGTGGCTATCGGTTTCGGGTTCTGGAGTCGCTGGTCGTTCCGATGCACTTCCTTGACCCACTCGGCGGTCTCCTCGCCCACGTTCTCCGGGTCGATGGACCGGTCGTCTACCACCGGTTTGTTCCCGCTCGGCGTCGCCACGTCCACGTCGGCGTCGGTGTCCGAGAGCGTCTCCAGCGGGTCCACGCATTCCTCGCCCCAGTACCCCTCTTCGCTAACTACGAACAGTACCGAAGTCATCGTTGGACGTTGTCCCGCGACAGTGAATAAAGCCGCGGCCGAGAGCAACTCATTCGGTAGTTAATTTTCGCACGCACCGACGGCCGACCCCGACCGGAGACCTGTGTGGACAAAAATCGTTGCAAATTGGCGGACCGGCCGAGCGACGCGACCGGCCTATTCGACCAGAGGTGAGACGGTGACACGTTCGACGGTCGAGTTTACGCTCTCGATTCGTTCGTTAGTCCGAATCCACTTCGAGGCATCGTCGGAATCCGACGCTCGGGTTCGCTACGCTCACTGCTCGGGCGTTGGATTTTGGAAAAGTAGCGGGAGGTGGATTTGAACCACCGGTCTGCGGGTTATGAGCCCGCCGGAATCTCCTGGCTATCCCATCCCGCTACCATATCGTAACGCCGACCGACAGATAAGGATTGTGATTCGGTAGCCGTATGCGAATTTTTCTCGATACCGGCAGTCCGACAGCGCCCTCACAGTCGTCCCCGGTGGAGACCCGTCACGCCTCCGGCGAACGCCGCTTCGAGGGGTTCGAACCCCAAGATGTTTATCGCTCGGTCGCTCGCCTATAATCCGATGGAGTACGCGCTCGTCCTGCTGTGGTTCGTCGTCTATCAGGCGCTCGCGTTCGCCGCGCTGCCGCTCGCGGCTCGACTATTCCCCGACTTCCCGGACCGAGGGGCCGCGTTCGCCCTCCCCGTGGCGCTGACCGTCGTGACCGTGATCGGCTACTGGGTCGGCCACCTCGGGTTCGGTCGGTGGACTGCGTTCCTCGCCGTCGCTGTCCTCGCCGGCCTCTCGGCGGTCGTCCTCTGGAGCGACCGGTCGGTCCGGGTCGATTCGGACGACTCCGAGCGAGACGGCGGACGGTTCGGCGGGGACGCGCTCCCGCTTCGCACGTACGCGGAAACGACTCTCGTCTTCGCCGTAGCGTTCGCCCTGCTCGTCGCGGTCCGGGCGGTTGACCCGGCGCTCCAACCCGGCGGCGGCGAGAAGTTCCTCGACTTCGGCATCTTCAAGTCGCTGTTGCGGGCCGACGTCCTGCCTCCACAAGACATGTGGTGGGCGGGCGACCACGTCCTCTACTACTACGGCGGTCACCTCGCGTCCGCCCTCCTGACCCACCTCACGGGAACCGAAGGCCAGTACGCCTACAACCTCGCGCTCTCGGGGTTCTACGCGACGCTCGTCACCGTCGCGTACGGACTCGCGGGCGCGCTCGCGGACGCTCGTGGGGCCTCCCGACGCGTCGGCGGCGCGCTCGGAGCCTTCTTCGTCGGCTTCGCGGCCAACCTCGTCACTGCGGTCACGGGACTCGTCTGGCTCCTGCCCGACGAGGTTGCACGGGACGTCGCCGGTTGGCTGGCAGAACCTATCTCGGACTCGACCTCCGGCAAACTGCTCACGGAGGGGCTGGCCGAGTTCGGCTACTGGGCACCGAGCAGGGTGATTCCCGGCACCATCAACGAGTTCCCCTTGTTCGCGTTCCTCAACGGCGACCTCCACGGTCACATGCTCAGCACGCCGTTCCTGCTTCTCATCGCCGCGCTCGGGTTCGCCTACTTCCGCGCCGGGCCGACCGCGATTCGCCGACGCCGGGCGCTCGTCTTCGGAGCGCTCCCGGTCGTGGTCGGTCTGCTCGGTCTCGTCAACGTCTGGAGTTTCCCGACCGGTCTCGGCGTCGTCTGGCTCGCGGTCCTGTTCTCGCCGGCCGACCCGTTGAGCCTGTTTCCCGGCGTGTCGGCCGACGAAACGGCCGAACCGGTCGCCGACGGCGGCGAACACGACGGGAACCCGAGTGCGACCGCCGGAGAGACCCCGACGCGGACACCCGGCGACCTCCTCGTCGGCGAAGGTCGGCGTATCGCCGGCGCGTTCGCAGTGACGGGCGTCGTCGCCACGGCGGCGCTCGCGTGGGTCGCGCCGTTCGTCTTCGGCATCCTCCTCCAGTCGGCGACCAACCGGAGCATCGGCCTGCTCCCCGAGCAGTCGAGCGCGGTCGGTCTCCTGCTCGTCCACGGGACCTTCCTGTTGGTGTTCGGGGCGTTCCTCTGGCCGCGAACGCGGGCCACGTTCGAGATTCAGCCGGTTCGCGCGACGCTCCTCGCGCTCGCGGTGGCCGTCTTCGCGTGGCGACTGCACTACCCCGTCTTGGTGCTGGTCGTCCCCCTGCTGGTGGTCGGCTGGCTGTTGCTCCGGACCGTCGGCGGCGAGCGAACCGAACGCGGCGTCGGCTACGAGACGGTGCTGGTCGTCGCCGGGGCCGGACTCGTGACGCTCGTGGAGTTCGTCTACGTACAGGACAACGCCATCGGCGGCCGGTTCAACACCGTCTTCAAGGTGTACATGCAGGTGTGGGTCCTCTGGGCGACCGCCGCCGGCGGAGCGCTGGCGAGTCTGGTCGCGTCGGTCGGCCCCGCCGACTGGCGACTCCCCGCGGTCGGCATCGACCGCGAGGGGTTCACGAGCGGCGTCGCGGCGCTACTGGTCGTCTCGACCGCGATGTACGGCGGCCTGGCGCTCGGCGGCCACTTCACCAGCGACTACCACCGCATCGACGACCCGACCCTCGACGGGAAGGCGTTCGTCGAGGACCGCCACCCCGACGAGGCGGCCGCAATCGCGTGGCTCGACAACCGGTCGGACCAGCCCCACATCGTGGAACCGCCGGGACGCGACCCCTACACGTGGGCGAGTCCGGCCTCCTCGCTGACCGGACTGCCCACCGTCGTCGGGTGGGTGTATCAGGAGGGAGTCTACCGCGGGGAGAACGTGTCCAAGGCGCGGGCCGAAGAGGTGGACCTCATCTACACCGGCACGCAGGGGACTCGCGCCAGACTGCTGGAGAAGTACGACGTGCGGTACATCTACGTCGGCCCGACTGCCCGCGAGCGCTACGACGAAGAAGACCTCCGGTTCGGCCAGTACCCCGGCGTCGAAGTAGCGTTCCGCGAGGACGGCGTGATCATCTACGAAGTCACTGACACCGGGTGAGGCCGGGAAAAGCACTACCGCAGACGGACTCAGTCGTCGTCCGCGTACTCGGACCGCCACGAAGTCCGACACGGCTCGCTACAGAAGGCATAGATTTCGACGTCGCCGTCGTCGTCCCGAACGGTCGCGACGGGATGCCACTCCTCGGCGGGAATCCGACCGTCGCAGTAGGTACACCGCTCGTTCATGGCGTCACTCTCGGTCGCTCGACTGTCGGTCGGTCGGCGGCGTCGGTCGGTCGGCGGTCGGCGCGGTTCACGGGTGTCTTGCATCGGTCTCTCGGTCGTCGCCTCGTACGTGCTTCACGTCCCTTCCGCTACGCCTCTTCGTAGCTTCCGACGCGCGCCGTCCCGTCCGCATCCTCTGATATGTCGGCGGTCAGGTCGCGCTCGCTGACTTCGACGTCGCCGCCCCCGGACACGACGACCTCACAACCGGCGAAGGTGAACTCGACGTACCCCTGTGATCGACTTCCCCCTCTGGTCGCGGAGAACAGACGGTCGAGCGCGTCGGGGTCGATGACGTGGTAGAGCGGCCCCACTTCCGTCGGTTCCTTGCCCGTCTCCTCGGCGACTGCGGTGATGACGCGCTGGCTGACCGACTGCGACTCGAACGTTTCTCCGCTCATTGTCTTACTCATTCTGTATCCTATTCTATGGAGTGCCGTACCCATAGGAATTAACGATATATAGATACCCACCGGGAACCGCCGGGTGTTATACATCTAAATTCGGCGCGAGCGGACGTCACTCGTTCTCGAACAGGAGGCCGAACAGCGCGCGTTCGGCGCTCCGGACGTGGCGGCTCACGGTCGGTTGGGAGACGCCGAGCGCCTCCGCGATCTCCTCGGCGGTGCTTCCGCGGGGCCACTCGAAGTAGCCGCCGAAGTACGCCAGTTTGACGACTTCCCGCTGGCGGTCGGTGAGTCGGTCGGCGAGTTCCGCCTCGAAGTCCTGTCTGGTCATCACCGGGTCGTCGCGCTCCCGGCGCGCGACGAGTTCCGCCTCGCCGTAGTAGTCCTCGAAGTGGTTGACGAACGTCCGAACGTCGGCGCGCTGCGGGATTCGAACCACGAACCGGCCCCCGTCTTCGGTCGCCATAATCGTCCGCGGCACCGCTCCGCGGTCCATCAGCGACCGGAGGAAGGTGCGGTCGGCGAGCGTACACTCGAAGAGGCTCGCGTCGTCGCGTTCGGTGACGAGGCGAACGTCCTCTATCCACGGCACGCTATCGGCGAACGCGAGCGTCTCGTCGGGGGTGGCCCCCTCGATGGTGAAGAACGTGTGGAGTCGGCCGTCTTCGCGCTGGACCGCGTTCTGGAACTCGAACTTCGCGCCGGTGTCGGCGGCGAACGCCAAAATCGGACTCTCGGACCCGCGAATCCGGAAGTCGAGTTCTATCGAGCGCTCGCTCACGAGCGCCTGCTTCTGTTCGAGCGCGTTGAGCGCGTAGCCGATGGTGTCGCCGAGTTCCGACAGCACCGCCCGCTCCAGGTCGTCGAACACCCCGGTCTCGTCGGCGTAGACCGTCAGGACTCCGTGGAGCATCTCGTCGTAACTCACCGGGACCGACACGCACGACCGGTAGCCGCGCTTGAGCGCCTGCTCACGCCACGGGTCGAACGGCGGGTCGCCGAGCAGGTCGTTCTGGACCTGCACCTCGCCGGTTCGGACCGCGCGCCCGGCCGGACCGCCGCCCTCCGCGTCGCTCTCCTTCGCAGTCACCGTGACGGCCTCCAGATAGCCGTCCTCGACGCCGGCCCCGGCCTCCGGCCGAATCTCGCCGGTCGCCCGATTGTAGGTCCCGAACCATGCAAACCGGTAGGGACCGGTCTCGGTCAGTCGCTCGCAGACCGCCTGCATCGCGTCGTCCTCTGCGCTGGCTTGGGTCAGCGCCTTCGTGATGTCACGAATCACGCTGTTGAGGCGGTTGACCCGTTCGAGTTCGCGGTTCTTCTCCTGCAAGTCGTTGCGCTGGTCGCGGAGGGTGTCCTCGCGCTCGGCCCGGTTCAGGGCGGTCCTGACGTTCGAACACAGCATGTCCGCGAGCGAGCGGTCGGTCGAGTCGAACCCGTTCGGTTCGGGAGTCGCCGCGAGGAAGACGCCGTACTTACCCAGCGGAACCGCGAGCGCGCTCCCCATCTCGGTGTCGGCGTCGAGTTCGGCGTCCAGATTCTCGAACGCCTTCGTCTCGCTCGACACGAACGCCTGCCACGCCACGTCCTCGGCGTGGCGACCGACGAGCGCGTCGTCTATCTCGCCGTCGGTCCACCGCTGGGCGGTCGCCACGAGTTCGCTCGCCTCGTCGTCGTACAGCGCGACGGTGACGTTCGGGAAGTCGAGCGTCTCGACGGCGGCCTCGACCGCGAGGTCACAGATTTCGGTCGGCGTCTCGGCCTCGGTCAGCGACCGGAACAGTTCGTTGAGCGACGTGAGTTTCCGCTCTCGGCGCTTGCGGTCGGACACGTCGCGGACGACGCCGACCCGACCCGTCCCGGTTTCGAGGGGCAACGACGCGACGCTGGCCTCGATGGGAACCGACTCGCCGTCGGCGGTCGTCATCGTCGCCTCCAGCGTCACTACCTCGTCGCCGGATTCGAGCGCCTCCCGAACGTTCCGCATCTCCTCGCCGAGCGACTCCGCGAAGAACGATTCGGCGCGCCTGCCGAGCAGTTGTTCGCGGGTGTAACCGGTCAGTTCGGCGTAAGCGTCGTTGGCCGCGACGAATCGGCCCTCGGCGTCGAGCGCGTACAGGCCGTCGTCCACCGCGTCGAGCATCGCCTCGGAGCGTTCGAGTCGCCGCTCGCGCTCGCGGCGCTGGAGGACCGTGGTGAGGATGTAGGCGATGGACTGGACGAACTGCACGTCGTAGTCGGCGTACGAACGCGGGTCGGTGTCGTGGGTTCCCAGGATTCCCCACGGGTTTTCCGGCGACCCGATGATGGCGCTGACGCCGCTGACCGCGTCGGCCGAATCGAGCAACCGGTCCCTGTCGAATCGGTCCTCGATCGCCACGTCTTCGACCACGACAGGCTCCTCGGAGAGCAGGGTGTAGCCCGCCTGCGAGTCGCGCTCGGTGCCGATAGTGGCCGCGTTCGCGAGGTCTTCGTCCCAGCCGTACACCGCCCGGACGAGCAGGTCGTCCTCGGCGGAGCGGTACTCCAGCACGCCGGCGTACTCGTTGTCGAGCGCGTCGGCGACGAGTTCGACCGCCTCGTTCATCAGGTCGGCGACCGGCCAGTCCTCCAGCGCGTGCCGGGCGAACGCCGCCAGCGCCTCCTGCTGGTGAATCCGGTCGTGAAGTTCCGACTCCCGGCGCTTGCGTTCGGAGATGTCCCGGACGACGCCGGTGAATCGCGTCTCGCCGTCCACGTCGAGTTCGCTGAACGAGACGCCCAGCGGGAGTTCGGTCCCGTCGCGTCGCTCGCCGGGGAGTTCGAGGTAGTCCCAATCGACGTGGCGCTCGCCCTCGCGGAGGTATCGAGTCATCCCCGAGACGTGGTCGTCGGCGAGTTCGTCGGGCATGAGGACGGTGAGCGACTCGCCGACGAGTTCGTCCGGGTGGTAGCCGAAGATGTCCGCCACGGCGGGGTTGGCGTACCGAACCGTACTCTCGGTGTCGATGACGAGGACGGCGTCCGTCAGGTCCTCGGCGAGCGTGCGGAACCGGTCGCCCTCGACGCCCCCGTCGGACGCGGTCTCGGACAAGACGATTCGCTCGACTCGGGTCGCCAGAATCCGGACGCGCTCGGTCTCGGAGTAGTGGCGTCGCTCGCTCGCGGCGTCGCCGTGGGCGTCGGGCGGGGACGAGGAGACGATTCCGACCCGCACCTCGGTCTCTCGGATGGCCTCCCCGGCGGCGGCCCGGTCCGGAAAATCGGCGTCGAGAACGACGTAATCGATTCGCTCGGCATCCACGACGTCGAGCGCCCGCTCGACGTTCGTGACGAACGAGAACGCGACGGCTGGTCGTTCCTCCTCGAAGAGCTCTTCGAGGCGCTCGCCCGTCGATGCGTCCGCCGTGACGTAGAGGACGCGGACCGGACCCGTCATCGTTGTCCCCGAACACCGTTGGTTCGACCCCGGACGAGGTCGTCGGCCCCGCGCGTCGATAGAGGTCGAAGTTGGATTCAACTTACGTCTTAGGGGGGAAAAACCATGCGGCCCGAACATGTTAACCCCCTACAAGATATTCGGACGCTCTGTGGCGGGTCACGTCAGCCCCACCTGTCGCCAGCTCCGCTCGCCCCGCTCCCCACCTACCGTCAGTCCTGCCCGGTCTCGACGTCTACGTCCTCGAACGTGACCGCGACCGTCTCGCCGTACCGGTCGCCGTTCTGCTCGTCGTGGCGCTTGAACTCGGGCGGTTCGACCCGGACGTCGATGGTGTACGTGCCGTCGCCGGGCACTTCGAGGTCCTTCCCGTAGTGATAGAGACCGGGGTGCCAGAGGAGCGGGAGTCGCGTCGGGCCGACCTCCTCGCCGTCCTCGCTAGTCAGCGTGGCGATGACGGTACACTCGGGGACGAACCGGCCGTCCGCGGCGTCGCAGACCGCCACTTCGAGGTGGCAGTTCTCGTCGTCGGGTTCGACCCACTCGAAGCGACCCTCGTCTTGCAGAACGTACATCCCTTCGGCCTCCTCTTGGGCGAATCCGACGACGTAATCGCCGGCCTCCTGCTTGCCGCCGGTGTGGGCGACTTCCTCGGCCATGTAGTCGAGCGCTTCTCGGTAGGCGTCGCCGGCCTGCTGGGCGAGGTCCAGTTGCGTCTGGTCCACTTCGTCGCTCGTCTGCTTCGCTGGATTGTCTGGCATCGCGGGAGAGAACCACGTGAGCGACGAGAGTAAGAATTGTGGCGGACGGCGCGACCGCCGCCGGGTAGTTCGTCGGAGAAGTGCGCCGGCCGGGACTTGAACCGGAGCCAGACGGTCTCGCTCCCCTCGCTCCGCTCGGTCGCGCGAGCATGCGACTGGCAGGGCGCAAGTCCCTCGAACACGACGTTCCGACTCACGGGCGGCGAGCAGACGAACTGCTCGCCGGGTAGTTCGTCGGAGAAGTGCGCCGGCCGGGACTTGAACCCGGGTCGATGGCTTGGAAGGCCATAGTCATACCACTAGACCACCGGCGCTCGGTGCTACGTTTCTCCGTTCGCCGCCCGGCATTAAGGGCCTTACTGTTTCGGTCGCCGATTCGAGGGCGGCCTGCCGCCGGGGTTCGATTTCTCGGGGTCCCTCTCACGGGGGCGCGCACGCGAGACTAAAAAACTCACTCACCGGCCGGACGCACGACGCCGTAGCAGTTCCCGCTCGACACCTCGAAGTCCACTAGTTCGAGGTCGCTCTCGGCTACGTCGTCGCGGAACTCCGCAGGCGAGTAGATGTGGTAGAACCGCTCGACCGTCTCACCGCCGGGTAGGGTCCAATCGACCGTCGTGTCGAAGCCCTCCGTTCGACCGAACTTCTCGTGGGCGGTACTCCACGCGCTGACGAGCGCACGGCCCTCAGGTACGAGAACGCGTGCGAGTTCGTCTAAACTCCCGACGCGCGCCGCCCGACTCGGCAGGTGGTGGAGCGTGGCGACGTAGACGGCCAGTTCGACGGTCCGGTCGCGGACGGGGAGTCGCGCGGCGTCGGCCTGCACGAGGTCGGCGTCGAAGCCCCGCTCGGCGGCGCGCTCGCGGGCGGTGTCGAGGAGGCCGCGGCTCGCGTCCGCCGCGAGAACGCGGTCCGCGTGGTCCGCCAGCAGTTCGGCGTGGCGGCCGTTGCCACACCCGAGGTCGAGCGCGACGGCGGCGTACGGGGCGTCGTCCACGAACTCCTCGACCTCGGGCCACGCGTACTCGCGGGTCTGCGCGAAGTGGTCGGCGATGTAGTCGTACGTCGCGCGGACCTCGCGGCGTTCCGTCTCCGCGTCTTCCATGTCTTCGGGTGCGTGACGCGCCGTGAAAACGGGTTCGGGTTCCGGTTCGGAGCGATTCCGGGTCTTCCGGAACCGAGGTGCTTAGTTTCGGGTCGCTCAACGATCACGTATGCACGCCGACGAAATCGACCCCCAAGCCTTGGAGGCAGTCGAACGCCAGCAGCGGTTCCCGATGCCACACAGCCACCGCGGTCTCAAACTCCTCCGGCTTCTCAGTCGCGCGACGACGTGGTACCAGAACCGAACCCTCCCGAGCGTCGGGGCGACCATCGACCGGACGATTCCCGGTCCCGCCGGCGACCTCGACGCGCGTCTCTACCTCCCGGACGCGGACGGGCCGTTCCCCACCGTCGTGTTCTTCCACGGCGGCGGGTACGTTCTGGGGAGCATCGCCACCCACGAGTGGCTCTGCCGACACCTCGCGCGGGAGAGCGGTTGCGCCGTCCTCTCCGTCGATTACCGGCTCGCTCCCGAGCATCCGTTTCCGGCGGCGGTCGAGGACGCCTACGCCGCCGTCGAGTGGACCGCCGCGAATCCCGAGGCGGTCCGGGGCGACGGGCGAGTCGCGGTCGCGGGCGACTCCGCCGGCGGGGCGCTGGCCGCCGTCGCCTCGCTCATGGCCGCCGAGCGCGACGGTCCGGAAATCGAGTATCAGGTCCTCCTCTATCCGGGCGTCGGCGTCGAGGACGACCACCAGTCCGTCGAGGAACACGCCGGTCTCGTCCTCTCCGAGGCGGACCTGCAGTGGTTCCGGGAGTGCTACTTCGAGAGCGACGTCCACGAGCGAAACCCCTACGCCGACCCGACGAACGCCGGCGACGTCTCCGGCGTCGCCCCGGCGACCGTCCTTACCGCCGGCTTCGACCCGCTCCGCGACGGCGGGAAGGCCTACGCCGAACAACTCGTCAGCGACGGCGTTCCCACGCGCTACGAGAACTACGAGGACATGGTTCACGGGTTCATGACGTTCCGCGACGTGGACCGCGCTTACGAGGCCATCGTAGACGTCGCCGGCGACCTCGCCGACGCGCTCGCGGTCCGCGGGTCGCAGTGACAGGTAGCCTCGCCCGCGGGAATCGCGTCGCTCGTGCCCGCGGTGACGACGACTCAGCCACTGACGTGGCCTCGCGCCGACGCGTGGGAGTCCGTCGGACTGACACGGCTTACGTTGATACACCTATCTAAAGCAATCCAAAACGTTTCGTTACCGACGGGAAATCAGTCTCCGAAGAACGACGCCGTCCGGTCGGCCACCGCGTCGGCGTCGCTCGCGCAGACCGTCCGGCGGTCGTCGCCGTCCGCCAGCAGGAATCCCGGCGCGGACTCCACGTCGTGGGTCCGGCAGAACGCGACGGCCGACTCGCCGTCGATGCCCGCGACCGCCGCGTCGTCGGGCACCGCGTCGAGGACGGTTTCGAGGTCGTCCTTGACCGCCTCGCAGGGGTCGCAGAACCGCTTCCAGACCGTGACCACCGCTCGGTCGCGGCCCGCGAGGAACGACGCGGGGTCGTCGGTCACGTCCGCGAGTCGGGCCGGGACCGGCGAGTCGGGGACGACCTCCCAGACCATCGCCGCCATCGCGGCGAGGTCGTCGGCCGACGGCGGTTCCGCGGAGCCGTCGCTCGTTCCGTCTGTTGACCGCGATTCCGTGGAATCGCGGTCGGTGGTCGTGGAATCGGCGGGCGCTGGCTCGCAGTCTGCACTCTCGGCGGACGCGGATTCGGAGCCTGCACCGTCGAGGTGCGACCGGACCGCGAGGTAGACCACGAACTCGTCGCGCGAGACGCCCCGGTCGGCGACGAGTTCGGCCGCGGCGTCCGCGTCCGGCAGGCCGAAGGTCGCCGCGACCGCCTCGTGGAAGGTCGCGTCGTCCACGCCGACGTACGAGTCGTGGTAGACGGCGTGGGTGTCGTCGAACTCGTCGGTCGTCCGGACGCCGCCCGCCTCGCCGACCGCCAGCACGTTCGCCGCGACCAGCGCGTCGAAGAGCGCGTTTCGTTCGTCCGTCGATGCGACCGTTCCGCCGCTCGCCTCGGTTTCAGACGCCGAGGTATCGGTCTCTCGTTTCGTCATCCTCTCGTAGTGCGTCCGCGGTTCCCTCGAAGACGATGCTCCCTTGGTCGATGACGTAACACCGGTCGGCGATGTCCATCGCGGCGACGGCGTTCTGCTCGACCAGCAGAATCGTGGTGCCCGACTCGCTGATGCGCCGAATCGCGTCCTCCACGTCGGCGATGATCTGGGGTGCCAGCCCCTCGTACGGTTCGTCCAGCAACAGCAGGTCGGTGTTCTGCTTGAGCGCCCGCGCGATGGCGAGCATCTGCTGTTCGCCCCCCGAGAGCGTCCCGGCCTTCTGTGACTTGCGCTCCCGGAGTCGCTCGAACTCGTCGTACACCTCGTCGGTCGTCATCCCGACGTGTTCGACCTGCACCTGCCCGAGCGACCGTCCGACCGTGTTCGAGCGGTTCTCCGAGACCTCCGCGAGGTGGAGGTTCTCCGCCACGGTGAGGTTCGGAAAGACCCGCCGTTCCTCGGGCACCAGCGAGAGACCCCGCGCCGAGATGTCCTCGGGGTCCATCGCGGTGATGTCCTCGCCCTTGAACCGAATCCGCCCGTCGCGGACCGCCGGCGGGCGCGCACCCGAGACGGACCGGAGCGTCGTGGTCTTGCCCGCGCCGTTGCGCCCCAGCAGCGAGCAGACCTCGCCCTCCTCGACGCTCATCGTCACGTCACGGAGGATGTGGCTCTCACCGTAGAAGGCGTCTACGTCCTCTAATTCGAGGAGCGTCACCCCTCGACACCTCCGAGGTACGCCTCCTGCACGTCGGGGTCGCCCTGCACTTCCTCGGGCGACCCCTCCGCGATGACGCTCCCGCGGTTCAACACGACGATGCGGTCCGAGACGTTGAAGACGACCTCCATGTCGTGTTCGACCAGCAGGATGGTCAGGTCCAACTCCTCTTTGACCTGCTCGACGAGTTTCACCGTGTCGGCGGTCTCCTCGGGCGACATCCCTGCGGTCGGTTCGTCCATCAGCAACAGGTCGGGCTCGCTCGCCAGCGCGATTCCCAACTCCAGCCTGCGCTTGTCGCCGTACGGCAGGTCTTCCGCCGCCACGTCGCGCTGGCCGAGCAGTCCCACCGCGTCGAGCGTCCGGCGGGCCAACCTATCGACCTCGCCGTAGTTGTTGCGGTGGCGCAGGAAGTTGAGCTTGAACGAGCCGTGTTCGGCCGCCAGCGCCGCGATCTGGGCGTTCTCCTCGACCGACAGCTCCGGGAAGATGGAGGCGGTCTGGAACGACCGACTCACGCCCTTCTGGACGACCTCGTGGGGTTCGTCGTGGAGAATCGAGTCGCCCTTGAACGAGATGTCGCCCTCGCTGGCGTCTAACATCCGCGTGACGAGGTTGATGAGCGTCGATTTGCCCGCGCCGTTCGGTCCGATGACCGAGATGGACTCGCCTTCTTCGATTGCGAGGTCCACGTCGTCCACCGCCACCAGTCCGCCGAACGACTTGGTGAGACCGTCGGTTTCGAGGAGCGCCATCAGCGACCACCTCCCAGCCGATTCACTGCGCTCCCGCCGAGTCGCCGGAGCGCGCCCCCGAGGTCCTGGAGGAGGCCCCAGATGCCCCGCGGGAAGAGGACGACGACCCCGACGAAGACGAGGCCCAAGATGAGGTGCCAGTAGGCCCCGAACCCGTCGAGGAGGACGACCGGCTCTTCGACCAGCGTCAGCCACTCGTTCGGCCCGGTGAACGGCAGGGTCAACTGCTGGATGCCGCTGACGATGTTCTCGACGTAGAGGTAGATGCCCGCGCCGAGGATGGGACCGAACAGCGACCCGACCCCGCCCAGCACGGCCATGATGACGACCTCGCCGCTGGTCGTCCAGTAGAACGACGACAGCGGGACGTAGGCGCTGTAGATGGTGTAGAGGCTCCCGGCGACGCCCGCGAACGCCCCGGAGATTACGAAGGCCATCAGCTTGTAGCGCCAGACGTTCAGGCCGACGAACTCCGCGCGCTGGTCGTTCTCCCGAATCGCCCGGAACACCATCCCGTACGGCGAGTGGAGGATGCGGTTGGCGACCGCGACGCACAGCACCGCGACCCCGCCGACCAGCACGTACTTCCACGTCCCGAGCAGCCAGTCCAGCATCGGTACGGGGTACCGAAGGTCGAACACGCCGAACAGCGCGCCGATTCGGACGCCGGTGAAGCCGTTCTCGCCGCCCGTAATCCACGCCAGCGGCGACAGCGCCATGTAGTAGGCCATCTGGCCGAACGCCAGCGTCAGGATGGCGAAGTAGATGCCGCCTCGACGCAGCGAGATGAATCCGAGAATCCACGCCGACAGCGCCGCGAACGACGTGCCCGCGAGGATGACGAGGATGGGGCTGGACGACACCTGCGCGCTGAACACGCCCGCGGCGTACGCCGCGCCGCCCCAGAACGCGGCGTGGCCGAACGAGAGGAGCCCCGTGTACCCCAACAGCAAGTTGAACCCCATGGCGAAGATGCCCCAGATGAGGATGAGCGTCGCCAAGTCCTGATACCCGCGGAACACGCCGCTGACGACCGGCGCGCGGGAGAACAGCCACGGGAAGACCGCGACCGCAACCGTCGTCGCGCCGACCACGAACAGTTCGCTCTCGCGGACGCGCTCCCACGATGGGAGTTCGCGCTGTGTCCGATCGACGACGCTCCCGGTTTCTTCGGCGGCGTCGGGGGTCTCGGTCGGTTCGTCGCTCACGGGGCCACCTCCTCGGAGCCGAGCAGTCCCTGCGGCCGCGCCAGCAGGACGACGGCCGCCAGCACGTAGATGCCGACCTGCGACCACTGGGGCGCGACCGCGACCATGACGGCCAGCGTCTCGCCGATGAGAATCCCCCCGAGGACCGCGCCCGCGATGGAGCCGACCCCGCCGATGACCACGACGAGGAACGACGGCACCAGCACCTCGGTCCCGATATTGGGGTTGACCGCGTACAGCGGCCCGCCGACGACGCCCGCGACGCCCGCCAGCGCCGCGCCGACCCCGAACACCATCAGGTAGGGCCGCGAGAGCTTGATGCCGAGCAGTTCGACCATCTCGGCGTCTCGCGTCCCCGCGCGAACGACCAGCCCGAAGTCGGTGTACTCGATGAGACCGTACACCAGCACGACGATTGCGGCAGTAATCCCGATGATGTAGAGCCGCCACTCGGGGAACGTCCCGATAATCGGGAGCCCGACCTGTCCGCTGGCCCATCCGGGTCGTGCGAAGTTGTAGCTCTGGCCGCCGAACAGAATCTTGAACACCTCCTGAATCACGATTGCCAGCCCGAAGGTCAGCAGAATCTGGTCGGTGTCCGGCCGGTCGTAGAACGGTCGCGCGACGAACCGCTCCATCAGCAGGCCGACGCCGAACACGAGTATCGGGACGATTATCAGGGCCGGCAGAAAGCCCCATTCGAGACCGATGGGCGTGTACCCCCAGTCTGCGAGTTTCCCGTCCGTAACGTTGATTTCGAGCGTGACGAGGAGACCGAGGTACGTCCCGATGAGATACAGCGCGCCGTGCGCGAAGTTGACGAACTTCAAGGTCCCCAAGATGATGGAGAGACCGATGGCGACCAGCACGTAGATAGCGCCCTGCTGAAGCCCGTTCAGCAGGACGGTCAGTACCTCGGCGAGGACGCTCACGGTCTCTCCTCCCGGTCTGTCGTAGTCGCAGTCCGATTCCCCACCATGTCTGTGTGGTATCCTCTCGCAAACATAAAGGTTGGTTCCTTCGTTTGAACCCCGAACGGGGTAGCTACCGACCCGCCGCTCCGTCTACTCGTACGGACCCAGGTCGCAACGGGCGGCCGGACCCTCGTCGCAGGCGTAGCCGAGCGTGTCCCGCGGCGTCAGGTTGACTATCTCGAAGAACTGGCCCTGCTTCTGCTCGCTCGCCGGCAGTCCCTTGACGACCGGCACCGCGCGCTGGGCCTGATGGTCGCACTTGCGCATCAACTCCGGCCCCATGCCGAAGTTGTCGTACTCATAGCCTTCCAGCGCCTTGATGACCTCCGGCGGGTAGAAGGTGCCCGCTCGCTCGACGGCCGCGGCGTACTGGAGCGTCTGGGCGTAGGCCAGTTGGGCCGGCCCCGACGGGATGCGGGCGTACTTGTCTTGGAACGCCTGCGTGAAGTCGTTCGACGGCTGGTTGTCGATCTGGGAGTCCCACGCGACGGTGCCGAAGACACCCTCGATGGCTCCGCCCGCAGCTTGGGCCATCGGTCGGTTGTACAGCGGGACAATGATTTCCATGTCCTTGTCCAGTCCCATGGAAATGGCCTGGCTCAGCGAGTTCGCGCCATCGAGACCGTAGTGGTCGAGGAAGAGGACGTCGGTCTTCTTCCGGGGTACCTGCGAGAGGTACGACGAGAAGTCCTTAGTTCCCAGCGGGGTCGCCACGCTGTTAATCTGAGACCACCCCGCTTCGGTGAAGAACTTCTGGACCGACGACTCGACGGTCTTGCCCCACGTGTAATCGGCGTAGAGCTGGTAGAACTGCTGGTCCTTGCCGAACTCCTTCGTGACCGGCGGTACCAGCGCTTGAGCGGTCATGTAGGCGTTGAACATCTCCCGGAAGGAGTACCGGACGCAGTTCTTGCCCGTGGTCTCGTTCGAGTGAGTCAGACAGCACTGATACTGGACCTTCTCGCGCTGGCACAACTCCTGGATGGCGATGGCGACTGCGCTCGACGAGCCACCAGACAGCATGATGGCTTGGTCGCGTTGAATCATCCGGCGGGCCGTCTGGCGGGCCTGGTCGGCGTCGGTCGCGGTGTCACCCGACACGAAGTCGATCTCCTTGTCGAGGACGCCGTTACCGGATAGACCGTTCCAACTGTCTACCCAACCGCCCCCGTTGTTCAGATGTTCGACCGCCAGTTTGTACGCCCGGAGCTCGTCCTGCCCCTCCGAGGAGTAGGGTCCCGACTGCGGGACCGTGAACCCGAACGTCGCGGCCTCGCCCTGAATCGGGAAGTTCCCGATGGGCGGATACTCCTGTGCGCTTGCGCTCCCCGTGACCCCGGCTAACCCCGCGAGACCGGACGCTCCGGCCATCTTCACTACGTCTCGGCGCGACACGTCAGCTTTTTCTCCCCGTGCCATGCTATCACGGGACGGTTACATCATTAATAATCATACGGGAAGATTCCGGCGGCGAACCTGTAAAATATCTCGCGGCTCTCCGAGTAGCGAAGCGTTGACGGCACGAGGGGACGATATTTCCTTCCCCCTGTAGAGTGTTAGCACATCAACATCTCTCGGTGGCCCGCAAGTCCTCTCGCTCCGCGCTAATGCCCGGTCCGCGGACGGTTATAGAGAGTTCGAGAGCGCCGACAGCGACTCGACGGTCAGGTCCGCCTCCCCGCCGACCGCTTCCGGGGGTTCGCGCGTCCGGTTCACCCACGCGGTCGCCATCCCGGCGCCGGCCGCGCCCGCCACGTCCCACGGGTTCGACGAGACCAGTCGGCACTCGGCGAGCGACCTGTCGAGTCGGTCGGCGGCGTTGCGGTACACCGCGGGGTCGGGCTTGAACGTCCGGACCTCGTGAGCGCTCACCACGTCGTCCAAGTGCGCGGCGAGTCCGGCGTTCTCCGCGAGCGCCTCCAACATCTCGGGGTTGCCGTTCGAGAGGACGACCACAGTGTGAGTCTCGCCCAACTCGGCCAGCGCGTCGGCGGCGTCGGGGTAGGGGTCCAACTCGTCGTACGCCGCGATTATCTCGTCGCGGGCCGACTCCGGAGGGTTCAGGTCGTAGAACTCCAGCGCGTAGTCGAGCGCGCGCTCCGTGACCTCCGCGAACGGTCGGTACTCGTCCATCAGCGCGACCTGCTGGGCGTAGCGCAACTGGGTACGCCGCCAGAGGGCGTCCACGTCGGCGACGAACCCGTCCGCGATGGCGAGGTGGTCGCCGAGCGCCGCGGTGACGCTACTCGTGTCGCAGAGCGTGCCGTACATGTCGAAGCAGAGCGCCTCGTCCTCGTGGCTCATAGTTCGCTCTACGTACCTCGCGCTCGTCCTTCACGTTTCGGCTCCGACCGCAGCGAACCGGAAGAACGACGAGCAGTACAAGTTCGACTCCCTATCCCTGACCCACCATCCGCTCCTCGTCGTCCCACTCGCGCTCGCGGAGTTCGTACTTCTGAATCTTCCCCGTCGCGGTCTGGGGGAGGCGTTCCACGAACTCGACGCGGTGAATCGCCTTGTAGGAGGCCAACCGCTCCTTCGTGAACTCCCGAATCTCCTGCTCGGTCGCGCCCGGTTCGTCGGGGTCGCCCGAGGCCGGGACGACGAACGCCTTCGGCGTCTCGCCCCACTCGTCGCTCGGCGCGGGAATCACGGCCGCGTCGCCCACCGCCTCGTGTTCGAAGAGGACGTCTTCGAGTTCGATGCTGGAGATGTTCTCGCCGCCCGAGACGATGATGTCCTTCTTGCGGTCCTGTATCGAGAGCATCCCGTTCTCGTCCACGACCGCCAAGTCGCCGGTGTGATACCACCCGTCTCGCCGCCGGGAGAACGCCTCTTCGGTCGCCTCGGGCTTCTCCCAGTAGCCCTCCATGACCTGATTGCCCCGGACGACGATTTCGCCCAGCGTCTCGTCGTCGCGGGGGACATCCTCGCCGTCCTCGTCCACGACGGCGACCTCGGTGCCGAGGTAGGGAATGCCCTGTCGCTTCTTCAGCGAGAACCGCTCGTCGCCCTCGGGCAGGAGCCTGCGGGCGTCGGAGGTGGTCACGAGCGGCCCGGTCTCGGTCGCGCCGTAGACGTGCTTGAGATACCAGCCGAACTCGTCTTCGACGGTCCTGATGGTCGCCTCCGGCGGAGCCGACCCCGCGGTGGCGACCCGGACCGGGTTCTCGCCGGTCGTCCGGACCTCGGTTCGTTCGTAGTACTCGATGAGGCGGTTCAGGACGGTCGGGGCGGCACACAGATACGACACGTCCTCCTCGGCCACCACGTCGAAGATTTCGGCCGCGTTGACCCCGCGGGTGCAGACGTGCGTCGCGCCCATCCCGGTAATCGCGTAGATGTGACCCCAGCCGTTGACGTGGAACATCGGCAGAGTCCAGAGGTACACGTCGTCGTCGCGAATCTCCTGATGCACCGTGACGAGGTAGGCGTGGAGCGTCTCGGTGCGGTGGGTCCGCATCACGCCCTTCGGGTCGCCCGTCGTCCCGGACGTGTAGTTGATGGTGATGACGTCGTCCTCGTCCATCTCCGGACGGTCGTAGTCGTCCGGGTCGGCGCTCCGAATCACCTCCTCGAAGTCCTCCCACTCGCCCCACTCCTCGACGCTCGATTCGTCGCCCCCGGACTCCGATTCGCCGACTTCCGACTCGTCGGCCCCGAGTTCGCTGGCGTCGTTGACTATGAAGATCTCCGTCGGCACCTCGTCTCGAATCGCTTCTACCTTCTCGGCGTACTCGTAGTCCGCGACGATTGCGTCCACCCCGGCGTCGTTCAGGATGTACTCGAAGTCCTCGGGCGTCAGCCGGTAGTTCAGCGGGGTGTGGACCGCGCCCAACTGCACGATGCCGTAGGCCGATTCGAGGTGGTAGTGAGTGTTGGGGTCCAGCACGGCCACCCGGTCGCCCTTCCCGATGCCTCGGTCGGCGAGCGCGGCCGACAGGCGGTCGGCCCGCTCGCCGAACTGCTCGTAGGTGTAGCGCTCGCCCGTCGTGGCGAGGACGGCCGCCTCGTCGCCGTAGTACTCCCGTGCCCTGTCGAGGAAGTCGGTCACGAGCAACGGTTTGCGCATACGGGAAAATCACCGACTTTCGTGATATACATTGGGGGTGGTCCGGAGTCGCGGTCGGTCGGAGGGGTCGGCGTCGGTCAGAAAGTCGGTGTCGGTCGGGAGGGTCGGTGTCCGTCGAGTCGCGCCGGGCGACCGTCGTCTCGGGGGCGGAGACCGGGAACCCTTTTCACCGACCGGCGCGTGAGTTTCACGCATGGACGTGGCGGCACCGGACGGCGGCACGGCCGAAGGCAAGCCGAAAGTCAAAGACTACATGACCCGCGACGTGGCGACGGTCTCGCCCGACGCCACCGTCGAGGAGGTCGCCCGGCGCATCGCCGAGAGCGACAAGCACAACGGCTATCCGGTCTGCGACGGCCGACGCGTCGAGGGATTCGTCAGCGCACGCGACCTGCTTCTGGCCGAGGACGAGGAGCCCATCTTCAAGGTGATGAGCCAGGACCTCATCGTCGCTCACCCCGACATGGACGTCAACGACGCGGCCCGCGTCATCCTTCGGTCCGGCATCCAGAAGCTCCCCGTCGTGGACGACGCGGGCAACCTCGTGGGCATCATCTCGAACACGGACGTCATTCGGTCCCAAATCGAGCGCGCGACGCCCGAGAAGGTCGGGAAACTCATGCGCACCCTCGAATCCATCCACGACACCGAGGTCGAGCAGACCCGCCGGGAGGTTCCCTTGGACGACCTCACCCCGACGCAGGGCAAGGTCTACGCCGACGAGTTGGAGGGCCGGACCTACGAGTTGGAGCGCGGTCTGGCCGAACCCCTCGTGGTCATCGACTGCGCGCCCGAGAGTTCGGACGGCGACTTCCTGCTGGCGGACGGCCACCACCGCGTGATGGCCGCCGACAAGATAGACATCGACACGATGGACGCCTACGTCATCCTCGTGGACGAGGACGTGGAACTGGGGATGGCCAAGACCGCCGAGAAGGAGGGACTGGAGGGTCTGGAGGACGTGAAGGTCGTGGACTACGCCCGCCACCCCCTCGTGGAGACGACGAAGCGATTGCAGTAGTTCGGGTGGATTCGCGGTACGTCGGGTCTGGGTTCTCCTTACTCCCCCATCGTGAGAGGGTGTCCGCTCGTTTCGGCGGCGTGCGTGTCGTTATCGTGCCTCTCCCGGAGTTTCGGTCGTTCGCCGTCGGCGAAAACTCGACGGTATCATGGGTCAGACCGCTTCTCCACGAAAAATAACCCTGAACCGGGATGGAAAATTTTACACTTCCCTATCGATTCCTCCCTATCATGCAGCCAACGGAACGGCGACAAAAACAGCCGGTCATCTCCGTCGAGAACATGCGCAAGACCTACGCAGACGGGAGCGTCGTGGCGGTGGACGACGTCTCCTTCGAGGTCGAGCGCGGGTCCGTCGTCGGACTGCTGGGTCCGAACGGGGCCGGGAAGACCTCGATCATCAAGTCGATTCTCGGCGTCGTCCTGCCCGACGAGGGCGACATTCGAGTCGATGGCGTGAACGTCCACGAGGACGACGACGTGTACGAGAAGGTCAGCGCCGTCCTCGAAGGCGCGCGGAACGTCTACTGGCGGCTGACGGTCCGAGAGAACATCTCCTTTTTCTCGTCGTTGCAGGGCATCGACCCGCGGAACCACCGCGACGAACACGACGAGTTGATGGAACTGCTGAACATCGACCACAAGGCCGACGAGACGGTCAAGAACCTCTCGCGGGGGATGAAACAGAAGACCGCGCTGGCCTGCGCGCTCGTCCGCCAGACGCCCGTCCTCTTTCTGGACGAACCGACGCTCGGACTCGACGTGGAGGCCTCCCACGACCTCCGGCAGGAACTCGACCGCCTCGTGACCCAAGAGAACCGGACGGTCGTCCTGAGCAGTCACGACATGGACGTGATGCAGGACCTCTGTGACCGCGTCATCATCATCGACGACGGCGAAATCGTCACCGACGAGTCGGTGTCGGGCTTGGTCGAACTGTTCCGTACCCAGGCCTACGAGGTGGTCGTCGAAGACGACATGTCCACGACGGCCCGCCGGACGCTCGAACGCGAGTTCGACGTGGCCGAGTGGCGCGAGCGCGGCGACTGGACGGTCTGTGAGGTCTCGATGGCCGAGGGCGACCGCGTCCACGACCTCATGCGGACCCTCGAGGAGTTCGACCTGACGCCGCGGTCGGTGTCGGTCGTCCAACCCGACCTCGAAGACGTGTTCCTCGAAGTGACCGGCGAGGACGAGACCGAGAGCGAGCGCGGAAGCGAACCGGCCGACGAGTCCCGAACTGTGGAGGGTCGAGCGTGAACGTCCGACACCTCTACCTCTTCGGTCGAGCGTCGTTCCTCAAGTCGCTCATCCTGATGCGGCGCTACCTGTTCAACACGGTCGCCCAAATCGTCAGCATGTACCTGCTGTTCGCGGTGATGTTCTTCGGCGGCCGACAGGTCGCCGGGGCGGCAATCACCGACTCGATAGAGGGCATCATCGTGGGCTACTTCCTCTGGATGCTCATCATGAGCGCCTACTCGTCCATCGCGGGCAACATCAACAACGAGGCCCAGTGGGGCACGCTCGAGCAACTCTACATGTCGCCGCTCGGGTTCGACCGCATCGTCGGCGTCAAGACCTTCGTGAACGTCTGCGTGAGCCTGTTCCTCGCCTCGACGCTGCTCGGGTTGATGGTCGTGACGATGACCTTGGTGTCGGCCGAGGTCACGCTGAGTTTCAACGTCCTCACCGTCGTCCCGATTCTCGTGTTGACGCTCGCGCCCGCGGTCGGACTGGGCTACATCTTCGGCGGTCTCGCCCTGCTGTACAAGCGGGTCGAGAGCGCGTTCCAACTCATGCAGTTCGCGTTCATCGGTCTCATCGCGGCACCCGTCGAGCAGTTCCCTGCGTTCAAGTTCGCGCCGTTCTCGCTCGGGAGCTACCTCCTCCGGCAGTCGATGAGCGAGCAGAAGACCCTGCTGGAACTTCCGCCCGCCGACCTCGCGCTGCTGGCCGGCCTGGCCGTCGTCTATCTAGGCGTCGGTTACGGTCTCTTCCGAATCATCCAGCGGAAGGCCCGCGAGCGCGGCGTGCTGGGCGAGTACTGACCGTTCGTCTTTCGCTGCTTCCTTTCCCTGTCGGGTCGCGGTCGCCCGTTCCGGACGCAGATGTACGCAGATTCATTATCCTTCGAGCAATTATTGCAACTATGTACGACGAGGACGACCTCGCGGAGATACGCGACGCGAAAGACGAGTGGGAAGACGAGACCTTGGACCCCGTACTCGACGCCTACGGGGAGCGCAAGGACCGATTCGCCACCGTGTCGAACCTCGAAGTGGACCGACTCTACACCCCCGACGACGTGGCGGACCTCGACTACGAGGAGGACCTGGGCTTCCCCGGCGAGGAACCCTACACCCGCGGCCCGTACCCGACGATGTACCGCGGCCGGACGTGGACGATGCGCCAGTTCGCCGGATTCGGCACCGCGGAAGAGACCAACGAGCGGTTCCACTACCTCATCGACGAGGGCCAGACCGGTCTCTCGACCGCCTTCGACATGCCGTCGCTGATGGGCAAGGATTCGGACGACCCGCTCTCGGACGGCGAGGTCGGCAAGGAGGGCGTCGCGGTGGACACCCTCCGAGACATGGAGATTCTCTTCGACGGCATCGACCTCGCCGAGGTCTCGACCTCCTTCACCATCAACCCCTCCGCGCCGGTCATCTACGCGATGTACATCGCGCTGGCCGACCAGCAGGGCGTCCAGCGCGAGGAGATTCGCGGAACGCTCCAGAACGACATGCTCAAGGAGTTCATCGCACAGAAGGAGTGGGTCATCCCGCCCGAACCGTCGCTGGACATCGTGACCGACACCATCGAGTTCGCGGTCGAGGAGACGCCCAAAATCAAGCCGGTCTCCATCTCGGGCTACCACATCCGCGAGGCGGGTTCGACCGCGATTCAGGAACTCGCGTTCACGCTGGCCGACGGGTTCGCCTACGTCGAGGACTGTCTCGACCGCGGGATGGAGGTGGACGACTTCGCGCCCCAACTCTCGTTCTTCTTCAACTCCCACAACTCCATCTTCGAGGAAGTCGCCAAGTTCCGCGCCGCTCGGCGCATCTACGCGAACGTCATGGACGAGTGGTACGGTGCCGAGAAGGACGCCAGCAAGCAGCTCAAGTTCCACACCCAGACCGCGGGCCAGAGCCTGACCGCCCAACAGCCACTGAACAACGTGGTCCGGGTGACGATTCAGGCGCTCGCCGGCGTGCTGGGCGGGACCCAGAGCCTCCACACCAACAGCTTCGACGAGGCGCTCGCGCTCCCCTCAGAGAAGGCGGTCCGGGTCGCGCTCCGGACCCAGCAGATCATCGCCGACGAGTCGGGCGCGGCCGACATCGCCGACCCGCTCGGCGGTTCGTTCGCAGTCGAGAGCCTGACCGACGAAACCGAGGAGAAGGCGATGGCCTACATCGAGGAGATAAAGGAGATGGGCGACGGGTCGGTCCGCGACGGCGTGCTGGCGGGCATCGAACAGGGCTACTTCCACCGCGAGATTCAGGACGCCTCCTACGAGTACCAGGAGCGCGTCGAGGAGGGCGAGGAGACGGTCGTCGGCGTCAACAAGTACGAGATAGAGGAGGACACCCGACCCGACATCCTCAAGGTGGACGAGGAGACCCAACAGCGGCAACTCGACCGACTCGCCGAAGTCAAGGACGAACGCGACGACGAGGCGGTCGAGGCCGCGCTCGAAGCCATCGACGACGCCATCCAGAACGACGAGAACGTCATGCCCGCCATCGTCGACGCGGTGAAAGCCTACGCCACGATGGGCGAAATCATGCAGGTGTTCGAGGCCGAGTACGGGTCGTATCAGGAAACTGTCAACGTCGCATAAAATCGGCCGAATCGTTGCTTTCAGACTTGTTTACTAGTGTAAAACTGTATGAGAAATTATATTAATCTCCGTGATTAATGTATTCATTCGCATGAGTTCGAGAAGAAACTTCCTGAAGAAGCTCGGCGCAGCAAGTACTGTCGGTCTCACCGGTACCGCGGCCCTCTCGGGAACCGCGGCGGCTGCCAAGCCCGGAGTCGACTGGGAAGCAGCCCACTCCAGCAACTACACCGCCGCCGACCGCGGCGCTGGTAAGATCGACTGGATCGTCATCCACACCGTGCAGGGGTCGGCCAGCAGCGCGGTCAACTGGTTCCAGGACCCCGACGCCAACGTGAGCGCCCACTACACCGTCGCCGAGAGCGGTTACCTGTACCAGAGCCTCGCCGACATGAACATCGGCTGGCACGCGGGCGGGTCGAACTACAACGACTACTCGATCGGCATCGAACACGGCGGCTACGTCAGCGAGACCTACGAGGACGCCCAGTACCGCAAGTCCGCGGACCTCTGTGCGTACCTCTGCGAGCAGTACGGCGTTCCGAAACAGCATCCCGGCAGCGTCCCCTACGACGCTGCGAATCCGGCCAACGGCGGCATCATCGCTCACTCGCAGGTTCCCGAAAGTACCCACACCGACCCCGGTGCCAACTGGGACTGGGACTACTTCATCGACCTCGTCAACCAGTACTGAGCGGTCCGGCGACGCGGACCGGTTCGCCGAACGTCACCCGCAGTGCAGTGTCGGCGGCCAAATTTTTTTCCGAGCGCGCCTCGAAGCTCTCTCGTGAACTACACAGTCCAATACTACGACCTCGTGCTGGTCGCCATCTTCGCTACGATGGCGACGGGGGCCGGAATCGGCGTGTTGACCTCGCTCGCGCTCCCGACGGCCGTCACCATCGCTGGCGTGACGGCGGCCCTGCTCATCGCGCACGGCCTGTTCGTCAACGGACCGGTGGACGGTCCCGAGGATTTGACCGACGAGGTCGAGGCGCTGAACTGAGCAGTCGGGAGTATCCGACAGCGGACACGTCGCAAACGAGAGGTGTAACGCGGCGTTTCCGGACTCGGTGCGACGGACAGGCGCGCTTTCCGCGGATTCTGGCGTGCTAACTCGCGGCAACCTTTATTGCTCTCCTGAGTGAGTATTCGAACTGAACTCATGTCCGAAGATACCGCCGAACTCGAAGCACGGCTCGAAGAGCAAGACGAGTTCGAGCCGCCAGCGGAGTTCGTATCGCAGGCGAACGTCTCCGACGATTCCATCTACGACGAGTTCGAGGAAGACTGGCCCGAGTGCTGGGAGCGGGCGGCCGAACTCTTGGACTGGGACGAGTCGTACGACGAGGTGCTGGACGCCTCGAACCCGCCGTTCTACGAGTGGTTCACCGGCGGGAAGCTCAACGCCTCGGCGAACTGTCTGGACCGACATCTGGACGAGCGCGGTGACGAGGCCGCCATCGAGTGGGTCGGCGAACCCACCGACGAGGAGAATCGAACGTACACCTACGAGGAGTTGCACCGCGAGGTCAACGAGTTCGCGGCCGCGCTGAAGGAGTTGGGCGTCGGCGAGGACGACGTGGTAACGATGTACATGCCGATGATTCCGGAGTTACCCATCGCCATGCTGGCCTGCGCGCGCATCGGCGCACCCCACTCGGTCGTCTTCGCCGGCTTCTCCGCGGAGGCGCTGGCGACCCGGATGGAGTCGGCCGACTCCGAGTATCTGGTCACCGCGAACGGCTACTATCGGCGCGGCGACCCCCTCGACCACTACGAGAAGACCCGCGAAGGACTGGGCGACGTGGGCCACGACGTGTCGGACGTGGTGGTCGTGGACCGACTCGGCGAACACGGCCACGGCCACGACTTGGAGTCGAACGAACGCTACTATCGGGACCTCGTGGACGAACAGTCGGGCGCGGAGGTCGAACCGGTCTCGCGCGACGCCGAGGACATGCTGTTCCTGATGTACACCTCCGGCACGACCGGTCAACCGAAGGGCGTCAAGCACACGACCGGGGGCTACCTCGCGTGGACCGCGTGGACTTCGCAGGCGGTACTGGACGTCAAACCCGAGGACACCTACTTCTGCTCGGCGGACATCGGCTGGATCACCGGCCACTCCTACATCGTCTACGGCCCGCTGGCCTTGGGCACGACGACGATGATGTACGAGGGCACGCCCGACCACCCCGAGCGCGACCGCTTGTGGGAGATAATCGAGGAGTACGAGACGACGCAACTCTACACCGCGCCGACCGCGATTCGGGCGTTCATGAAGTGGGGTAGCCAGTACCCCGAGCAGCACGACCTCTCCTCGCTGCGCTTGCTCGGGACGGTCGGCGAACCCATCAACCCGAAGGCGTGGAAGTGGTACTACAAGCACGTCGGCGACGAGTCCTGCCCCATCGTGGACACGTGGTGGCAGACCGAGACCGGCGGGATGATGGTCACGACCCTGCCCGGCGTCAAGACGATGAAACCCGGCTCTGCGGGACCGCCCCTGCCGGGCGTGGACGCGCAGGTCGTGGACCCCAACGGCGACGAGGTCGCCCCCGGCGAGGCGGGCTATCTGACCGTCCAGAAGCCGTGGCCGGGGATGCTCCGGACGCTGTACCAGAACGACGAGCGCTACATCGAGGAGTACTGGGCGGAGTACTCCGACACCCAGTCCGACGACATGGACGATTGGGTGTACTTCCCCGAGGACGGCGCGAAGATAGACGACGACGGGTACATCACCGTCCTCGGGCGCGTGGACGACGTACTCAACGTCTCGGGCCACCGCCTCGGCACGATGGAGATCGAGAGCGCAATCGTCGGCGTCGAGGGCGTCGCGGAGGCCGCGGTCGTCGGCGGTAAACACGACGTGAAGGGCGAAGCGGTCTACGCCTACGTCATCACCGAAGACGGCTACGACGAGGACGACGAGATGCGCTCGCGCATCGAGGAGGGCGTCGAGGACGCAATCGGTCCCATCGCTCGGCCCGAACAGGTCGTCTTCACGCCCGAACTCCCGAAGACGCGCTCGGGCAAGATAATGCGACGCCTGCTGGAGGACATCGCCAACGGCGAGGAGTTGGGCAACACAAGCACGCTCCGAAACCCGGACGTCGTCGAGGACATCCAGCGGAAGGTCGGCGGGGACTGAGGGCGTTCGCCGACGCACACTACCGCCGGGCGGGGTAAAGGGACCGGTCGCTGGCGTCGGTGCAGTCGTCTGAGCGACCGGCAGCGACCGGGGGCCTTCGAGGCGTTCTACCCTTTCGACGCTGTGGCTGTAAATCCGACTCTCACGCGTTCAGCCAGTCGTTCCCCGACACCGACTCGTCCACGTCGCGGCAGATGTCCGCGCCCTCCTCGCGGACGCGCTCGGCGGAGGGGAGCGCCTGCTCGTTCCGAATCGTCGTCTCTATCCACAACGCCATGCGCTCGGCTTCCGTCTTGCCCGCGACCTCGCCGACCTCCTCGATGGACCTCTCGTAGACCCGTCGAGGCGACCGGCCTTCCTCGTCAGCCTCGTACTCGTCTCGGGTTCCGACGTCCCGGACGGCGCGGTCGATGTCGTGCATCGACTGCGTGATGCTCATGGCACTCCTGACGTGATTTTCGGAGGAATACTTGGTGGGCGTTTTCGGGGCCGGGACGGTGGACGGCGGGAACGTCGGCTTGCGGCGCTGCGGAAGTCGTTGCCGTCACCGCTCTGCACCGTGACCGCTACCGTGTGGTGACCGCGAAACGAACCGATGCCGACGCCTCTCGAAACGTAACGCACAGCACCGCGTCGCCCACGGATGAAACTGTGTTCTGCCGTTCCGAAACGAGTTTAGGGAGTTCTCAGACGTGTGAGTACGGTCTCGGAACGGCGCTCGCCGGTCAGTCCTCCGGGTCGACGACGGTCGCCTCGAAACTCGCGTCGCCGCCGTGGGCGTACTCGCCGTCGCTTCCCGGCGTCGATCGAATCGTCTCGAAGAACCGCGAGGTGATGACGTCGCTGACGACGGTCGTGAGCGAGGCCTCCTCTTCGTCTTCGACCGCGCCGAGGAGACCGAGCGGAATCTGGGCGCCCGCCATGTCGGCGTGGCCGCCCGCGCTCCCGATCTGGTCGAACGCCGAACGGAGCGTCTCGCCGAGGTCCACGTCGGTCCCGCGGGCGCGCGCCGAGACGTACACCGTGCCGTCGCGGAACCCGTAGACCAGCGTCGTCGTGATGGACTCCATGTCGAGCAGGTGGTCGGCCGCCTGCGCGAGCGCGTCGCGGTCCGACAGCGACCCGACGCAGGACGCCAGCACGGTCCCCTCGACGCGGCGATTCCGGATGGCGCGCGCGATGGTCTCGAACGTGTCGGGGCTGACCGACGGGCTCTCGACCCGTTCGAGCGTCCCCACGTCGGCGTGGGGCAGGAGGTGCGACGCCGCCTCGAAGTCGGCGGTCGAGACCTCCCGCGAGAAGTCCTTCGTGTCCACGCGGATGCCGTAGAGGAGACCGGTCGCCACCTCCTCGGAGAGGTCGATGCCGAGCCGCTGGATGTGTTCGGCCAGCAGGGTCGAGGTCGCGCCCACGTCGCTCCGGAGGTCCACGAAGTCGGCTTCGGGGGGCTCCTTCGGCGGATGGTGGTCGATAACGATGTCCACCTCGGTGTCTTCGGGCAGTTGGTCGTTGACGCCCGGCCGGGAGTGGTCGACGAGCGCGATGCCGCCGAACTCCTCGAAGTCCACCGCCTCGCCCGCCGCGAAGTTCCGGAGGTCCAACTCCAGCAGGTTGACGAACGCCCGGTTCTCCTGATGGGAGATGTCGCCGAAGTAGCAGGGGACCGCCTCGACGCCGATCTCCTCGGCGACGCGACAGAGCGCGACCGCGCTGGCGATGGCGTCGGGGTCGGGGTTGTCGTGCATGAACACCGCGAGCGTGCCGTCGATGCGTCGAATCGCCCGCCGGAGGTTGACGGTCCGAATCGCGTGGTCGCCGGTCGCCACCGCCAGCACCTGCTCGACCAACGCTGCGGTCGGGTCGATGACGTGGTCGGCCAGCGCGGCTATCGTCTCGCGCTGGTCGGAGTCGCAGTCCTCGCCGAGGTAGCCGATGATGTACGCCTCGGGGAACAGCTCCGCCGCGAGTTCGGCGGCCTCGCGGTTGGCCGCGGGGTCGCGGTCGGCGACGACGACGACTTCCGCGCCCTCGACACCCGCGCGCACGGTCTCGCGGTCGGTCGGGTCCCCGAGCGTCGCGGAGACGCCCTCCTCGCGGAGCGCGTCGATGCGGCTCTCGGCGTCGTCTACGACCAGCATGCTGTGTTCGCCGTCGGCTATCGCCTCTACGAGGGTCTGACCGACGGTTCCACACCCCAGCACCAGCCGCGAAACCATTCTACCCGCGGGTTCCCGTTGCGCGGCCTAAAGTCTACCGTCTACGGTCGCTTTGCGGTCGGCGTACGGAGTTTTTCGACCGGTCTCGCGGTCTCAGAGTCTCGGCGTCGCGGCGGCTCGGCGAGAAACAGACCGGAAAAATCGAACCGCGAAGAGTCGAGGTCGCTCCGTCAGGCCACGATGGCCTCGGCGGCCTCGGTCGCGTACTGCCAGACCGGACCGAATCCGGGCAACAGCAGCACGGTCACGACGGCGGCGGCGGCCAGCGCGGCGTAGAGGCCCGCGGGCTTGGACTCGATGTCGAACTCGCCCGAGGCGTCCTCTATCCACATCGCCTTCACGACGCGCGAGTAGTAGTACAGCGACAGCGCGCTGTTGATGGCACCCACGGCCGCGAGCCACCAGAATCCGGCACCGACCGCGGCGCCGAACAGGAAGTACTTGCTCATGAACCCGCCGCCGACCGGCAGGCCCGCGAGGTTGAACAGGAACAGGGTCATGACCGTGCAGGCGAACGGTGCCTGCGAGGCCAGCCCGTTGAAGTCCTCGAACCGGCGGCCGACCGACCAGTACTCGGTCAGGGCGATGAACAGGAACGCGCCCGTGTTCATGAACCCGTAGACGAGCAGGTGGCTCATCCCGCCGGCCAGCACGAACGCGTTGTTCCCGCCCGACAGCGCGGCGAGACCGATGAGGACGTAGCCCGCGTGCCCGACCGACGAGTACGCGAGCATCCGCTTGACCGTGTCCTGCGTGGCGGCCGCGAAGTTACCGAGCGTCATCGTCACGACGGCGAGAATCTGGGCCGCGAGGACCCAGTCCACGCCCGTCGCGGCTCCCGTGACCAACTGCTGGATGGGGAACGCGACGACGAACACGCGGAACGCGACGGCGAACCCGGCGGCCTTCGAGGCCGACGAGAGGAACGCCGAGATGGGCGCGGGCGCGCCTTCGTAGGCCTCGGGTGCCCAGAAGTGGAACGGCACCACGGAGGTCTTGTAGGCGAACCCGCCGAGCATCATCAGGACGCCCAGCCCCAGCACGCCGGTCAGGTCGGTTCCGCCGACCGAACTGGCGATTTCGGGCAGCAGGAGCGAACCGGTGACGCCGTAGACCAGACTGATGCCGTAGGCGAGGATGGCCGACGACAGCGCTCCGATGAGGAAGTACTTGAGTCCGGCCTCGACGCTCCCGCGGTTCCTCTTGAGGATGGCGACCAGCGCGAACGACGGCAGGCTGGAGAGTTCGAGGCTGACGAACACGACCGCGAGGCTGTTCGCGGACGCCATCAGCGTCATCCCCGTCGCGGCGAGCGTGACCAGCGCGTAGTACTCCGCCTGGTAGGAGTGGTCGCGCAGGTAGTCGAAGCTAGCGACCGACACCAGCGCGGTCACGCTGGCGAACACGAAGGTGAAGAACAGGCTCATCGTGTCGACGACGAGCGCGTCTCCGTAGAGGACGATCGGCTCGCTGCCCGTGCCAGCCAGCAGGTACCACGCCGAGAGACCGACCGCGACCAGCGACCCGAGAGTCGCGGTCCCGGCCAGCAGCCCCCGGTCGGTCGAACTGGGCGTGATGCTGTCGAACACCAACAGCAGGAGACCGGTCAGCGCGAGCGCGAGCGTCGGACCGAGCGCCATCCACGTCGGTAGTTGGAACGCCATCTATGCACCACCTCCGACCGGCGGAACCAGCGGATTCACTGCGTCCTGAATCATCGTGTAGAAGATACTCGGTTCGACGCCCAGCAGGATGACCAGCAGGATGAGGACCACGAGCGGGGCCACGTCGTGGAACGCGGCCGGGCCGACCTCGTAGTCGGTCTCCAACTCGAACGGTCCGAACAGCGTGCGCTGCATGGCGAACAGGAGGTAGCCCGCGACCACGACGATGCCGAACATCGCGGCGGCCGTGAACCACACCGAGCCGGCGAACGCGCCGAACGAGCCGAGGAAGATGAACAGCTCCGCGGCGAAGCCGGCCATCAGCGGCAGGCCCATGTAGCCGAACGCGCCCGCGACGAACACCGCGACGGTGAACGGCATCTTGCTCGCCAGCCCGGACATGTCCGAGACCATCCGGGTGTGGGTCGTGTTGTAGATGACGCCGACCGACATGAACATCAGTCCCGAGATGAGACCGTGGGCGACCATCTGGAAGGTCGCGCCGCCCATGCCGTACAGCGTGTACGCGACGAGGCCCAGAATCACGTACCCCATCGAGGAGACCGAGGAGTACGCCACGATGCGCTTGAGGTCCGACTGGGCCAGCGCCAGCATCGCGCCGTAGATGACGCTGACGACCGCGAACAGCGCGATGATGGGCGCGTTGTTCTGCGCCACGTTCGGCAGCATCGTGAAGTTGAACCGGAGCAGGGCGTATGTACCCATCTTCAGCAGGACCCCGGCCAGCATGATGGAGACCGGCGTCGGGGCCTCGACGTGGGCGTCCGGCAGCCACGTGTGGAACGGGACGACCGGGACCTTCACCGCGAACCCGGCGAACATGGCGACGAACGCCGCCACCTTCAGGGTGCCCGCGCTGACCGGGCCGAGACCGCCGAGTTCGCCCGCGCGGAGCGCCTGCGCGATGGCGGGCATGTCGAGGCTCGTCACCGAGTCGCCGAGCCCGAACACCAGCGCGATGAACCCGATGAACATCACGAGGGACGCGATGTTCGTGTAGACGAACATCTTGATGGCCGCGTACTTGCGGCGCGGGCCGCCCCAGACGCCGATGAGAACGTACATCGGGACCAGCACCATCTCCCAGAAGACGAACCAGACGAAGAAGTCGAGCGCCGAGAAGACGCCCAACAGGCTCGCCTCCAGGAACAGCATCAGGCCGTAGAACTGGCTCTGACGCTCGTCGATGGGGGTCCACGACGCCAGCAGGGCCAGCGACGTCAGCACCGTGGTCAGCGCGACCAGCGGCATGCTGATGCCGTCGAGACCGACGTGCCAGTTCAGCGCGTACGGTCCCGCGGTGACCCACTCTGCGTTCGTCTCGAAGGCCAGTTCGCTGCCCTCCAAGAGGGCGTTACCGCTGGCCTCGTACGTGCTGTACATCCAGAGGCTCCCGACGAGCGGGAGCAGGCTGAGCGCGAACGCGAGCTTGCCCGCCACCTTGTTCGGGGCGAGGACCACCGCGAACGCGCTCACCAGCGTCACCGCGATGAGTGCTTCAATCCACATTCAGAACCAACCTCCAACGAGTCCGAGAACGACGAGCAGGACGACGAAGCTCGCCGTCAGCAGGAAGGCGTAGTTCGACACCACGCCGGTCTGGATTCGCTTGATGCGGTCGCCACCCGTCAGGCTCACGCTGGAGACGCCGTCCACGACGCCGTCGATGACGCCCTGGTCGAACTTGTCCGCGGCGCGGGCCAGCGGCAGGGTGAGACCGGTCGCGAGCCAGACCTGATACTCGTCTTGGTAGTAGTTGTTGAATAACACCGTCTTCGCGCCGCCCAGCTTGTCCGTGTGTTCGTCGGGGTCCGGCACGGCGTAGAGCTTCCACGCGAGTCCGGCACCCGCGAGCGCCAGCGCCAGCGAGACGAGGCCGGGCAGGATGGGCGAGAGTTCCGCGTGGTGGACGCCGGCCTCTTCGAGGATGTGCGTGTAGGTGTGGACCGAGGTCGCTTCGAGCGGGCCACCGAGCCAGTTGTGCAGGTACTCGATGTGCAGACCCGTCAGTTCCGCGACCGGGGTCATGTTGACCAGTCCGGCCACCGCGGCCAGAATTCCGAGGACCGCGAGCGGTCCCTTCACGTTCCAGCGCACGCCGTGGGGGTCGCGTGCGGTGTCGGACCGGGGTTCACCGTGGAAGGTCAACGCGACCATTCGGAAGGTGTAGAACCCGGTGAAGAACACCGCGAGCAGACCCATCGCGTACGCGGCGAGGAGAATCGGGTTCTCCATCCCGCGAGCCAGCGCCTCGAACAGAATCTCGTCCTTCGACCAGAAGCCCGAGAACGGGACGATGCCCGCGAGCGCGAGCGACCCCGAGAGGAACGCGTAGTAGGTCACGGGCATGCGGTCCTTCAGGCCACCCATGTCCCACATGTTCTCGTTGTGGTGCATCGCGATGATGACAGACCCCGCGCCGAGGAACAGCAGCGCCTTGAAGAACGCGTGGGTCATCAGGTGGAAGGTCGCCGCGACGTAGCCGCCAGCGCCCAGTCCGAGCATCATGTAGCCGTACTGGGAGATGGTCGAGTACGCCAGCACCTGCTTTATCTCCTTCTTGACGACGCCCATCGTCGCCGCGAACAGCGCCGTGAAGCCGCCGACGAACGCGATGAGCGCCAGCACGTTCGGCAGCAGGGCGTAGAACCCGTAGATGCGCGCGACGAGGTAGACGCCCGCCGCGACCATCGTCGCCGCGTGAATCAGCGCGGAGACCGGGGTCGGGCCCTCCATGGCGTCGGGCAGCCACGTGTGCAGGGGGAACTGCGCGGACTTGCCGACGACGCCGCCGAGGATGAGCAGTCCGAGGACCGCGAACCACGTCTGGGGGTCGAGACCGAGATACGTCGTTATCCCGGCGGTTTCGCCCTCGAGGAGGGCGAGTTCGGCCATGTGGGGGAACGAGTGAATCGCGTGTTCGCCCTCGGTCGGCACGAACATCGACGTGCCGAAGGTGGCGAAGACGCCGACCAGTCCGACGAGGAAGAAGTAGTCGCCGAACCGGGTGACGAGGAACGCCTTCTTCGCCGCGCTCGGCGGGGCCGCGTCGCGGAACCAGAAGCCGATGAGCAGGAACGAACACAGGCCCACCAGCTCGAAGAACATGAACGCCATGAGCAGGTTGTCCGCGAACACGAACGAGAGCATGCTCGCGGTGAACAGGCCCAGACCGGCGTAGTACCGGGGCAGCCCCGTCTCGCCCTCGTCGTTCATGTAGCCGAGGCTGAAGATGTGGACGAGGAACGCGACCAGCGAGACGATGATGAGCATCATCGTCGAGAGCGGGTCGAGCAGAATGCCCAGATGCAGGTCGAACGTCGCTTCGCCTGCGCCCGCTACCCACGTGATGTACTCGTGGTACGTCTGGCCGCCCGAGACGGTCAGGAACGCCCACAGCGACAGCAGGAGCGAGCCGCCCGTTGCGAGGATGCCCGGAATCGCCCCGCCCTTGGGGAGCAGTCGCGGAGCGAACGCTCCGACGAGCAACGCGATCAGGAACGATACGAACGGCAGGGCCGCGATGGCCGGTGCCAGTTCGAAGGGGAGTGCTGCCATACGTTTACCACCTCATCGTCGTCGCTTCGTTCACGTCCACGTCCTTGAAGTTACGATACAACACGAGGATGATGCCGATGCCGACCGCGACCTCCGCGGCCGCCAGCGCCAGCGTGAACAGGCTGAACGTCTGGCCCGTCAGATTGCCGTGGAAGTTCGAGAACGCGACGAGGTTGATGTTCGCCGCGTTCAGCAGTAGCTCCACGCTCATCAGGAACAGCAGCGCGTTCCGCCGGGTCAGGATGCCGAACACGCCGATACAGAACACGGCGGCCGAGAGCAGGAGGTAGTACTGAACCGGAACCATCACTGCTCACCTCCCGTCGAGTCCGTCGGTTCGGTACCCCCGTCGGCGACGACTTCGCCGGGCGAGGGCTCCTGCTCGACCGCGTCCGAGCGCAGGGCCGAGGTAATCTCGCCGCCGTCGTCGCGCCGGGCCAGCATGACCGCGCCGACCAGCGCCGCGACCAGCACGAGGTCGATAATCTCGAACACGACGAGCATCCCTTCGCTCGGCACGGCGTTCTGCGCGTTGATGTTGAACATCGCGTAGCCGATGCTCGCGGTAATCGAGGGTCCGTCGGGGAAGCCGGCGGCCTCGCCGAACTCCGCTCCGACGAAGAGCCACGCCATCACCGCGAAGAGCGCGACCGCGGCCACGCCGGGCCACTTGCGTTCTCTATCGTCGGTGTCCGGTTCGACGCTGAGTCCGCGTTCGGCTCTGTCGTCGTCGTAGTCGCTCATACGTCGGTCACCTCCTCTTTCGATTCACCTGTCTTGGCCTGGCGCGTGAGCATCACGGCGAACGTGATGAGCACCAACACCCCGCCTACGTAGACGAGTATCTGCATGGCCGCGAGGAACTCCGCTTGTAACATCACGTAATGTACAGCGACGGAGATCAGCGCGACACCCAGCAGTAACGCGGAGTGCCAAACGTCCCGCACCAGGACGACGCCCAGACTGCTCGCTATCGTGACGAGAGCGAACAGCCCGAACGTGAGTAGCTCGTATGCCATTTCAGTCACCTTGAAATTCTCGTATTCGTCCTTTTAACGTTTCGAGATGGACTACTGGTAGTCCACCTCGCCTTCGCCCTCGCCGATCCACGCGCCCCGGTCGGGTTCGCGGGATTCGAGGGGGTCTAAGTCCTTGTACCACGGGACGTTCTTCAACTGCTCTTTGTTGTACACGAGGTCGTCTTTGGTGTCGCCCGTGAACTCGAAGTTCTCCGTGAGCAGAATGGCGTCCACCGGACAGACCTCCTCGCACAGCCGACAGTAGATGCACTGTCCGATGTGGAGGTTGTACTGCTCGCCGTTGCGCTGGTCGTCCTGAACGATCTGAATCGTGTCGTTCGGACAGACGTTCTCGCACTGACGACACCAGATGCAGCGCTCTTGGCTGAACTTGTGGACCCCGCGGAATCGGGGGCTTACTTCGGGTGCCACTTCCGGGTACTCGACCGTGAACGTGGACCCGTCCAGTGCGTGCTTCAGCGTCGTCGCCATTGATTTCAGTACTCCGATCATTAGAGCATCACCCCGACGATGACGGCCGTCAGGACGAGGTTAGCGAAGCTCAACACGAGCATGCCCTTCCAGCCGATCTCGATGAGTTGGTCGATGCGGACGCGGGGCACCGCCGACCGCGCCCACTGCGTGAACAGGAAGACGGCCCAGATCTTCACGACGAACCAGACGAAGTTCAGCGACTCCGGCAGGAACGGGCCGCTCGCGCCGCCGAGGAACAGCGTCGCGATAATAGCGCCGCCGAGGAAGATGTGGAGGAACTCGCCGAGGTAGAACAGCACGAAGTACACCGACGAGTACTCGGTCTGGTATCCGGCGACGATCTCGGTCGGCGCTTCCGGAATGTCGAACGGGTTCCGGCCGACCTCCGCGAGGTTCGCCACCACGAACAGGACGAACGCGAACGGGTTGACGAACGCGAACCACGACGGAATCGTGATTCCGGCGATAGTGAAGAGCGGTTGCTGCTGGGCCGCGACTATCGTACTCATCCGGAGCGAGTCGGTGAACAGCACGACCGACGCCGCGGTCAGGACCAGCGGAATCTCGTAGGCGATGTTCTGCGCGATGGCGCGCAGACCGCCCATCAGCGAGTACTTGTTGTTCGACGCGTAGCCCGCCATCGCCAGCGCGAGCGTTGCGATGGAGGCGACCGCGAACACGTAGGCCATCCCGATTTCGGGGTCGGCCAGATGCAGGTTGACGCCGAAGAGATGTCCCATCGGGATGACCGCGAACCCGAGCAGCGCCGACCCGGCCATCACGATGGGCGCGAGGTCGAACGCCGGTCGGTCCGCACCGTCCGGTATGATGAGTTCCTTGCCGAGCAGGCGGACCGCGTCGGCCACGATGATGAGCAGGCCCGCGGGACCGTGGCGGTTGACCGCGATGCGGTCGGTGAACGCGGCGGTGATCTTCCGCTTGGCCCACGGCCCGGCGACGCCGGTCATCGCCAGCATGATGTTGCCGATGAGGAACGCGGCGAGGAACGCCGCGACGGCCTCCTGCCACGGGGCCATGTTCGCGCCGAACAGCCACTTTCCGATGGTCTCGGGCAGCAGCGGTTCTGCCTGCGCTTGGAGCGGAAGGAGGTCGAACATCAGCGGTCCACCTCCCCGAGAATCACGTCGAGGCTACCCAGCGCGGCCACGAGGTCGGGCACGTACTCGCCCTCGGCCATCTCCTCCAGCGAGTGGAGGTTGTTGAAACACGGACTGCGAATCTTGAACCGGCCGGGTTTGTCGGTGCCGTCCGACCGGATGTAGATGCCCAGTTCGCCCTTCGCGCCTTCGACGGCGCGGTAGACTTCCGTGTCGGGGTCGGGCTTGAGCGTCCGCGGGACGTTCGCCTGAATGTCGCGCTCGTCCTCGGGCCAGTCTTCGAGCAGGTCCACGCACTGGCTGATTATCTTCGCCGACTCCTCGACCTCTCGCATCCGGACGAGGAGGCGCGCAAAGTTGTCACAGCCGTCTTCGGTCACGACGTCCCAGTCGAGTTCGTCGTAGTAGCCGTAGGGGTCGTCGCGCCGCAGGTCGTAATCGACGCCCGACCCGCGGGCGACCGGTCCCGTACAGCCGTACTGCTTGGCCTTCTCGGGCGTGAGGACGCCCGTGTCGATGGTGCGCTTCTGGAAAATCTCGTTGCCCGTGATGAGGTCGTGGTACTCCTCCAGAGTCTCCGGCAGGTCGTCGAGGAAGTCCCGGATCTTGCCGAAGAACTCCTCGCGGGGTTCCGGAAGGTCCCAGACGACCCCGCCCAGCCGGAAGTAGTTGAACATCATGCGCTGGCCGGTCAGGTCCTCCAGAAGGTTCTGAACCTTCTCCCGGTCGCGCATGGCGTACATGAAGATGGCCGTGAAGTCGCCGTAGATGTCCAGACAGAACGTCCCGAGCGCGAGCATGTGCGACGCGATGCGACACAGCTCGGCGCTCATCGTCCGGATTATCTGGGCGTACTCGGGCACCTCGATGTCGTTGAGGTCCTCCGCCACGCGGGCGTAGGCCCACTCGTTGAGCAGGCCCGCCGACGCGTAGTCCCAGCGGTCGGGGTACGGCATGATCTGGTGGCGGTAGGTCCCGTTCTGACACATCTGCTCCTCGCAGCGGTGGAGGTAGCCGATGTCGGGTTCCACGTCCGCGACCTGCTCGCCGTCGAGGACGGTCTTGACGTGCAGGACGCCGTGAGTCGCGGGGTGGTGGGGCCCGATGTTCAGGAACATCGTGTCCGACTCGCTGTCCTCTTGGCTCTCGGCGAGCGGGTTGACGTGTTCCTGCAACGTGACGAGTTGCGGTTTGTCCTGATCGTAGTCACCACTCAGCGGGTGACCCTGCCACGTCTCGGGCAGGAGGATGCGCCGCAGGTCCGGGTGGTTCTCGTACTCGACGCCCACGAGATCGTAGGCCTCGCGCTCGTGCCACTCCGCGGTCTTGTACACCGACGCCGCCGACTCGCTGGTCGGGTTCTCCGGGTCGGTGGGGACGACGACGCTGACTTCCTGGGTCGGGTCGTCGTACTTCTTGAGGTGGTAGATGCTCTCGTAGCGGTCCGGGTAGTCCTGCGCGGTGAGCATCGAGAGGTGGTCGAATCCGGCCTCGTTGCGCAGGATTTCGAGCGTCTCCTCGACTTCGTCGGGTCGGACGACGAACCCCTCGGCGTTGAGGTGGCTCTCGCGTCCGAGGACGCGCTCGCCGAGCATCGCCTCGATGGCGTCGTAATCGACGCCCTCGACCGCCGGAAGGTCCCCCTCGGGTGTCTTCTCTTGGGAACTCATGGCGAATCAGCCCAGTTGTAGCGCATGACGAGGGTGTCCTCGTCGATGTCGTCGGCGAGCTTGTCGATGAGTTCGTCGCGTTCGAGGTCGCCGAACTCCTCCAGCTCGTAGGGCTTGACCGTCACCGGACTGGTCTCGCCGTTGGCGACGCGCTCCTGCAGCTTGGCGACGCCGTAGACCAGCGCCTCGGGGCGGGGCGGACAGCCGGGGACGTGGATGTCCACCGGAATGACCTCCTCGGCACCCTTGATGACGTTGTAGCCCTCCTGGAACGGGCCGCCCGAGATGGAACACGACCCCATGTTGACGACGAACTTGGGCTCGGGCATCTGGTCGTAGACGCGCTTCATCCGGGGGGCGAACTTCGAGACGATGGTCCCCGGCACGATCATCACGTCGGCCTGTCGCGGCGACGCGCGCGGCACGCCCGCGCCGAATCGGTCGAGGTCGTGTTTGACCGCGTAGGTGTGCATCATCTCGATGCTGCAGCACGCGATACCGAACTGCAGCATGAACATCGACGACCCCCGAACCCAGTTCATGAACTTGTCGAACTTCGTGAGGATGAACGGCGACGAGCCGAACGCCTCCCGAAGCTTCGAGTTGAACCGGTTGTCCACGCCCTCCATCCGGGCTTCGCGAGTCTTGGTCTGCGGGGCTGTACTACTGTGAATCGTGTCCCGTGGTTCGTTGCTCATTATCTATCCACGCTCCGTTGCGAACGGTCGGGATTGCGCACCCACCGTACGGCACCGTTACGCCACGCCCAGCCGAGACCGACGACGAGAACGGCGATGAACAGCAACATCGGGGCCAGCGCATTCGTCAGCCCGACGCCGTCCATCGAGACCGCGTTCCTGTAGATGACCGTCCAAGGGAAGATGAGGACGGTCTCGATGTCGAAGACGACGAACAGCAACGCGACCATGTAGTACTGTATGTTGAATCGGATTCGCGTGCCGCCCGTCGGCACCTCGCCGCTCTCGTAGGTGGCGGTTTTACCTTTTTCGGGCACGGTCGGCCGAATGAGGCTGGAGACCGCCATCATCCCGAGCGGTATCAACAGCCCCACCAGCGCTAACGCGCCAATAGCTATCCATGGATTCATGCGGATATTCTCCTACCATCCCGAGATTATGAGCGCACCCTCATAAGCGTTGATTCTTGCGATTCGGACGAATCTGGCGGCCTCAACCCCCGTTCGTCGGCTTGACGGATACTGTCGGGAAAGCGGATATTTCGCGTCGGAGTCGCGGTTCCGAGGGGGAGCGTCTTCGGAACCGACACAGCGCGATACCAAATTCCTGACGTTAAGCCCATCAAACCGGCCGAACGAGCGACGAAACGGTCGGACGCGTCGGATATCGGGGTCGGGACGGTCGCCCGGTCGGTCGGTTCTGTTAGTTCTCGCGAACTGCACGCCGACTCCCGCAAACTGCGCGCCGACTCGACCACCGCCTCCGAGAGCGGTCGTCGTTCCCGAGCGGTCGAGTGCCACGGTTTCCGGCGGTGAACTCCTTTGCGGGCGCGTCGCCTCGCTGCCAGCGAGGCGATGCGCTCGCACGCGCACGGAGAAAACCGATTGCTACCGAATCGTCCGAGCGTCGTCGCGCGGCACGGGCCGATAGATACCACGCTACCGTTCTGAAAGAACTACGGCGCACTTCTAGAGACTTTCATCGACCAGAAACGAGCGATTACGACCGGCCGGGGACCCAATCACCCGCCTCGCGGTCGCTCGGGTTCACTCGTTCGACTCGCGGAAGCCCGGCGTCCCCTCCTCGTGGAGTCGCCGGGACACGTCCGCGACGCCCGCCTGCAAGTCGTCGTGGTACTCGACCAGTCGCTCGCGCAGTTCGTCGTGCTGGCGCGAGAGCATCTGGACCGCCGACAGCGCCGCGTTGAACGACTTGCCCGCGTCCACCGCGACGAGCGGTGCGCCCTGCGGCATCCCCACGACCGAGGGCAGGGACTTCTCTTGGACCGGCACGCCGACGACCGGGAGCGGGTAGGCGATGGAAGCGGTCATGTTCGGCAGGTCCGCGGACTTGCCGCCGGCCCCCGCGATTATCACGTCCAGACCGCGCTCCTCGGCGGTCTCGGCGTAGGCGTACATCAGTTCTGGCGTCCGGTGGGCCGACACGACGTACGTCTCGAAGGTGAATCGGGCCTCGGGCGGGTCGTCGTAGTCGGTCACTTCCTCGAAGCCCAGTTCGGTCAGGGCGTCGTAGGCTCCGGGCCGTCCCTCCTCGGACCCCGCCATCACGTCGAGGTCCGAGTCGCTCCCCATCACGATGCCGATTTCCGGCGTCGCCTCGGGGTCCCTGTCGCGCTGTGCCTCCGCTCGCAGGTCGTCGATGAGAGTCCGGAGTTCGTCGTCGCTCATTCGAAAGTCACCTCGTCGCGCAGGTCGCGGGCCGCGCGGAGTAGTTCGTCGGTCGTCTCGTCGTCCGCCTCGTCCGGCGAACCGCTTCGCGCCTCGCCGACCACCGTGAAGTGGCCCATCTTCCGCAGGGGGTACACCTCGTGTTTCCCGTACCAGTGGATGCTCGCGCCCGGATGGGCCAGAATCGCCTCGTCGCCGGCCGGGTTCGCGTCCCGGCGCTCGTCGCCGTCGCCCAGCAGGTTCGCCGAGACCACGGGACTCCTGAGGTCGGTCGCGCCCAGCGGTCGGCCCGTCACGGCGCGGGCGTGCTGTTCGAACTGTGAGGTCAGCGCGCCCTCGATGGTGTAGTGGCCCGAGTTGTGCGGCCGCGGGGCGATTTCGTTCACGAGGATTTCTCCTTCGCTGGTCTCGAACAGCTCGATACCGTAGACGCCCCGCCCCGACAGCATCTCCAGCACGTCCTCGGCGACCTCGCGGGCGCGCTCGGCGACGGCCTCGCTCGTTCTGGCCGGAACGACCGTCTCGCGCAGAATCTCCTCGCGGTGGACGTTCTCGCCGAGCGGGAAGGTCGCGGTCTCGCCGTCTGTGCCCTTCACGCCGATTATCGACACCTCGCGCTCGAAGTCCACGAACTCCTCGACCACCGCGCCGCCCTCGACCTGTTCGAGGGCGTCCTCGACTTCGCTCTCGTCCGCGACGGGGACGTTCCCCCGGCCGTCGTAGCCGCCTTCGCGGGCCTTGAGCATCACGGGGTAGCCGAACTCCTCGATTGCGTCCAGCAGGTCCTCGCGGTCGTCCACTCGCCGGAAGTCCGGCACCGGCACCCCGGCGTCTCGCAGGGCGCGGTTCTGCACCAACTTGTCCTGAATCGTCCGGAGCGTCTCGGGGTCGGGGTTGACGGGCACGTCGTACTCGTCGGCGACCCGTTCCAGCACGTCCGGGTCGGCCAACTCGATTTCGTACGTCAAGTAGTCCGCGCGCGCGGCCAACTCCCGGATTCCCTCCTCGTCGTCGAAGTCGCCGACGATCTGGTCGCGGGCGACCGGCGATGCCGGGCACTCGGACGTGGGGTCGAGGACGACCACCTCGACGCCGAGCGGCGCTGCCGCCTCCGCCAGCATCCGACCGAGCTGTCCCCCGCCGACGACGCCAATCATCTCGCTGTCGCTCATCTGGTCGGCAGTTGTAGACGCCCCTGCATAAGATTTGCCAACTCGGCCGGGAGTTGTACAAGAACGTGGCTATTCAGTTCGGCCGCTGCTCAGACGGACCCGCCGCGTTGCTCGGGCGGAAGCGAATCCTCGTCCACGAAGAAGACCGTCTCGCTCCCCCAGAGAGTCAGTTCCTCCTCGAAGGCTCGGTAGCCGTCGAGTCGCTGGGCGACGGCCTGTCGGTCACCGGCGCGGGCGATTACGACCGGCGGCGGGTTCGAGCCGATTTCCTGCAGGTCGGTCGTGCTGTCTACCTTCGCGCCGTATTGCTCGGTGTACCACGGGAGCGGCAGGCGGTCGTACCACCCGCCGCCCGCGGCCCACCTGTCGTTCTGGGACTCGTCGGCGACGTAGAAGTCCGAGCCGTAGTACAGCACGTCGGTTCCCTCGTTGTGGGTCGCGGCGTAGCGCACGCGTTCGAGCGTCGGCCGGATGCCCTCCGCGGGTTGGCCGTACTGGACGAGCGCGTTCCGCTCGGACTCGCCGTCGTCCAGGTACTGGTCGGCCGGGTGCATGTACGTCGTCGTGGCCGCGGTCGTGGCGACTTGCCCGGCGACCAGCAACACGAGGAGGACCGCCAGCGTCGCGCTCACCGCGTCGCCCTCGGTCACGGCCTCGGTTCCCCACCGGACGAGGATAGCGAGACCGACTCCCGCCGGAATCGCCAGCGGGACGACGGCGTGGACGACCTCCCACGGGAAGGCGTTCTCCACGATGACGGGGTAGCCGAGGATGCTGACGAAACCCCAGTAGAACGCGAACGCCACCACGTCGCGCGGCTCGTCGCCGACGTACCGGTCCACGAGGAAGCCGACGCCCGCGAGCGCCAGCAGCGCGGCCGAACTCTTCCAGAGGACCGCCCCGAGCGACTTGAACGTGTCGAGGTACGACTTCTGGTTGCCCTCTCCCCACTTGCCGACGAACGACTCCCACGACCCGACCGTCGCTTCCTCGATTACCGCGGGGAACGTCCCCGGATTCGAGAACGCCTTCCAGAGGCCGGGTTCCGGAATGCCCCGCGACCGGGGCGCGTAGAAGAAGATTACGACCGCGAAGAAAAACAGGAGTCCCGCGACGAGGTGGAGCGCCCACCCGTCGCGCCAGAGCGCGTCCCACGTCTCGCGGGCCCGCTCGCGCAGGAACGCCTTCCGGTCGTCGGCCCCGGCGACGAGTTGGAGTCGGTGGTCGAGCAGGAGGACCGCCGCGCCGACCCACGTCACGACGTAGACCAGCACGTTCTCCTTCGTCGTGAACGCCAGCGCGAGCATCAGCGTCCCCGCGTAGAGGTATCGCGGTTTGCGGGTGTCGAACAGGCGGGCGTAGAACGCCAGCGCGTACACCATGAACGCCGCGAGAAGCACGTCGTTGCGCATGAACCGCGAGTAGTAGAGGACGATGGGGTTCGCCGCGAAGAAGAGACCGACCGTGACCATCTCGACGCGGTCGAGTCGCTCGCGGAACAGCCACGCGGTGAGCGGCAGGAGTCCCGAGACCACCGCGACCGGCACGCGCGCCACGAAGTCGCTCGCGCCGAACAACTGGAACAGGTACTTGTTGACGTGATAGAGGAACGGCCCGTGGATGACGGCGTGGTACTCCCAGATGCCGTTCTCGGCGTAGCGAAGAATCCAGTAGCCGACCCGACCCTCGTCCCAGTGGAACACCCGCGACCCGAGCGCGAAGAACCGGAGCGCCAGCGACAACAGCGTCACCGCCAGCACCGCGAGCGCGGCGCGCGTTCCCGTCGCCCGCTCGAAGGCGCTCACGGACTCGGGGGTCCAGCGCCGGGCGTTCGCGGACTTCTCGTCTGCAGTCATCGTTTCCGGGAAGCATCCCGAGGGATACAAGTTTTCCGGAGAACGGTAGTTCTTTTACTCGGCCAGACCTCCACCCGGACATGGTTTCGCTCGGTCTCGTCGTCTCGCGGTTCAACCGCGAAGTCACCGACCAGATGGAAGAACACGCCCACGAGGCCGCCGCCGACCGCGGGGCCGAGGTGGTCGAGACCCTCCGCGTCCCCGGCGCGTACGACGCGCCGCTGGCGGCCGACCGGTTGGCCCGGCGCGAGGAGATAGACGCCGTGGCGGTGGTCGGGACGATAGTGACCGGCGACACCGACCACGACCGAGTCATCGCCGACGCCGCCGCGCAGGGCCTGACCGACGTGAGCCTCGACCGCGACAAGCCGGTTACCTTCGGCGTGAGCGGGCCGGGGATGTCGGCCGCGGAGGCCCGCGAGCGCGTGGACAAAGGCAAAGAGGCGGTAGACGCCGCGGTCGAACTCGCGGAGGAACTCTAAGATGGACTTTTCAGACAGAATTCGACGAGTCGAACCGAGCGCGACGCTGGCCATCAGCAACCTCGCGGCCGAACTGGAGGCCGAGGGCGCGGACGTGGTGGATCTCAGCGTCGGCGAACCCGACTTCCCGACGCCCGAAAACGTCGTCGAGGCCGGGAAGGAGGCGATGGACGCGGGCCACACCGGCTACACGTCCTCCAACGGGATTCCCCAACTCAAGGCCGCCATCGCCGAGAAGTTGCGGACCGACGGTCTCGACCACGAGGCCGAGAACGTCGTCGTCACGCCGGGCGCGAAGCAGGCGCTCTACGAGGTCGTCCAGACCCTCGTGGACGACGGCGACGAGGTGGTCCTGCTCGACCCCGCGTGGGTCTCCTACGAGGCGATGGTCAAGCTCGCAGGGGGCGACTTGAACCGCGTCGACCTCGCGCCCTACGACTTCCAACTCGAACCCGCGCTGGACGAACTCGGCGAGGCCGTCTCGAACGAGACCGAACTGCTGGTGGTCAACTCGCCGAACAACCCGACCGGCGCGGTCTACTCCGACGACGCGCTCGCGGGCGTCGCCGACCTCGCGGTCGAACACGACGTGACCGTCGTCAGCGACGAAATCTATCAGGAGATTACCTACGGACCGGACCCGACCAGCCTCGGCACCTTCGAGGGGATGGCCGACCGGACCGTCACCGTCAACGGCTTCTCGAAGGCCTACTCGATGACAGGCTGGCGACTCGGTTACTACGCCGGTCCCGAAGAGTTGGTCTCCCAGTCCGGAAAGCTCCACTCCCATTCGGTCTCCTGTGCGACCAACTTCGTCCAGCACGCGGGCGTCGAAGCCCTCGAAAACACCGACGAGTCGGTCGGCGAGATGGTCGAGGCGTTCGCCGAGCGCCGCGAGTTCCTGCTGGACAGACTCGACGCCGAGGGCGTCGCGGCCCCCGAACCCGACGGCGCTTTCTACCTGATGATGGAGGTCGCCGAGGACGACCAGACGTGGTGCGAGCAGGCTCTCGAACAGGCCCACGTCGCCACCGTGCCGGGGAGCGCGTTCGGCGCGCCGGGCTACGCCCGCATCTCCTACGCCAACAGCGAGGAGCGCATCGGCGAGGCGGTCGATAGGCTCGTGGACGCCGACTTGCTGTAACGGAATTCCTACCACTGAGAACTCCCTCCTTTCTTAAGAGTCGCCCCGTCGTAGCGAGCCACAGACCGCATGTACGACACCATCCTCGTCCCCACCGACGGGAGCGACCCCGCCGAACGCGCCACGGAACACGCTCTGGGCCTCGCGCGCCGGTTCGGCGCGACCGTTCACCTGATAACCGTCGTGGACGTGCAGTCGGCCGGCGGACTCTTCAACGCGGGCGGCGTAAGCGAAGAGTTCGTCAGCCAACTCGAAGATAGCGCCAGAGAGACGCTTTCGGACGCGGCGGAACTCGCCGACCCCGACGACGACGTGCGGACCGCGGTCGTGGAGGGCAAGCCCGCCGAGGCCATCCTCGAATACGCCGACGAGAACGACGCGGACATCGTGTTCATGGGCACCCACGGCCGGACCGGTATCCAACGCTACACCACCGGGAGCGTGACCGAGCGCGTCGTCCGCCTCTCGGACGTGCCGGTGTTCACCGCGCACGTGACCGACCGGAGCGTCGTCGGCGAGGGGTACGACGACGTGATGATTCCGACCGACGGGAGCGACTGCGCCGACGTCGCGGTGGACCACTGTCTCGCCATCGCCGAGCGGTACGACGCGACCGTCCACGCGGTCAACGTCGTGAACGTGCAGGCCGTGGCGACCGGAGCCGACTCGTGGACCGAGGAGGGCGTGGACGTGGGTTCGACGACCGACCTGTTCGACGATCTCGAAGCTCGCGGGGAGAGCGCGACCGAACGAGTCGCCGAGCGCGCCCGCGAGGCGGGACTCGACGCCGTGACCGACGTCCGGGAGGGCGTCCCCGCTTCGACGCTGTTGGACTACGCCGACGAGAACGACGTGGACCTGATAACGATAGGTACCCACGGCCGGACCGGTATCGAACGCTACTTCATCGGCAGTACGACCGCGAAACTCGTCCGCACGTCGGAGGTGCCCGTCCTCTCGGTCCGCGCGCCGGGAGACGACGAGTAGCTACGCTCGTCCGAACACCTGAATCCAGTCCCCGTCTGCGACCGACTCCACCTCGAAGCCCGCGTCCGCGACCAGTTCCCGCAGTTCGTCGGCCCGGTACAGCGTGAAGCGCCGCCGGTCGTCGTCGTAGGTGTCCCCGACCGTCTCGCCGTCGCCGCGGGCGACCGAGAGACAGAGAACTCCGCCGGGTCGAAGCACCCGCCGGAACTCCCGGAGGGTCGCGGGCGCGTCCTCGCGTGGAACGTGGAGGAACGACGCACAGGCCCAGAGACCGTCGAAGGCGTCGCTGGCGACGCCGAGGCGTCGCATGTCCATCCGGGCGAACGACGCGTTCGGCGCGCGGTCGGCGGCGTCGCGGAGGAACGCGGGCGTGAGGTCCACGCCGACGACCTCGTGGCCGCGGTCCGCGAAGGCGGCCGACTCCCAGCCGGGACCGCAGCCGACGTCGGCGACGCGGGCGGCGTCGCTGTCGGTCGCGACGTCGAGCGCCGCGAGGAACTCCTCGACCAGTTCGCGGACGACCGAGCGGTCGCGGTGGCGCTCCTCGTACTCGTCGGCGACCGACTGGTAGGTGGCGATGGTGTCGCGGTCGGTCATCTCCTCACTCCAGACTCAGACCGGGATGCCACCGGTCCACGTCCGCTTCCGCCTTCTTCTCGTCCATCTGCGCGAGGAGTTTCACCGCGAGGCTCGCGGTCTCGGCGGCGCGGTTCTCGCCCTCGGTCAGGAACTCGCCGGTCTCGCGGTTGGCGAACACCGAGCAGACCGCACCGGCCCGAAGCCCGTAGATGTTGGCGAGCGTCATGATGGCGCTGGCCTCCATCTCGATGTTCTTGACGTTCGCGTCCTTGAGGTTCTCGACGAGTTCGTCGCTCCCGGCGGCCTCGAAGCCCTCGAATCCGGGGCGGCCCTGCCCGGCGTAGAAGCTGTCGGCGCTCATCGTGACGCCGGTGTGGTAGTCGTAGTCGAGGCGCTCCGCGGCGGCGACGAGCGCGGAGACGACCTCGTAGTCCGCCACGGCGGGGTAGTCCTCGCGGACGTAGGCGTCGCTGGTGCCCTCTTGACGGACGCCGCCCGTCGAGATAACGAGGTCGCCGACCTCCATGTCGGGCTGGATGGCACCGCACGAGCCGACCCGGAGGAACGTGTCCGCCCCGACGCGGGCTAACTCCTCAACCGCGATGGCGGCCGAGGGACTCCCGATGCCCGTCGAGGTCACGCTGATGGGCGTCCCCTCGTAGTCGCCCGTGACGGTCCGGTACTCGCGGTGGCTGGCCATCTCGTCGGCCGAGTCCCAGAACTGCGTTATCTTCTCGATGCGCTCGGGGTTGCCGGGCAGGAGCACGGCGTCGGCCACGTCGCCCTCGCCGACCTCGATGTGATACTGCACGTCGTCGTTCGGGTCTTCGCTGTCGCCGGTCATGCCGAAGGCTCACTCGGCGGCGCGGCTTAAAGGGTTCGTCGCGCTCTCGGGAGCGAGATAGCGGCGGCTCGGCGTGCGCCGAGTTACGCCTCCTCCCCGGCGCGATGGCTTCGACATTCGACCCGGCGCGTGCGGGTGCGTCGCCGCTGGCGACGCGCCCATCTGCGCGAGGTCTGTGCGAACGGACGTGAGCGCACGGCTCGTCGGAACTCGCTTCCGACGGTGGACGGCGGCCGCGGATGTGGCCGCGAGGCTGGGGAGGCGTGAGGCTCGCGGTAGCCGTCGCGGAGCGGTTGCGGGTGCCGTGCGGTGACTCCTCGGAGTCGGCTTCAGCGCGGTCGGTGGTCGTTGTGCAGTCGGCAGTGGCAGTTCAGTTCGGTGGTCACTGTCCGGCCGGTGGTCAGACAAGCCTCTCGCGGTCCGCCCGGAAACGGTCCCTCTTAGCGTCGCGGCGACGTTGCTCCGTCACCGCGACCCGATTTTCTTGCGTGGTACAGCCCTCTCTCAGGGTAGTCGGACTGGCCGTTACGGGATGGGGCAGTATCGTCGTCCCGCCAGCGAACGACGGTACGGCCGAGCGACACTGCTGACTGACTCGCCAGCTATCTGGCCCGCAACGGCGCGAAACGTCCGAGCGGGGTTCGTCCCAGCTTCGGATTTGAACCTTCGGGTCGGGGTCGAGGCGGTCCGCCGTCGGGTGTCTGCGGATGAAGCCGCCCGAAAGTGCAAAACGGAGACGACACCGCCGCACGCAGACGGGAGATATTTGACCGGCGGCCGTCAATGGCCGCCACGATGGACGAACTCATCGAGGCCGCCCGCGAGGTGCAGGAGCGGGCTCACGTCCCGTACTCGGATTACACGGTCGGCGCGGCGCTCCGGACGGCCGACGGGAGCGTCTACGTCGGCTGTAACATCGAGAACGCCAACTACAGTAACTCGCTCCACGCCGAGGAGGTCGCTATCGCCGAGGCGGTCAAGGAGGGCCACCGCGACTTCTCGGAGCTGGCGGTCAGCTCCGGCGCGCGAGACGGCGTGACTCCCTGCGGAATGTGCCGCCAGACGCTCGCGGAGTTCTGCGACGACGACCTGCCGGTGGTCTGCGACGAAGGGGGCGACGAGACGAGCGAGTACGCCCTCGGCGAACTCCTGCCCAACACCATCACCGAGGAGATGCTGGAGTAGCGCCCGGACGCCACGACGCGCGACGGCGCGGTCGCTCGTTCGTCTCGGAGGAACGAGCGTCGACCTGGTCCGGCGAGCGCGGCGAGTTGGGCCAGCGAGCGGTTCGCGTCGGTCCGAGCGGTTCGGGTCGGCCCGTTACCGACCCATCCAGTCGTTGTTCGACACCTCGTAGCCGTTCTGTCGGCAGTACTTCTGCGCTCGTTGACGCACCGCCTTCGAACTCGGTCGTCCGTCACCCGTCTCCAGTCGTTCGATAATCCAGTCGGCGACGACCGCGATTCCCTCGTCGTCGTCGTCGGGCGTCACGTCTTCGAGCGCCCGGAACGTCTTCCGGTACATCTCGTACTGCTGGTCGCGGTCGTCGGCCTCCGTGGGGTCGGCGTCGTCGGCGTCGCGGACGCGACGCATCGCTGATTCGACTTTCACAACGGTAGTACGGTCCCACGATAGTAAAGCCCGTCATCGAGATTCACGCCGGAATCCGGAGAACAGAAGCCGAAGCGTTCGCCGACGCGGTTCGCTACTCCTCGCCGGACTCGTAGTGGTCGCCCGCCGCGTCCGGAATCCGGGTGCGGCCGACGAACGCCAGCACGACGATGACCGTCACGTAGGGAATGATGCCGATGAGTTCGCTCGGAATGGAGTAACCCAGTTGCTGGAGGCGAATCTGGAGCGCGTCCAGACTGGCGAACAGGAACGACGCGCCGAACGCGCCCAGCGGGTTGTAGTTGCCGAACAGGTAGGCCGTGATGCCGATCCAGCCCCGGCCGCTTATCATCGTCTCGCCGCCGCCGATGAACTGGCCGACGCGCCCCAGGGCGAGGCCGGCACCGCCGAGTCCCGAGAAGAATCCGGACAGTAGAACGCCCGAGTAGCGGACCTTCCGCACGTCCACGCCCACCGTGTCCAGCGCCTTCGGGTTCTCGCCGCTGGCCTCTATCCAGCGTCCGAACGCGGTCCGGTTGAGCGCCCACCACGCCGCCGGGACCGAAATCAGCATCATCACGACCGGCGGGTTCGCCTCGAAGACCACGAAGTCGAAGTTGTTCAGCGTGGCGACCGGCGGACTGTTGACCTGCCCCCAGATGACCTTACTGGCGAACGGCGCGACGCCGAGCGCGATGAGCCAGACCGCCAGCCCCGCGATGATCTGGTCGGCCTTGAACTCGATGCAGACCACCGCGAACAGCAGCGCGAACAGCACGCTCGCCAGCACCGCGGCGAAGAACCCGATCCACAACTGCAGTTGCGTCGGGTTCCCGCCGCTGATGGTCCCGGCCACCGCGATGGAGGTGAACGCCGAGATGATGAGCAGGCCCTCCAGCCCGATGTTGATGACGCCGCTCTTCTCGGCGAAGATACCGCCGAGCGCCGCGAACGCGATGGGCACCGCGAGACGCAGGACCGACCGGACGTAGTTGGCGTCCACGATGCGGACGATCTCCGAGACCGGACTCTCGGGGAAGAAGAGTTCGACCGCGAGGAGCGCGGCGACTATCAACACCGCGGCACCGGCGAGCCACCGCTGTTTGCGAGAGGGTTCGGCGTAACTCATCGCTCGTCACCTCCTTCGTCCCCGACGGTAGTTCCGTCTGTCGTCTCGTCGGTCTCCGAGCCACCGTCGTTCGCTCGACCCGTCTCGCCGCCGTCGGCCGCGACCGTCCGTCGCTCGTCGCCCAACCCCAAGCGCGCACCGACCATCCGGAAGAACTCCGGCATGGCGATGAAGAGGATGATGAGTCCGCGCAGGACCCCGACCAGTTCCTTGGGGACCGCGAGTTGGAACTCAATGGCGAGGCTCCCGGTCTTCAGCGCGCCGAACAACAGCGCCGCCGGAATCACGCCCAGCGGGTTGTTGCCCGCGAGGATGGAGACCGTGATGCCGTCGAAGCCCAGCGACGGGATGCCGGTCTGCCAGCGCGAGGCGACCATCAGCACGTAGACCGCGCCACCGAGGCCCGCGAGCGCGCCCGAGACGGTCATGCTGGAGACCATCATCCGCTTGGAATCGACGCCGCCGTACTCGGCGGCGTCGGGTTGGACGCCGCTGGTCCGCAGGTCGAAGCCGAACGACGTCCCGTTGAGCATCCAGTAGACGCCACCGACCAGCGCGAGCGCGCCGACCAGCGCGAACGTCGAGAAGACCGTGCTGTCGAAGAAGACCGCCTGCAACTGCGCGAAGGCCGGAATCGACCGCGTCTGGACCGTCTGACTCTGGGGGTCTTTGAACACCTCCGAGACCAGCGTGAACGCGATGCCGGTCGCCACAAAGTTGAGCATGATGGTCGTGATGACCTCGTTGGCGTCGGCGTAGGCCTTCAGCGCGCCGGGAAGCGCGCCCCACAGCCCGCCGATTAGCGCGCCGACCAGCAGGCCGATAGCGATGAGAAGCAGTCCGCCGAGGACGCTCACAGGGACGAACGGCGCGACCCAGAGGACCGACAGCGCGGTCCCGAGCGCGCCCAACAGGAGTTGGCCCTGCGTCCCGATGTTGAACATCCCGGCCCGGAACGCGACCGCGACCGAGAGACCGGTGAACAGCAACAGCGTCGTCTCCTTGAGCGTGATAGCGAAGTTGTACGGCGGCCACACCGCGCCGACCAGCATGACTCGGTACACCGAGATGGGGTCGTAGCAGAACGACCCGACGCCGGCCAGCGCGACGAACGGCGAGTCGCAGGTCGCCACCCACCCCGACACGATGACGATGAGCGCGCCGACGACCACCGAGAGACCGAGCGCCGCGAAGCTGATGAGGATTCGTTCGGCCGCCGAGGCGTCCACGAGGCGGCCGAGCGCGCGGTCCGCGCGGTCCTGCCACGATTCCGAGTCGTCGCTCGGCGTGTCGCGACCGTCGCCCGAGGAGTCGCTCATCGCTCACCTCCGGGGGCGTCGGCGATGCTCGGGGCGTCCTCGGGCGTCTGGCCCGCCATCAGCAGACCGAGTTCCTCCTCGGTCACGCGGTCGGGGTCCACCACGTCCACGATTTCGCCCTCGTACATCACGCCGAGGCGGTCCGAGAGCTGTTGGACCTCGTCGAGTTTCGAGGAGACCAGCAGGATGGACTTGCCCTCGCGCCGCAGGTCGAGGATGCGCTCGTGGATGAACTCGATGCTCCCCACGTCCACGCCGCGGGTCGGGTGCGACGCGACCACGACCTCCGGGTCGCGGGCGAACTCCCGGCCGACGACGAACTTCTGCTGGTTTCCCCCCGACAGCGACTCGGCGTCGGCGTCGGCGTTCGGCGGGCGCACGTCGTACTCCTCGATGATGTCCTCGGCGTGGCCGCGGGTGCGGTCCCAGTCGATGCGCCCGCCCTCGGCGAACTCCGCGGTGTGCTGGCTCCCGAGCAGGCCGTTCTCGACGAGGTCGAACTCCATGACGAGGCCGCGCGCTTGGCGGTCCTCGGGTACGTAGGCCATCCCGGCGTCGATGCGCTCGCGCCGCGAGAGGTCGGTCACGTCCCGGCCGTGGAGCGAGACCGTCCCCTCCTCCGGCGTCCTGAGACCGGTGACGGCTTCCACGAGTTCCGACTGGCCGTTGCCGTCCACGCCCGCGATGCCGAACACCTCGCCCTCGCGGGCGGTCAGGTCCACGCCGCCGACCTGCTCGACGCCCCGGTCGTCGGTGACCCGGAGGTTCGACACCGACAGGCCCACGTCGCCCCGTTCCACGCGGTCCTTCTCGGCCTCCAGCAGGACCTCCCGGCCGACCATCAGTTCGGCGAGTTCCTCGCGGGTCGTCGCGTCGGCGTCCACGGTCCCGACGTTCTTGCCGTCCCGGAGGACGGTGATGTCGTCTGCGGCCTCCATCGCCTCGCCCAACTTGTGCGTGATGAAGATGATGGTCTTGTCCTCGGCCGCCAACTCGTCGAACACGCCGAACAGGTCCTCGACTTCTTGGGGCGTCAGCACCGCGGTCGGTTCGTCGAGAATCAGCACGTCCGCGCCGCCGTACAGCGCCTTCAGGATTTCGACGCGCTGTTGGACGCCGACGCCAACGTCCTCGATGCGGGCGGTCGGGTCCACGTCGAAGCCGTACCGTTCGCTCAACTCCCGGACGTCCTCTCGGGCCTGCTTGCGGTCCATGGCGAGTCCGCCCCACTTGCGGGGTTCGTGTCCGAGGACGATGTTCTCGGCCGTGGTCAGGGTATCGACCAGCATGAAGTGCTGGTGTATCATCCCGATTCCGGCGTCGATGGCGTCCCGCGGGGTGTGGAACTCCCGAGGTTCGCCGTGAAGGTGGACGGTCCCTCCCTCCGGTTGATAGAGACCGTACAGTACGTTCATCAGCGTCGTCTTACCAGCGCCGTTTTCGCCGAGGAGGGCGTGGACGCTCCCCTCCCCGACTTCGAGATCGACCTCGTCGTTGGCGACGACGCCGGGGAATCGCTTGGTGATCCCCTGTAGGTGGACGGCTACGCTCATCTTGCGTCGGTGTTCTTCGCCTGCCCGTTTAAGCGACCCGGATTTGTGAAAGAGATTTCAGGGAGAATACGTGTTCTCGAAGCCGTAATTCGGCGTTTCTCCCGTTCACCGCGTCGAACTCCGGTCGGCGCTACTGGGTGGTGGTCGTCGCCTGCCCGACGTTCGACGGCTTCGTCGGCACCTCGATTTCGCCGTTCACGATCTTCCGCTCGGACTGCTGGAGCGCCGACTTGACCTCCTGTGGAATCTGGGACTCCAGCGCCTTGCTGTAGACGGCTTCGACGCCGTTCCGTTCGAGACCGAGTTCGTTGACGGTTCCGCCTTGGAAGTTGCCGTTCGTGACCCGCCGGATGGACCGGAAGACGGCCTCGTCCACGTGCTTGACCATGCTCGCCAGAATCACGTCGGCGTACTTCGGCAGGCTTCTGGACTGGTCGGCGTCCACGCCGATGGCGTAGCGCTCGTTGCTCTGGGCCGCCTTGAACACGCCCGTCCCGGTGCCGCCCGCGGCGTGGTAGATGATGTCGGCGCCGTTCTGGTACATCGAGTTGGCGATGGACTGGCCCTGCGCCGGGTCGCTCCACGCGCCGGCGTACGCCGTGAGGACGTTCACGTCCGGGTTCGCGTGCTGGACGCCCGCCAGATACCCCGCCTCGAACTTCTTGATGAGCGGAATCTCCTTGCCGCCGACGAACCCGACCGTGGTCTGGTCGTTGGTCCGTCCGCCGCCCGCGCTGAAGTCCATCGTCGTCATCAGCCCCGCGAGGTGGCCGACCTGGAACGACCCCAGATGCTCCTTGAAGACGTAACTGGCGACGTTCGGGCGCTCGACCACGGTGTCCACGACCATGAACTTCTGGTCGGAGAACCGCTGTGCGTTGCGCCGGAGCGCCTCGGCCTGCACGAAGCCGATGCAACAGATGAGTTCGTAGTCGGGGTTCCGCGAGCGAGCGAACCGCCGCTGGAGCGTCGCCACGTCGCTCGGACTCCCCGGTTCCGCGTTCTGGAACTTCACCGCGAAGTTCTCGGCCGCCCGCTGGACCCCGTTGTGGGCCATGTCGTTGAACGAGTTGTCCCCCAGTCCGCCGGTGGCGTACACCATCCCGACGTTGGTCGGGTCCTGTAAGCGTCCGACCGTCCCGAACGCGGCCGCCCCGCCCACTGCTTGCAGAAACCGACGTCGCCGTTTGTTGTTCCCCCGCATACCCATCACGTTCAGCGTCGAGGGTGATGAATGCGATGCTTTCTTGCCCGCACTCCGAACGGAAACCGAAAGAAGAGCGTCGATACGTCTGGTTTCAGACGTTCTTGGGCTTGGTCGGGACCGTGATGTCGCCGTTCACGATCTTCTTCCGCGAGGAGTCGAGTTTCGACTTGACGGAGTCGGGAATCTCGGAGCCGATCTTGTTCCCGTAGACGGCCTCGACGCCGTCCTTCTTCAGACCGAGGCTGTGAATCGAACCGCCGTCGAAGTTCCCGTTGACGGTGCGCTTGACCGACCGGTAGACGGCGTTGTCCACGTGCTTGACCATGCTGGCGAGGACGACGTTGCTGTACTTCGGGAGGCTCTTGGACTGGTCGGAGTCCACGCCGATGGCGTAGCGACCCTTGTTCTGGGCCGCCTTGAAGACGCCGTTACCGCTGCCGCCCGCGGAGTGGTAAACGATGTCGGCACCGCTCTCGTACATCGAGTTGGCGATGGACTGGCCCTTGCCGGGGTCGCTCCACCCGCCCACGTACGCGGAGGTGACCTTCACGTCCGAGTTGGCGTGCTTGACGCCGGCCTTGAATCCCGCCTCGAACTTCTTGATGAGCGGGACCTCTTTGCCGCCGACGAACCCGACCTTCAGGTCGCCGTTGGTCGAGGCCTTGACCTCGGTTCCCTCCGCGGACGCCGTGGTCTGGAAGTCCTTCGAGGTCAGCAGACCCGCGAGGTGACCGACCTGGAACGAGCCTTGGTGTTCCTTGAACGTGTAGCTCGACACGTTGTCCTGCTCGACGACCGAGTCCACGACCATGAACTTCTGGTCGGAGAAATTCTTGGCGTTCTTCTTCAGCGCGGTCGTCTGCACGAAGCCGATGCAGGAGATGAGTTCGTAGTCAGGGTTGGTCGACCGGGCGAGCTTCTTCTGGAGCGCCGCCACGTCGCTCGGACTCGACGGCTCGGTGTCCTTCGACTTGACCGAGAACTCCTCTTCGGCGCGCGTAACGCCCTTGTGGGCCATGTCGTTGAAGGAGTTGTCGCCGAGACCGCCCGTCGCGTACACCATGCCGACGTTGGTCGTCGAACCGCCACCGCCGCCGCCACCGCCGCCGATGCAACCTGCGAGTCCGGTTCCGAGCAGGCCAGCGCCGCCTACTTTGAGCATCCGCCGTCTACCCGCGTCGATTTTCTCCATCTTACCGTATTCAGTTCGGCAGTTCGTGATAAAACCGTCGCTTCAAAATCAAAAACCATGGAAAATACGGACAGAAGTGACTCTCATCCAAGGTTTCGCCGGCGAAGCCCTCGGTTTTCCGCCTCCGTACGGACAGCTCTCTCGGAACGTTGCGTCGTCGTTTCCCTCAGGACTCCGCGTCAACCGCTTCCTCCACGGCGTCGCTCGCCGTCGCCACCAGCGCGTCCACATCGTCGCTCTCGGCGTAGATGCGAACGTAGGGTTCGGTCCCGCTCGGCCGGACCAGCACCCACGACGCGTCGGGCAGGGTCGCCCGGACGCCGTACTCGGTCGCCACCTCGGCGTCGGGGAACGTCTCGGGAATCGTTGTCTCCAGTCGCTCCATCACGGCCGCCTTCGCGTCGTCGGGACACGAGACGCTGACCTTCCGGTAGGGGCGCTCGGTGACGGGTTCGCGGAGGGGTGCGAGACCGCCCGCGTCGGCGACGAGTCGGGAGATGACCGCGGCGCTAGTCACGCCGTCTATCCACCCGCCGAACTGGGTGTGGACGTGCTTCCACGGTTCGGCCGCGAAGACGACCTCGGTGTCGTCGTCGCCGTCGGCGCGCGCCGCGGCGATGCCCTCGTGGAGCGCCCCGAGCCGGACGCGCTCGACGCGACCCCCCGACTCCTCGACCCGCTCGTCGATTCGCCCCGAGGCGTTCGGTGTCGTCACGACCACGGGGTCGCCCGCGTCGCTCCGGTCGGTGTAGTGGGCCGCGAGAACCGCGACCACGGTGTCCTCGTGGACGACGTCGCCGTCCGCGTCCACGATTACGATGCGGTCGGCGTCGCCGTCGTGCCCGATGCCGAGGTCCGCCTCGGGGTCCGCGCGGAGGAACTCCCGGAGGTCTTCGAGCGTCTCGGGGGTCGGCTTGCTATCGCGGCCGGGGAAGTGACCGTCCACGTTCGCGTTCAGAGTGACGACCTCCGCGCCGAGCGCCCGGAGGACCTGCGGGGTCGCCACGGCGGCCATCCCGTTGCCGCAATCGACCACGACGCGCAGTCCGTCGAGGGGCGCGCCCTGTTGCTGCGCGTACGCGACCACTGCGTCGCGGTAGTCGTCGAGGACGCTCACGCGCTCGCTGTCTCCCCACCGGTCCCACGCGACCGGCGGGTCGTCGGCCTCGACGCGCGAATCGACGGTCCGCTCGGCGTCGCGGTCGTACTCCTCGCCGTCGGCGAAGAGTTTGATGCCGTTGTCGGTCGGCGGGTTGTGACTCGCGGTCAGCATCGCGCCCCGACGACCCTGCGAAGCGAACGCCAGCGCCGGGGTCGGGAGCTGGCCCGCCCGGCGGACGTCCGCGCCCGCGCTTTCGAGTCCGGCCTCCATCGCGGCCGCGAGGGCGGTTCCCGTCTCACGTCCGTCTCGGGCGACGACGAACTCCGCCCCGTCGCGGCCGGCGGCCCGGCCGACCGCCAGCGCGAGTTCCGGCGTCACCGTCTCGACTGCGCTCCCGCGGATGCCCGCGGTCCCGAAGAGACTCATACCGAGACGTGACGCCCGCGGACACTTAGCTTTCCGCGATTCGATACGGCGCTCGAACCGCTCGGTCGAATCCCAAGGAAAGATATACTCCCGTCCGACATACCTCAAAGTATGGAGTTTCCGGACATCACCGACCCGCAAGGGTTGTTCGACATCGTTCTCTGGGGAATCATACTGCTAGCCGCCATCGGTCTCGCGTTCATGCTGCTGTTCGGGTCGTTCTGAGCAGTTCGGCGGACCGAGAGCTATCGAGTCGTCGATTCCGAAGTGGTCAGGTGGAGGTACGAGTCGCCGACGAGCGGCGCGGCGGGGACTCAGAGTTCGACGCCGCTCGGGATGAGACTGTGCTGGCGCAGGAGGTTCCCCTCGTCGTTGTAGACGAGGAAGGTACTCTTGTCGTACTCCACGAGGTCGTCGCCGTTGATGCTGATTTCGACGTGGTAGCGCCCGTCCATGTCCCCGGTCGATTTCCCGTACTCGCGGGCCGCGGTGATGAACTTCAGCACGTCGTCGGCGTCCTCGTTGAGTTCGAGCACGAAGTCACCCGTAATGCGGTTCGTGACGCTGACGACGCCCGTGGTGTCGTCGTCGTCCACGGGACCCTGAAGCCGGAAGGCCACGTCGGTCTCCTCGGCGTCGAGCAGTTCGTCGTCTGTCCCCGTGAGGCGCTCGCGGAGCGTCGAAGAGGGACCCTCGAAGTCGATGATTACCGTCGGTTTCTTGGCTTCGGCGTCCTCCTCGACCCAATCAACGTTCCGGACATCCAGCGTGAAGTAGTCGCGCCTCATTCCGTACCCCACCTACGGTCCGGCGCGTCATGAACGTAACGCCACTGGCAGGACGCGGACCGCTCGAAGAAAGTCCGAATTACCCTGCCGGAAACCAGTCGATTCGGTTATATCTCGGCGTGCTCCTCGCGTCAGCCCCCGCTCGAAAGGGTCGTCAGGCTCGAACGGTCGCCGCGCTACCCCAGCAGGACGAGCAGGAGGAAGAAGACCACGAGAAATCCAACGAGGACCAGTATCGCCTTCAGGCCGTCGGTCAACAGCGGCGAGTTGTTCTCTCCGGTGATGTCGCCGTCCATCCCGCCGAATCCGCCGCTGCCGTCTCCGTCCATGTTCGGGCGGTCAACTGTCACTGATATAAGTTTTCTGCACCCCCTCGCCACTCGCCGGGCCGTCAACCGAATCCTCCGTCACGGAGCGGCGCGCTCGCCGACCGCCGACCGGCCGGAACTCACTCCCGGCGCGCGAGGAGGAGCGTCCCGCCGAACAGGTAGAGGAACGCGACGCCGACCGGAATCGGCAGGCCGGGGAACGGCCCGGTCCAGAGCAACCACGTCGCCGCCGAGAGGACGACGGCCGCGAGCGCGAGCAGGCCGCCCATCGCGCGCACCGGGTCGGTGAGCGACTCGACGCGCTCCTCGAACCGATAGAGGGCGAGACTCAGCGCCACCGCCGCGCCGACGAGTACCGCGCCGACGGTCCACGCCTGATACGCGGCGACGATGGAGTGGCCCTCCTGATACGCCATCGCACCGAGCGGCGTCTGGACCGCGACGCCCTTCGAGATGGAGATGCCGAAGACGTACCGGACCTGAAAGAACGGGAAGCGGACGAACAGGACGCTCCCGATGCCCGAGAGCGTCGAGTAGGTGACGTTCCACGGGAGGAGCGCCGAGAGCCACGCCGCTACCACGGCCAACTCGCCCGCGTACTCGGACCGAACCCATACCATGCGCGAGACACCGAAAGCGGGGGAGTAAAAACTACCGGGACGGGCGAGAGGTCGGGTGGTTCGTAGGTCGGGAATCGGAACGGAAGTTCGTGACGAGGGTTAGGGGAATTGCTTCCTTCGGAACAGAGTCAGCTACGTCGAGGAAGCTAGCTTCAGGCTTGAACACAGGAGTTACCGCAACCGCACAGCACCGCAACCGCACCGCGACCGCACCTCGTCCTCCCCAACCGCCTGCGTTGCTCGCTTCGCTGCGCTACTCGTCCCTCGCGCGGAAGGACGCGGCGCGTTCGCGCCGCGCCCGCACGCGCCGGGATGGAGAAGTCGAGCCTGCCGAAAGATGCCTCGTTCCAGTCGTCGCGTGACCGATAATTTAAGTAGCGTCGCTGTGACGTGGCGCGTGAACCTTCGCGGGCGGGAGAACGGTCGTGCCCGCCCGCGATTCACCACTATGTCCCAGTCGCCTCTCTCCGAGTGGACCGACGACGTGCGGGTTCGAATCCGGGAGTTCCAGCGAACGCTCCGTCGGACCGCCGAGGTGTTGCGGGGGACCACCATCGACGCCGACGAGTACGACCCCAGCGAACACGGGCCGCTGGTGACGTTCTCCGGACTGTCGGGCTACGAGGAGGTCGAACGCTACTGGGTGGACGCGCCGTTCGCGTTCGTCTCCATCAACTACGACGACGCGGAAAACGAGTACCTGTATCACGTCGTGGAACCCGAGTTGGACGACCTCGAAACCGAACTGCTCGACCGCCTGTTCTCGGACATCCGCGACTCGCTCATCCACCGTCGGGAAACGCGTGCAAACACCGACGACGCGGCCACCGCCGAGGCCGTGCTGAAAGACGAACTCGAAGAACTCCTCTCGATGTACGGCGTCGAGGTCGACGCCGCGAGCTTCTACCGGCTCTTTTACTACCTCTTCCGGTCGTTCCGCGGGTTCGGGAAGCTGGACCCGCTGATGGCGGACCCGCACATCGAGGACATCTCCTGTGACGGTTACGACCTGCCGCTGTTCGTCTACCACGACGAGTACACCGACATCGAGACCAACGTCGTCTACGCCGAGGAGGAGTTGGACAACCTCGTCGTGCGCCTCGCCCAGCAGTCGGGCCGCCACGTCAGCATCGGCGACCCCGTGGTCGAGACTACGCTCCCGGACGGGTCGCGCGCGGAGTTGGCGCTCGGCGAGGAGGTCACGCCCCGCGGTTCGGCGTTCACCATCCGGAAGTACGCCGACGAGCCGTTCACGCCCATCGATTTGGTGGAGTACGGGACCTTCAGCCTCGACCAGATGGCGTACCTCTGGCTCGCCATCGAGTCGAACAAGTCGCTGGTCTTCGCGGGCGGGACCGCCTCGGGCAAGACCACCTCGATGAACGCCATCTCGATGTTCATCCCGCCGCGCTCGAAGGTGCTGACCATCGAGGACACCCGCGAGTTGGCGCTCTACCACGACAACTGGCTGTCGTCGGTCACGCGCGAGCGCCGGGGCGAGAGCGCCGACATCACGATGTACGACCTGTTGCGGTCGGCCCTTCGCCACCGCCCCGAGTACATCGTCGTGGGCGAGGTCCGCGGCGAGGAGGCGATGACGCTGTTTCAGGCGATGAACACGGGCCACACGACCTACTCGACGATGCACGCCGACTCGGTCCAGACGGTCATCAACCGACTCGAAAACGAACCCATCAACGTCCCGCGGTCGATGATTCAGAGCCTCGACATCCTGTCGGTCCAGACGCTGACCTACGTCGGCGAGGAGCGCGTGCGCCGCAACCGCGTGCTGGCAGAGATAGAGGGCATCGACCAGCGGACCGGCGACCTCGACTACTCGACGACCTTCTCGTGGAACGCGACCGAGGACACCTTCCGGAACAACGACAGCACCGTCCTGGACGAGATTCAGGACGAACGCGGGTGGTCCCGGAGCGACCTCCTCAAAGAACTCCGCAACCGCGAGCGCGTCCTCCAGTACCTCCGCGAGCGAGGCGTCTCGGACTACCGTCGGTTCACCGCGATGATAAACGAGTACTACTCCCACCCCGAGCGCGTGCTGGACACCATCGAGTTGGACGCCGAGGTCTCGACCGGGTTCGACTGATGTGGGGGTTCCTGCCGCTCGTCGTGGTCCTCGTGTTCTCGGCCCCGGTCGCGCTCGCGCCGGTCTCGCGCCGGGCCGACCGACTGCTGGGCTTCCTCGCGCTGACCGGCTTCGGCGAGTGGGTCGCCGAGCGCGGCAGACGGCGGACGGCCCGCCGGCGACTCCTCCAGTCGGTCCACTCCGGCGAGACCTACCGGACGTTCGCGGCCAAGACCCTGCTGTACGCCGGCTACGCCGCGGTGGTTGGGAGCATCGCCGGCGTCTACGTCGTCGCGGGCGTGCTGGCGATACTGCGCGTCTCGCCCGAGACGATGCGCGCGACCCTCCCGAACCAACTCCACTTCCTGGCGGGCCTGCTCGTCCTCCCGGACCTCTCGCTCGCGCAACTGTTCGCGCTCCTGCTGGCGAGTAGCGCGACCCTCGGGGTCGCCTCGGGCGTGCTGACCTACTGGCTCCGGTGGGAGAACCTCTCGTACCGGGCGAACGCCCGCGGGCGCAAGATAGACGAGAGTCTCGCCCGGACCGTCGCGTTCGTCTACGCGCTCTCGCGGTCCGGGATGCCGTTCCCCGAGATTCTACGGACGCTGGCCGGGAACCGGGACGTGTTCGGCGAGGCCGCGGCGGAGGTCGCGGTCGCGGTCAAGGCGATGGACTACGCGGGACTCGACATGCTCTCGGCCATCGAGCGCCTCGCCGACCGCACGCCCAGCGAGAAGTTCGGCGAGTTCGCCGACAACCTCGCCAGCGTCCTCCAGAGCGGCCAGAGCATCTCGTCGTACCTCGACACCCAGTACCAGCGGTATCAGGAGGACGCCGAGGCCCAGCAGGAGTCGTTCCTCGAACTGCTCGCCACGCTCGCGGAGGGGTACGTCTCGGTGTTCGTCGTCGCGCCGCTGCTCTTCATCACCATCCTCGTCATCATGGGGCTGATGGCGCTCGGCGATACCCTGCCGGTCCTCCGGATGCTGGCGTACTTCGCCATCCCGCTGGCGAACGTCGGCTTCGTGGTCTACTTAGACAGCATCACGGAGTCGCTCCGCGCGAGTCGGGAGGACCGCGACATCGACCTCGCGGCCGCGGCGCTCGCCGGCGTCCGTCGCACTGACGCCCCCACGGCCGAGCGGTCGGGCGTCGAGCGACCGCCGGGAGACGCCGCAGGGGCCGCGGCCGAGACTCCGGCGCTCTCGGACGGCGGAGGCGGCGTCGCCGACGCGACCGTCGGCGACGCCGCGGCCCCGCCAGAGGCCGACTCCGCCGTCTCGAACTTCGAGCGCCTCGACGCGTTCGAGAACGTGCGCTGGCTCCGAGCGGCGCTGTCGGACCCGGTTCGGACCCTGCGGAACAACCCCGACGTGGTCCTCTACGCGACGCTCCCGCTCGGCCTGCTCTCGATTCTGCTCCGGTCGTGGCCCCACTTCGCCAGCGGGACGCTCACGCTCCGGGTCTTCGACGACTTCGCGGTGCAGGCCGCGCTGTTCGTCGTCGGGTCGTTCGCGGTCGTGCAGGAACTCCACCGGCGGCGCATCGCCGCGATAGAGGCCGCCGTCCCGGACTTCCTCGACCGCCTCGCCAGCGTGAACGAGGCGGGGATGTCGGTGGTCGAGAGCTTCGAGCGCGTCGCCAAAAGCGACCTCGGGGCGTTAAACCCCGAGGTCCGGAAGCTCTGGACCGACGTGGAGTGGGGCGTGGACGCCGAGACCGCGCTCTACCGCTTCGAGGACCGGCTCGACACCCCGACCATCACGCGGACGGTCACGCTCATCGCCAACGCGATGCACGCCAGCGGCGACATCGCGCGCGTCCTCCGCATCGCGGCCGACGACGCTCAAGATACCAGGCGACTCAAGCGCAAGCGCCGCCAGGAGATGCTGACCTACCTCGTCATCATCTACCTCTCGTTCGTCGTCTTCCTCGTCATCGTCGGCGCGCTCAACAGCATCCTCATCCCGAACCTGCCGACCGACGCCGCCGTGCCCGCGGGCGGCCCGGTCAGCGGCGGCCCGCTCTCGGACATCTCCAGCGTGAACGTCGAGGCCTACACGCTCCTGTTCTTCCACACCTCGCTGGTGCAGGCGGTCTGTTCGGGGCTGGTCGCCGGGCAGATGGGCGAGGGGAGCGTCCGGAACGGCGCGAAGCACGCGACGGTCCTGCTGACGGTCGCTTACGCGGTGTTTCTGTTCCTGCCGTAGCTCGTCTTCGAGCAGACTCGCTTTCCACGAGGGCGAGCTTGATGACACCGACCACCGGGACGCACTTCGCTCCACGGCCGACACGTCTGGGTGGACTGAAAGGGGCCGCCCACTCGCGGGCCGGAGGCCCGTGGTCGTCTGACCGGCCCCTATCTCAGGCGAACCGGAGGTGAGCCGAAGATACGTCGGTCAGAGACCGCAAGCGGGCGGGGGCTTTCCGAGACTCCTTTCCGGAACTCCCGACCGTCGCGGTCCCCGCTACGACTTCGCACCGACCGCTTCGGAACCCGGAAAATCCGACGAGAAGTTACTCCGTCTCGCCACCCGTCACGAGGACCGGTCGGTCCGATTGCAGGATGACCGACTGCGAGACGCTCCCGAAGATGGCCTTGCCAGCGGGCGAGCGACTTCGACCGCCGACGCAGATGCAGTCGGCGCCCTCCGACTCGGCGAAGTCGAGCACCGCCGCGGCGGGGTTACCCGACCGCTCGGCGATATCGACTTCGACGCCCTCGCTTTCGAGCAGTTCCTCGGCGCGGCGGACCGACCCTACCTGCGTCGCCGACGCGCCGCCGGGGTTCTCGGTGAAGACGTGGAGCAGGGTCGCGCGGACCTCCTCGGCGGCGTTCGGGAGGTCGGCGACCGCGCTGGCCTGTCTTCGCGCCCGGTCGGTCTCCTCGTCCACGGCGATGACGACGTGGTACATGGTCGTACCGACGGCGAACGCGGTCTTAGATGTTCGGCCCATAAATGAAAACACGATTACAAATAGGGGTGCGGGGTGGAGACGAACCGAGACGACGAGTCCCGGCGAGAGGACGACGAGAACGACGGCGTCGGCGAAGGCCGCCGCGATAGAACACGCCGAGGATTCGCTTGCGCCGGTCAGGTCTCTTCGGCGCTCTCGGCGTCGGCCACTTCCGAGACGACGACGACCAGCGCGAGCGGAATCCCCAGCGCGATGCCCACCGTCACGACGCCGTAGACGGCGAGACCGAGCGGCGTCGGCTGGAGCGTGACCACTCCGAGGAGCTTCACCGGGGTCAGGTCCTCCGGGCCGACCGCGCCGAGGACCGCGCCGATAGCGCCGGTGAGAGCGACGATGGTGAGATAGAACCCGACGACGAACGACCGTCCGCGGAACGTCTCGCTCACGGACGAAGGTCGGAGCGGCGGAAGGATTAGCCTTTTCATCCGGACGACCTAACCTCCGGTATGACCGAGAAGGACATGTTGGCCTACATCCTCGGGGGTATCGCCGTGCTGATGTTCACGATGGGCATCGTACTGGCGGTGACGTGACCCGCGACGAGTCTCCTTGCATCCTCGTGACGGGCGCGACCGGGACCGTCGGGTCGCACGTCGTGAGCGCGCTCGCGAACCGAGACGACGTTTCCGACGACTCGGACGCCACAGATTCGAGCACCGCAGACGCCGACGGCGGCGTGACGGTCCGGGCAGGCGTGCGCGACCCCGCGAGCGCCGCCGACCGATTCGCCGCCGACGTGGAACTCGCGGAGTTCGACTTCGAGCGCCCCGAGACGTGGGGCGAGGCGCTGGCGGGCGCGGACCGACTCTTCCTGATGCGTCCGCCCGCGGTCTCGGACGTGAAGCGCCACATCACGCCGTTCGTGGACGCCGCGGTCCGGACCGGCGTCGAACGCGTCGTCTACCTCTCGGTGGTCGGCGCGGAGAAGAACCCGCTGCTTCCCCACCGGAGAGTCGAGCGACACCTCGAATCGGCCGACGCGTCCTCCACGTTCCTGCGAGCCTCCTTCTTCATGCAGAACCTGAACGAGGTCCACCGCGAGGAGATCGTCGAACGCGACGAGATATTCGTCCCCGCGGGCGGCGGTGCGACGAGTTTCGTGGACGCCCGCGACGTGGGCGAAGTCGCCGCCGTCGCGCTGACCGAACCGGGCCACGGCGACCGCTCATACGACGTGACCGGCCCCGCGGCACTCACCTACCGACAGGTCGCCCGAGTGTTCAGCGCGGTCTTAGACCGACGCATCGAGTACGCCGACCCCTCGATTCCCGAGTTCGCGTGGCGCATGCGCCGACGGGGGTTCGACTGGTCGTACGTCGCCGTGATGGTCGGCATCTACACCACCGCCCGGCTCGGTCTCGCGGACCGCGTGACCGACGACGCCGCGCGCGTGCTGGGTCGGGAACCGCGGACGCTCCGGGAGTACGTCGCCGACTACGCCGACGAGTTCCGGCGGTAAAGCGGAGGCTTCGCCGGACAGCGAGCGCTATCCGGCGAAAAAGAACGGAAAACTGACTGCTATCGATTCTGCGTTACTCGTCGCTCGACTCGCCGCCGTCGGTAGCGACCTCCTCGCCGCCGTCGGTGAGCGCCGTCTCGCGCTTGCGCTCGAACCACGCCCACTCCTTGGTCTTCATGCCGTCGTCTTCGAGGTCCCACGGGTCGCCGCTACCCACGTGCGGACCTTCGAGCCACGAGGTCAGCAGGTTGTAGACGAAGATGAGTTGGCCGAAGCCCATGATGAACGCGCCGACCGTGGCGATGAGGTGGAGGTCGGTGAACATCGAGACCAACTTCGGGTCGCTGAAGACGTAGGTCGCGTAGCGCCGGGGCATCCCGCCGTAGCCGAGGATGAGCATGGCGATGAACGTGACGTTACTGCCGATCATCGTCAGCCAGAAGTGCCACTTGGCGAGGGTGCGCTGGTACATCCGGCCGGTGTACAGCGGGAACCAGTAGTAGATGCCCGCGAAGCCGGCGACGGCGATAGCGCCCATGACGATGAAGTGGAAGTGCCCGACGACGTAGTAGGTGTCGTGGAGCACCAGGTCCACGGGGATGGACGCGAGGAAGACGCCGGTCACGCCGCCGATGATGAAGTTCTGACGAACCCGATGCAGAACAGCATCGGCGCGGTCAGGCGCAACCTCCCGTTCCACATCGTCGTAATCCAGTTGAACGTCTTGACCGCACTCGGCACTGCAATCGCCAACGAGACCGCCATGAAGCTCGCGCGGATTCGGGGGTCGATGCCCGTCGAGAACATGTGGTGGGCCCACACGCCGAACGAGAGGACGCCGATGGCGAGCGTCGAGTAGACGACGAACTTGAATCCGAACAGTTTCCGGCCCGAGAACCGCGGCAGGATGAGGCTCACGAGACCCATCGGCGGTAACACGAGGATGTACACTCGGGGTGGCCGAAGAACCAGAACAGGTGTTGCCAGAGGATGGGACCGCCGCCTTCGACCGCGAAGAACATCGTGCCGAAGTTACGGTCCAGCAGGAGCATCACCAGCGCGCTCCCGAGCAGCGGGAACGAGAACAGGATGAGGCCCGACTGGGTGATCATCGTCCACGAGAAGATGTCGAGGTTCTCCCAGCCGACGTCCTCGCCGCGCTCGGTGAAGATGGTGGCGATGAAGTTGATGGCACCCATCGTCGCCGAAACCCCCGAGAGGTGCAACCCGAGCAACATCAGGTCCACGCCGGGGTTGGTCTGTTCGACCGACAGCGGCGTGTACATCGTCCACGCGGTCTGGGCCGGGTCGATGGTCTCGGTCAGCGACGCCAGCGGGAAGCCCGCCCAGATGAGGATGGCCGCGGGCGGGAGCAACCAGAACGCGATGGCGTTGATTCGGGGGAACGCCATGTCGTCCGCGCCGATGAGTAGCGGCACGAAGTAGTTGCCGAACGCCGCGATGATGGGCGTCCCGAACAGGAACAGCATCGTGATGCCGTGAGTCGTCAACAGGGCGTTGTAGAAGTTCGCCCCGATGAAGTTCTCCGCGGGCGCGGCCAGTTCGGCGCGCATCAGCAGGACGGCGATGCCGCCCCACGAGAACGCGACGAGACCGTACAGCCCGTAGAGGATACCGATGTCCTTGTGGTCGACCGTCGTTAGCCAGCGCACGATTCCGGCAGGCTTCTCGCTGTGAGCCTGCCCAGTCTTTTCGCCGACGTACCCGCCGCCCCCGAGGGGCGTGTAGGAGCGCCAGTCCTCCAACTGCGAGAGGAACGTGGCGACCCCGAACAGGAGGAGCCCCATGACGACGGTGAGTGCGATTTGCCCGGCTTCTACCATACGCGTCGGTCAGGACTACAAGGTAAAGAAAGGTTAGGATACGCCGCCGGGACGTCGGGTAGTTTCGTGATAATCAGTCGCAAACTTCGCAGGAAACGGTAGAGAAACTGTCGTGAATCGGCGTACACGTCGAGAGAATCGACCGACTTACTCGCCGGACTCGGCGGACTCGATGAGGTCGGCCGCGATGTAGGTCAGGTACGCGAGCAGGAGGAAGGGAACGACCAACAGCGCGAATCCGACGGCGGAGGTCAGTCCTTCGATGGGCCACGGCGAGTTGACGGTGAACAACACGACGAAGAAGCCGATGATGCAGAGCGGGATGATGTTGACCGAGATGTCGAGCCACGTCTCCCGTTCGAAGATGGGGGTTGCCATAGACGACGTTAGCCACGGGGGTCTCAAATAGGTTGCCGATTCGAGTCGGCCGCGCGGACCGCGCTACGCCGCGTCTGCTCGTCCTCCGGTCGGGGTCGCGTCACACCGCCTTCGGTTGCCAGAACGACCCGAAGATACCGCCGACGAGGAAGATGACGCCGCCGACGAGGATGGCGATTCCGCGGAGGTGAACCGAACCGGTCGTGAAGTACGTGATGACGCCGCCTACCGCGAGACACAGCACCGACGCGGTGACCAGTCCCTTCCACGGGTCGGCGATGTACCCCGATTCGCGGAGGATACCGACGACGCTTCCGACGAACAGCATGAGTCCGCCGACGGCGACGGGGAACAGCGGCCAGACGATGCCGACCTCGAAGATGGCGAGACCGAAGGCGACGAACAGCGGCCACGGACTCGCCTTGCGGTACTCGTCGCTCAGCCCGGGTTGCTCGTCCATACTCACGACTCGGGGGAGTAGCGACTAAAGGGCACCGCTACGCAATCGCGGAGGCTTAAGCCGTCGTCCGAACGTCTTCGCCGCGACGGAAACTCAGATTGGAACCAGCGTCAGCACGCTGTAGGGGTCCTCGGTCTGCACCGAGTAGACGAACAGGAACGCGAAGTACACGATTACGAGCAGTCCGAGCGTCTTCAGGCGGAAGGTGCGCAGGTCGTCGTTCTCCCGCCGGTAGGCCTCGCGGAACTCCTCGCGGCGCTCGTCGTCGAGTCGCTCCCAGTGGTCGATGCCCTCGTGGAGGACCAGCAGTCGGTCGCTCTCCAGCGGGCGACCGCAGTGGGGACACTCGGCGGTCGATTCGCCCGGCGGAACGTCGGTCTCGTAGGTCGGAGTCGGTCGGTCGGTCATGGTGAGCTCGGTCAGACGAACGGCGGTGCGGCGCTCGGTGCGGACACTATCCAGAGGCTCGTCATGGTGTAGAGGACCATCACGACGACGAAGGGGTACTGGCTCCGGACCGCTTGTAACCGCCCCGGGAACACCTCGTACGCGCTCGCGTGTGCGCCCCAGACCGCGAGCAGGTGCCCGAGCAGGACGAAGGCCACCGCGAGCATCCCGAACCAGCCCGGAAGCGCGACGACGGAGGGGTTGATGGGCGGGGAGAGCGGGTTCGACAGCGCGGCGACCAGCGCGGGCGACAGCGTGACGAACAGTCCGAGGAAGTGCGCGAGGTGGTAGCCCGCCGCGATGGGCAACAGCGACGCCGCGAACCGACGCGCGATGGCCTCGGGCGTCAGGTAGGTGTCGGCGGTCCCGCGCGCCAGTCGGGACGCGAGCCACCACGCGCCGACGAAGAGCGCGTAGCCGGCCAGCAGCGCGGCCGGGTAGAGGACGACCGGGGGCACGCCGAGACCGACGAGGCTCTCCGCTATCGCCACCCAGACCGGGGTGCCGACGAACCCGTCGTAGGTCGTGACCCAGAGAATCGCCACCACGAACGCCACCCCGTCGCGCCCGTCGTCGGGCAGGGGGTCGGTCAGCGCCGCGCCGGGCGGTCGGAGTTCGAGACCGCCGCTCTCGGCTCGCTGGAGCGGCGCGACCCGGCCGTAGTACCGGAAGAGTCGCGCGACGGGGTCCACCGAACCGAACCACGAGTCCGGGCCGAAGACGAACGCGCCGGCGAGCGTGGCGACCGAGTAGCCGACGACGACCCACGCCAGCAGGCGCGGGTCGTCGGCCAGCGGACTGACGACCTCCAGCCAGACGAGCGCGAGGAGACCGGCGACGCTCGGCCACGCGCCCAGTCGCTCGGGGTACTCGTAGTCGAGCGTCGGCACCCACTCGGCGACCGCGCGCCACGGGTTCAGCGCGGGCCAACTGTTACCGACGAGGTAGACGGTGGCGACGTAGCCCGCCCACCAGCCGACCCAGACGGCCAGAATCGCGGCGTTGCGGAACATCGTCTCCGGGCCGAGGAAGCCGACCGCGATAATGCCGACCAGCGCCGCGACCGAGACGACGCGCGTCAGCGTCGTGGCGGTGGCGACCGGTGCGTCGGCGACCCGACGCCAGCCGTGGACCGCGCGGATGAACGCCCGGTCGGTGACGAAGCTGGCGAGCAGGAACGACGCGCCGACGACGCCGCCGCCGGTCAGCAGGAACAGCCACGTCGGAACCGAGAGGCTTCCAGCGGCCGCGCGCAGGCCGCCACCGTGGCCCGCGGCGGTCCCGCTGAACGCGGTCCCGGCGAGGAGCGTCCCCGCGACGAGCGCGAGCGCAGCGCGCGTGCGGAGTCGGACGTTCGACCGTTTCATCGGTGGACCTTGGGCCGGTCGGAACTTGTCGCTTCCGGACCGCGGAGGCGAGAGCGACGAGAACGCCCGGCCGGTCGCCGGGCGGCCCAGCACAGTTTTATGGAGCGATGTGGTACGAGGCGACGGGGAGAGTCACGTGGAACGTCAAGGTACACCGACAGGTCCGGGGGAGCGTAGCGCGAACGAATCGGTCGAGGCCGCCGACCAGCCAGACGATATCGCGGAGATGGACATCACAGAGCCGACCGTGACGTGGCTCGAAGTGTCACATCCCCAACAGCCGATTCCCATCGGCGAGAAGGACCGCGTCCTCGACAGTCACTTCAACGAGCAGTACGACGTGTGGGAAGTGCTACTGGTCGCGCTTCCCGACGAGGACGAGGACGAAGAAGAGTAGTTAAATCATATCCTTCTGCTTCAGTCCCTCGACGAGGTCGTCCACGAGGGAGTCCACGTCGTCGTACGGGAAGTCCTGCGTGTCGGACATCTTCGTGGACAGTTCCATCGCGGTGAAGCTCACGTCGCCGGCCTCGAAGCGCGTGCCCGGCCCGTTCGGGAGCGCGGGGACGAGGTCCATCGGGTTGCTGACGGGGTAGTCTGCACCTTCGAACGCGTCGGTGAACTGTTCGCGGAGTTCGGCTTCGGTTTCTTCGTCTACCATATCCCGTGATGTGTGTCGTTTCGGGCAAAAACGTTCCGGAACAACGCAGAACTCGTTGACCGTTTCTTCAACCCGTCGCTTGCTCTCGGCCGAGCGAGGCATAGGAACGAGCCCACCGTCCGCAGTCGAATCCGTGCGCTGAGGCAGACGAGACTCGTCGGTAGTCGGTTCGTCTCCGTCTGATTAGAGTACATACATAAATAAGAAATTCTCTATTGAATCGAACCGTAACGCTTGTAAGATAGTGTTCTTCCGATGAAGATACTATGGCACGCGAGAAGACGGCACGCGATTGCGGGACGCGGGCGGTAAACCGGCGGTCCTTCCTCGGGGCGGCCGGCGCGGGCATCGTCGGTGTGTTCGGCGTCAGTGTGCTGGCGGCCGGCGTCGCGGACGCGACGGACTACCGGACGATTACGGTTCCGGCGGGCGAGACCCGGACGTTCAGCGTCGGGAGCGGCCAGACGTTCGAGAACGCCCTCATCGACATGACCGCGGAGGGCGCGTCGGCGAGGATAGACGCGAGCGGCGACGACTGGACGGTCCGGAACGTCGCCTTCGCGGGCAACCACCCCGGCGGCCACTACCTGTTCACGCCCGCGGTCTCGACGGGCGGCACCGCGAGGGTCGAGAATCTCTACATGGGCGACGGCCAGACCGCGCGGTCGGGCAAGGGCGCTATCCGGGTCAACGGCCGGGACCACTACGGCACGCTGAACGTCCACAACGTTCACGTCGCGCATTTCATCGACAACGGACTCCACGGCACCGACCACGGTTACTCCTACCGCGGGCGACGGGGCGGCGTCGTGAACGTCCACGACAGTTACTTCGACAGCAACAACGTCTCGAACGTCCGGGTCGGGTCCCCCGACGGCCGGACCTGCCACGTCGAGAACTGCGTCGTGAAGGGAGGGGATACGCGCCCCTGCGGCGTCGGGTGCTCCGCGCCGGGTACGACCACCAGTAGAGGCGTCTGGGCGTGGTGGGGACCGGTCGAGGTGACGGACTCGGACGTCGGCGGTTCGCCCGCCGGAGTCGAACAGGACGGCAGAGCCGGAAATCCGGAAATCATCTCGGAGAACACGCGCTGGGGGTACGACGCCGACACGAGTCGGGTCCCCGCGGGCGTCCCGATGACCGCGGAAGCGGCCGTCGGCGGGCGATAGTCGATTTTAAAGCGGGCGGGGTCTCACTCTACGGCATGAACTTCGACTTCGAACTCCTGCGCGAACTCACCGAGACCAGCGGCGTGCCCGGCTACGAGGACCGGATTCGAGACCTCGTGCGCCGGGAGTTCGAGGGCGTCGCCGACTCGGTTCGCACCGACGCGATGGGCAACGTCGTCGGGACCGTGGAGGGCGACGCCGACTACTCGGTCGTCGTCGCCGCCCACATGGACGAGATCGGCTTCATGGTGAAGCACGTCACCGAGGACGGCTTCCTCCGCATCGACACGCTCGGCGGGTGGGACCCCGACGTCCTCCGCGCTCAGCGCGTGACCGTCCACGCCGAGGACGAGGACCTGACCGGCGTCATCGGGTCGGTTCCGACCCACGTCAAGGGCGACGGCGAGGAGTTCTCCGTCGAAGACGTGACCATCGACCTCGGACTGCCCGCCAAGGAAGTCGAGGAGCGCGTCTCGGTCGGCGACCTCGTGAGCATGGAGCAGACGACCGAGCGAATCGGCGACAACGTGACCGGCAAGGCGCTGGACGACCGGGTGTGTCTGTTCGCCATGCTCGAAGCCGCGACGCGAATCGAGGACCCCGACGTGACGATTCACTTCTGCGCGACGGTCCAAGAGGAGTTAGGCGTCCGGGGCGCGCCCGCCCTCGGGGTGGACCTCGACCCGAACCTCGCGGTCGCGCTCGACGTGACCGTCGCCAACGACGTGCCCGCGGTCAGCGAGGACGAAGGCAAGTACGTCACAGAACTGGGCGACGGCGCAGCGATAAAGCTCAAAGACTCCAGCGTCGTAACGACCCCGAAGGTCCACCGCCGGATGCGCTCGGTCGCCGAGGACCGAGGTATCGACCACCAACTGGAGGTGCTTCCCTCTGGCGCGACCGACACCTCGGGGTTCCAGAACACCCACGGCGCGAAGCCGGTCGGCGCGATTTCGGTCCCGACGCGCTACCTGCACACCGTCACCGAGAGCGTCCACCACGCCGACGTGGAGGCGACAATCGACCTCCTGACGGCGTTCCTCGACACCGAGACCGGCGACCACGACTACAGCCTGTAGTGCGAGTCCGACCCTCTCGATTCTCACGCTCGGAACGTCTTTCCACCGACTCGCCAGCAATCCTACCGCGAGCGCCGCGCGACGCGAGGAGCGAGCGGCCCTTTTTTGATCCACATTTGTTCGAGGAGTGGTGCCCACAGCGAGCGACGGCAGGGAGCAAGCGAGGACACTCGACGACGAAAAAAGGTGGGTCGGTATCGAAAGTATAGAGTACCCGCCACCGCTAGCCCCGAGTATGAGCACGGAAGGAAGCGAGTCGGTCACGCGGCGCGGGTTCATGCGGGCCGCCACGGGTACCGCAGCGGCCGCGGGTGCGGCCGGAACGGCCGCTGCCGAGAGCCAAGAAGGAAGCGGCGGTGGCGGCGGAAGCCAAGAAGTCCTCGTCGGTCCCGGCGGAAGCCTCGTGTTCGAGCCCGCCGAGTTGACCATCGCTCCCGGAACGACGGTGAACTGGGTCTGGGAGTCGGACAACCACAACATCGTAGTGAGCAGCCAGCCCGAGGCTGCGAGCTGGCAGGGCACCGACGGCCCACCGAGCAAGACGTACAACACGGGTCACGAGTACTCCCACACGTTCCAGGCCACCGGAACCTACGAGTACTACTGCCAGCCTCACGAGACCGCCGGAATGACCGCTAGCATCACCGTCCAAGAGGGCGGTGCGTCGAGCGGCGGCGGTGGGCCGGCCATCCCGAGCAGCGCGAAGACCCTCGGCATCGCCACGACCGCGGCGCTGGTGTTCACGCTCGGTCTCGCGTACTTCTTCATGAAGTACGGCGGCGACTACGGACAGGTCGAATAGGACGTCATCGCTCCGAATTCGCTTTTCCGATTTTTCGACGTTACACCGTGTCGGGCGACTCGTGGAGCGTCAACTCGACTTCGCGGCGCTCGCCTTCGAGGTCCGCCACGATGCGTTCGACCACGCGCTCGGCCTCCTTCAGGACGAGGGGTTTCACCTTGTCGATGACCCAGTCGAGCGAGACGAGTCGCGGCAAGTCCAACATGTCGGAACTCGCCGAGTCGGCGTCGAACTCGATGACGAGACGGACTCGCGAGGCGCTTTCGCGGTCCGCCGGCGTGGCGTCCAGGTCGGGGTCGGGTTCGACCAGCCACTCCCCGTGCGCGTGGAGGTCCTTGGTGATGCGCCAGCCGATTCGCTCGGGGCGGTCGAACTCCGTCACCTCCGAGCGGACGACGTAGTTCAGTTTCCACCACTGGAGGTGGATGTCGTACTCCGTGCCGGGACCGCCGTCGCCGTGGCGCTCGACTCGTTCGAGGTGCTTCGAGTAGTTCGCGTAGCCCGGAAAATCGACCAAGAAGTCGTAGGCTTCCTCGGGCGGCACGTAGACGACGGTGCTGAGTTCGACGCTGTCCACGGTGGCGAAATTAGGACGAACACGGCGTAAAGCTTCCGGCTGGCCGAGAAATCGCCCGCGGCGAAGGCGGGTCGGTCTCGGCGAGCGACCCGTCAGACGAGGAGCAACAGCGCCGCGTACGCCGCCGACCCGGCGCCGAACGCCCAGAAGTTGCTCCGGCGCTCCTCGGGCAGTTCCTCCTTGACGACGTTGAGGACGACCCCGCCGGCGAGGAACGCGAACAGCGCGGAGACCAGCGTCTCCTCCACCGCGGTCGCCCACCCGACCGCGAACCCGACGAGGACGCCGCCAGCGAGGAGCCACCGGCCGACGCGGTCGTACGCCGCGCGGTGGTGGTCGCGGAGTCCGTGGTCGTTGACGAGGAAGTGGAGCGCCATCGCCACCGCGAAGAAGCCGAGGCTCGCCAGCCCGGCCTCCTCGCGATGGACGAGCAGGTAGCCGACGAGCGCGTTGTACGCCGCGAACGACCCGACGTGGAGCCAGAAGACGCCCGGCGAAGTGGCGGTCTCCGCGCCGGCGACCTCGCCGCCGTCCCGGTCGCGCGACCGTCGGGCGGCGTGTTCGAGACCGTAGAACGCGGCGAATCCGACCAGTGCGAGCAGGTAGACGTGGTGTTCGAGGAAGCCGACGACGCCGCCGGCGAACGCGTGCTGGCGCTCCTCTAACTCCGGCAGGAGGTGGACGAAGACGTACGCCACGGAGACGCCCCCGGCACCCGAGAGCCAGACGCTTCGCGGAATCGCTCGCAGACGGAGGCGACCTGCGAACAGGTGAACGACCGCGAGGGCGACTGCGACCGCCGTCACGAGCGTCGAAGGAGAGGTCGGTTCGACCACGCCGAGGGTTCGGTTCGCCCGGAGTAACGAGTTACGGCCCCGACGGGGCGTCACGTCGGCGCTCGCAGTGCTTCGACGGGTTTAAGTTATTCATGACCCTCGTTTCGACCGAGACAGGCGTAGCCTGTGTCACTGAAAACCCGTAGGAGCGTCCTGCGTACTACGGAGGTGAACAATGGCAGATCAGGAGATAGAGCAAGCAGTCTCTCGCGCACTCGAGGATGCACCCGAGCGGAACTTCCGCGAAACGGTGGACCTCGCGATCAACTTGCGCGATCTCGATTTGAACGAACCGTCGAACCGCGTAGACGAAAGTATCGTCCTGCCGTCCGGTACCGGACAGGAGACGAAGATCGTCGTGTTCGCGGAGGGCGAGACCGCCCTGCGCGCCGAAGACGTCGCCGACGAGGTCTTCGACGCCGACGAACTGGAAGACCTCGGCGACGACGACGACGAGGCGAAGGACCTCGCCGACGAGACCGACTTCTTCATCGCCGAAGCGTCGATGATGCAAGACATCGGTCGGTATCTCGGTACTATCCTCGGTCCGCGAGGGAAGATGCCGGAACCGCTTCAGCCCGACGACGACGTGGTCGAAGTGGTCAACCGGATGAAGAACACGGTCCAGCTTCGGAGCGGCGACCGGCGGACCTTCCACACCCGCGTCGGCGCGGAGGACATGAGCGCGGAGGATATCTCGGACAACATCGACGTTATCCTCCGGCGACTTCACTCCAACTTGGAGAAGGGTCCGCTCAACATCGACAACGTCTACGTCAAGACCACGATGGGACCGTCCGTGGAGGTAGCCTAACATGTCGGCCGAAGCCGAACGTAAGACCGAAACTATTCCCCAGTGGAAGCAAGAAGAGGTCGACGACATCGTGGACCTCATCGAAGGGTACAGCAGCGTCGGCATCGTCAACGTGACGGGCATCCCGTCGCGCCAGCTTCAGACGATGCGGCGTAACCTCCACGGGAGCGCCGAACTCCGCATCAGCCGGAACACGCTGCTCGAACGCGCCCTCGACGAAGTGGACGAGGGCATCGAAGAGCTGAAACAGTACGTCTCCGGCGAGGTCGGACTCATCGGCACGAACGACAACCCGTTCGGCCTGTATCAGGAACTCGAAGCCTCGAAGAGTCCGGCACCCATCGGAGCCGGCGAGGTCGCGCCCAACGACATCCTCATCCCCGAGGGTGACACGGGCGTCGACCCGGGTCCGTTCGTGGGCGAACTCCAGTCCATCGGTGCCGCCGCACGCATCATGGAAGGGTCCATCCACGTCACCGAGGACAGCGTCGTCGCCGAGGAAGGCGACGAGGTGTCCGAAGAGGTCGCCAACGTCCTCGCGGAACTCGGCATGGAGCCGAAGGAAGTGGGGCTGGACCTCAAAGGCGTGTTCTCCGACGGCGTCCTGTTCGAGGCCGACGAACTGGCCATCGACGTCGAGGAGTACCGCGCCGACGTCGAGGCCGCCGCGGCCCGCGCCCGCAACCTCTCGGTCAACGCGGTCTACCCGACCGCCCAGACCACGCCGGCGCTCGTCCAGAAGGCCGAGGGCGAGGCAAAGAGCCTCGGTCTGCAGGCCGAAATCGAGAGTCCGGACGTCGTGCCGGATCTCGTGAGCAAGGCGGATGGACAGGTTCGCGCGCTCGCCGCGCAGATCGACGACGAGGAGGCACTGCCCGAGGGGCTGTCTGACGTGGAGGCTCCCGCCGCAGGTGCCGCCGACGAGGAATCGACCGACGAAGAAACCGAATCCGACACCGAGACCGAGGACGCCGACGCCGAAGACGACGAGGAGGAAGACGACGACGACGGCGGCGACGCGCTCGGCGCGATGTTCGGATAACCAACCACTCAACTACTAACAATGGAATACGTTTACGCTGCACTCATCCTGAACGAATCGGGCGAAGAAATCAACGAAGACAACCTCACCAACGTCCTCGACGCCGCCGGCGTCGATGTCGAGGAATCCCGCGTCAAGGCGCTCGTCGCCGCGCTGGAGGACGTCGACATCGACGAGGCAGTCGAGCAGGCTGCGGCCGTGCCCGCGGGCGGCGCGGGCGGTGCCGCCGGTGGCGCCGCCGAGGGCGGTGCCGACGAAGAGTCCGCCGACGAGGGCGGCGACGAAGAGGAAGAGGCCGCCGAAGACGAGGGCGACGACGACGACGAGGACGAGGACGCCAGCGGCGAAGGTCTCGGCGAACTCTTCGGATAACTCGCCACTCCACTTCAGAACCGAATTTTTCTTTCGCGCTCGACCGGGTAGCGACCGGTGCATCGTCCGCTCGACTGGGTAGCGTCTCACCGTCGCCGACGGTGAGTGTGAACGGTACCGCCCCGTGACGCGACCGAGGAGTCCACGCCGGCACGGCAACCACGCTTTCACGAACCCAAATGAACTTTCAGTGAAGTTTCCGTAAGGGTCAAAGTCTGACGGCAAGAATTGACACCCATGAGCGCAGATCAGGAACAGCAGTCGATTCGCTGTCTCGTCGCAAAAGTCGGACTCGACGGTCACGACCGCGGCGCGCACGTCATCGCGCGGGCGTTCCGCGACGCCGGCTTCGAGGTCATCTACTCGGGTCTCCACAACGCCCCCGACGAAATCGTGCAGGCCGCCGTCCAAGAGGACGTGAACGTCCTCGGCATCTCCATCCTCTCGGGTGCCCACAACACGCTCGTCCCCAAGATCATCGACGGCCTGAAAGAGTACGACGCCTTCGAGGACACTCTCATCCTCGTCGGCGGAGTCGTCCCCGACGACGACAAGGCCGAACTCAAGGAGTTGGGCGTCGCCGAGGTGTTCGGTCCCGGCACGCCGATGGAGGAGACCATCGAGTTCGTCCGCGAGAACGCCCCGAAGCGATGAGCGCCGACTCGGACTACGCCGAACTGGTCGAGGAGTTGCTGGCGGGCAAACACCGCGCGCTGGCCCGCACCATCACCAAAATCGAGAACCGCGCGCCGGGCTACCGCGATTTGGTCTCGCAACTCCACCAACACACCGGCGACGCGGACGTAATCGGTATCACGGGGAGCCCCGGCGCGGGCAAATCGACGCTCGTGGACAAGATGGCCAACTACTACCGCGAGCGGGGCGAGACGGTCGGGGTCATCGCGGTGGACCCCTCCTCGCCGTTCACCGGCGGTGCCGTGCTGGGCGACCGCATCCGGATGGCGAGCAACGTCGGCGACATGGACGTGTTCTTCCGGTCGATGTCCGCCCGCGGGACGCTGGGCGGTCTCTCGACCGCGACCACGGACGCGGTGAAGGCCCTCGACGCGTTCGGCAAGGACAAGATCATCATCGAGACGGTCGGTGCGGGGCAGAACGAGATAGACATCGTGAAGTCCGCCGACACGGTCGCCGTGTTGGTCCCGCCGGGGAGCGGCGACGACGTGCAGATGCTCAAGGCGGGTATCCTCGAAATCGCCGACGTGTTCGTCGTCAACAAGGCCGACCTCGACGGCGCGGACCGCACGGTCCAAGAGCTGCGAGAGATGGTCCACATGCAACAGGACAACACGGCCAACCTCGCAACCGGCCACCACGGCGCGGGCGCGACCGGCGGCCGCGGCGCGGACGAGGAGTCCGACGCCGACGCGGACGACGAGGACGAAACCGAGAGCTGGGAGCCCACAATCGTGGAGACGGTCGCCAAGGACGGCGAGGGCGTCGAAGAACTGGTCGGGACGCTCGCGGACCACGCCGACTACCTCGACGCCTCGGGCCTCCTCGAGGAGAAGGCCCGGATGCGCTACGCCGAGGAGATTCGAAACCTGCTCCGCGACGACGTGGGGACGCTTTTAGAGTCCGAAATCGAGCGGCAGGACGGCATCGAGGCGTTCGCCCAGCAGGTCCTCGACCGCGAGACCGACCCCTACTCGGTCGCCGACGAAATCATCGAACCGCTCGAAGACTGCCTCGAAGAGTAGCTTCGCTTCCGTTGGCCGGCCTGCTCGCTGCTCTCGTCCGAGACTCGTGCGGACCCTCGGACTCGACTCCGGTCGCGTCACCGCGGAATTAAACGAAATGCATCCGTACGACCACACGTGACTCGGTTACGACGTTGGTACCGGCGTCTCGACGGGTGGACGAGGAGTCTCTCTCGGACCGGGTACGCAGTGTTGACGGGTGGCCTCGCCTTCTGTAGCTATCTGCTCGTCGGGAGCTTCTTCGGGGAGTTCGCCATCGGCGGCGCGATAGGGATGGGTCTCACGCTCACGATACTCTACTACGCGTTAGACCCCCGAGAACGATAGCGGCGTCGCCGTCGGAACGCGGACGCAGGGAACGTCGCCGCTCTTCGAACGAACGTCACAGAAAAGGTCCGTCTTCCGAAAACGCGAAATCCAGCGAGCTTAAATGTCGCTCTCGAAGTCGTCGAGCGAGTAGGCGGGTTCGGCACCGCGGCGGTCGAGCGTCTCGTTGGCCAGCAGCCAGTAGACGACCGACAGCGCCTTGCGACCCTTGTTGTTCGTCGGGACCACGAGGTCCACGTTGCTGGTGTTGTTGTTGGAGTCGCACATGGCGATGACCGGGATGCCGACCGTGATGGCTTCCTTGACCGCTTGGGCGTCGCCGATGGGGTCGGTGACGACCAGCACGTCCGGCTCGATGTAGCCGTCGTACTTGGGGTTGGTCAGCGTGCCGGGGATGAACCGGCCGGTCCGGGCGCGCGCGCCGACCGCGTCCGCGAACTTCTCGGCGGGGAAGCGGCCGTACTGGCGCGAAGAGGTGACCAGAATCTGCTCGGGACTGTAGTTCGACAGGAAGTCCGCGGCCGTGCGGATGCGGCCGTCAGTCTTCGACACGTCGAGGACGTACAGCCCGTCGGTTCGGACGCGGTGGATGAACCGCTCCATGTCCTGGGTCTTCTGCTGGGTACCGATGTGAACGCCAGCGCCGAGGTAGTCCTCGACGGGGATGAGGAGGTCGGCCTCCTCTTGGTTCTCCATGACGTTCTCGTCGAGGTTCGGTCCCTCGTCTTCGGTCGTTTCGTCGTCGTCAGCCTCGGCTGCAACGTCCTCGTCGGGGTCGACCGACGGTTCCGCACCGGATTCGCCCTCGGGTTCTGGGTCGATCTCCGATTCTGCGGCGTCGAGGCCTTCGTCGTCTACCTGTTCGGGGTCGTTTTCGCTCATAGTCGTGATACGTTTTGCTCGATACGAATGAGTTCGTTGAGCTTGGCGGTTCGCTCGCCGCCGACCGCGCCCGTCTTGATGTACGGGGCACCGGTCGCCACGGCGAGGTGTGCGATGGTCGTGTCCTCGGTCTCTCCGCTCCGGTGGGAGATGACCGGCTCGTAGCCGTTCTCGACGGCGAGTTCGACCGCGTCGACGGCGTCGCTGAGCGTGCCGATCTGGTTGGGCTTGACCAAGATGCTGTTGCCAGCGCCCTGCTCGATGCCCGTCGCCAGTCGCTCGACGTTGGTGACGAACAGGTCGTCACCGCAAACGAGCGTCCGGTCGCCGACCTTCTCGGTCAGCTCCGCGAAGCCCGAATAGTCGTCCTCGTCCAGCGGGTCTTCGACGTACGCGAGTTCGTACTCCTCGACGAGGTCGGCGATGTACTCGATCTGCTCGTCGGTCGAGCGAGTCGTCTCGCGGTAGACGTACTCCTCGTCGTCCTCGTCGTACATCTCCGCGCCAGCGACGTCGAGACCGAACTTGATGTCGAAGCCGACCTCGTCGGCCACCGCGTCGGTCGCTTCGGCCATCAGTTCGAAGGCCTCGTCGTCCTCGATGGACGGTGCCCACGCGCCCTCGTCGCCTTTCCCGGCGGCGATGTCGCGCTCGGCCAGCAGGTCGTGGACCTCCTGATGGACCGCGGCGTTGGCGAACACCGCGTCTTGGACGCTCGGCGCGCCGACGGGTACCGCGAGGAACTCCTGAATCGCGGTCGCGTCCGCGGCGTGTTCGCCGCCGCCGATGACGTTACCGAGCGGCGTCGGGAACTCCTCGCCGCGGAACGCGCCGCCGAGATGCTGGTAGAGCGGTGCGCCGGTCACGTCGGCGGCCGCCTTCGAGGCGGCCATACTGATTGCGACCGCGCTGTTGGCACCGATCTCCGAGAAGTCGTCCGTGCCGTCGGCCGCCCGGAGCGTCCGGTCCACGTCGCGCTGGTCGCCGACGAAGACCTTGCCCTCCAGTCGCGGAACGGCGTGTTCGCGGGCGCTGGCGATGGCCTCACTCGGGTCGAGTTCGATGGCCTCGTACTCGCCGGTCGAGGCCCCGCTCGGGGCCGCCGCGCGGCCGAAGCCGCCGCTTTCGGTGACGACGTCGGCCTCGACGGTTCGATTGCCTCGAGAGTCCAGCACCTGTCGGAGCCGAATCTCGCTGACGAGGGTCATCGCTCACCTCGGCGAACCGTGAACGGCAGGACGCCGGCGTCGTACTCGTCGGCCGCGATGAGTATCGGCTCGGTCTCTTCGGTGTCGGTCAGCACGGGCGCGCCGTACGACACTTGCAGGGCGCGCGCCCCGATGATGCGAGCCTTCTCGTAGCGGGAGTAGCGTTGCTGAGCCATTACTGGTAGGGAGCGACGATATCGACGAGGTCCTTGTGCGAGACGAGCATTCGGCGACAGCACTGTCGTTCGACGCCGAGTTCGTCGAGGACCTTCTCGGGGTTCTCGTCGCCCTCCTTCGTCGCCGACCGTGCTTTGAACTCTTCCCAGTACTCCCCGACGACCATACCGCACGTGAAACAGCGGACTGGTACCATCATGGGTTATCGTGCCTCCGTCGTGGACCGCGGGTTTCCTGTCATGGTAATCAGCGGTAGGATTTCTGGTAGCGGGCGCGAGCGCCGGGGCCGCCCCACTTCTTCGGTTCGGAACGCCGCGAGTCGTTGACCAGCAGCGACCGGTCGAACTCGATGAACGCGTCGCGCAACTCGGCGTCGTTGGTGTACTGCACCAGACCGCGCGCGATGGCGGTCCGGACCGCGTCGGCCTGTCCGCTGATGCCGCCGCCCTGCACGGATACCTCCACGTCCACGCCGTCGCGGGCGTCGTCGCCGGCGATGCGGAACGGCTCCAGCATCTTCAGCTGTGCCGTCTCCGGTTCGACCAGCTCGACGGGCTGGGAGTTGATTCGCACTCGCCCCTCGCCTTCCGTGACGGTGGCGCGGGCGATGGCCGTCTTCTTCTTGCCACTCGTGTTGGTTACCATGTGACGTTAGCACCCAGATTCTTGCTGATTTCGCCCAACTGGACGAAACGAATGTTCGAGAGTCGGTCCAGCGAGGTCCCGTCGAGGACCTTTCCGTCCTCGTCGTGGGGGTTCCCGACGTAGACGCGGACGTTCTCGAAGGCTTCCCGACCGCGGTCCTCCTTGTAGGGAACCATCCCGCGGATGGTCCGCTTGAAGATCATGTCGGGGCGCTTGGGGTAGTACGGACCGCTGTCCGAACCCAGTTCCGCGCGCTTCTCGTAGGTCTCCATCACGTCTTCCTCGCGTCCCGTGATGACCGCGTCCTCGGCGTTGACCACCGCGACGCGCTCGCCGTCGAGGGCACGCTGTGCGACCTGACTCGCCACGCGACCGAGGATGCAGTCGCGAGCGTCCACTACGACGTCTGCGTCGAATTCTGCGAGACTCATCGGATCACCCGTACGTTCGAGCCCTCGGGGTTCTGTTCTATCGCCTGTTCGAGATCGAGAGCCTCACCGTCCGCTTGCTGAATCTTCGTCTCCGCGGTGGACGAGAAGTCCACGGCGGCGACGGTGACGGTCTTCTGCAGGACTCCACTCCCGAGAACCTTGCCGGGCACGATGACGGTCTCGTCCTCCTCGGCGTATCGCTCGATGCGACCGAGGTTGACTTCCGCGTAGGTGCTCCGGGGCTTCTCGAGGCGGTCCGCAACAGTACTCCACACGTCGGCGTCCGAATCGCGGGACTCCGACTTCAGATCAGCGATGAGACTGGTGAGCCTCGGATTCGTCTTGCTCATAATACTTCCTCCTGATGGGAATGAAAATTGCAGTGCAGGGAGCAGGATTTGAACCTGCGGACTCCTACGAGACAGCGCCCTGAACGCTGCGCCGTTGGCCTGACTTGGCTATCCCTGCACGTAGAACACACGTGCAGCCCGTCGCGGGCAACAGTGTGTTGTGGGTGGCCCTTCAAACCACTTTCGGTCTGACTTCCGAATCGCGCTCCCGGCTTGCGATTGCGTCGCTGGCCGAGACGGGCAAGCGCCGAAACGTGGTCTGAAGTGCCCTGCATGGTTCTACAGTTGTACAGCTTGTTCGAGTTCGTCCGCGCGGTCGCTAATCGAGGCGGCCGCTTCCGTGACGAGTTCGTCGATGGACAGCGACCCGTCGGTCTCGACGTGGAAGACGAACGCGTTGTCCACGTCGTGGACCTCGATCTCCTTGCCGGGGTACCGGTTCGTGAGGTCGTGGTCGAACTCCTCGGTAGAGACGAGTTCGCCGTCGTCCTCTATTACACCGCGGAGGATTCGGGTCTCTTCTTCCTCGTCGTACTCGTCGCGGTCCCCGACGACCTCCACGCGCTGGAGGTGTCGGTAGCCGACGGCCACGCCGCCCTGATGTTTGGCGTGGTCCTTCCCCGTCGAGAGGACGGCGTCGGCTTCGAGTTCGAGCCGCTGGTCGTCCTTCAAGTCGATGATGGGGACGTTGTCGTCGGCCGGCTGGACCATCCCGTCGGAACTCACGAGGTCGCCGGAGTAGGCGGTCCCCGGACCCGAGACGTCGAGGCTGAGCGTGACGGTGTCGCCCTCCTCGAACTCGCCGAGCGGCGTGCTGAGGGGGACGAGACCGAGCCGCAGACCGATCTGCTCGTCGAACATCACCGACGAGTTCTCGACCATCCGGACCGTGTCGATAGACAGCGTCGGCACGTCCGCGATGATGGCGCGGCGAATCCCGTTGGCGAACGCCGGGGTCACGCCTCGAACGAGGAACCGCGACTGTCGGTCCCCGCGTTCGATGAACTCAACCTCGTAGTCTTCTGTCATGGGTTAGAATCCACTCTTGCCCTTGGGGGCACGGGTGCCGTCGTGCGGAATCGGGGTCACGTCCTCGATGCGACCGATTTCGAGTCCGGCGCGAGCCAGGGCTCGAATCGTCGCCTGCGCACCCGGTCCGGGGTTCTGCTGGAGATTCCCGCCGGGACCGCGCACGTTGACGTGAACGCCCTCGATTCCCGCCGCCTTGACTTCCTCGGCGACCGTCTCGGCCATCTGCATCGCGGCGTACGGCGAGGACTCGTCGCGGTTCTGCTTGACGACCGTCCCGCCGCTGGATTTGGCGATAGTCTCGGCACCGGTCAGGTCAGTGACCGTGATGATGGTGTTGTTGAACGATGCGTGAACGTGGGCTACGCCCCATTTCTCGTCGTCGTTTGCGCTCATTCGTTACCCTCCGCTCGTTCGGGATGGAGTTCGTCCGACAGCGGACTGTTCTCCTCGAACTGGACAGTGGACTCCTCGGCCACTTCGACCTTGTACGAGGGAGCCTGCACGCGCTGGCCGTCCACGGTGACGTGTCCGTGGACGACGAACTGACGGGCCTGATTCGGCGTGTTGCCCAGACCTTTGCGGTAGGCGACCGTCTGGAGGCGGCGCTCCAGCACGTCGGTCACGTCGAGCAGCAGCACGTCGTCCAGCTCGTCGCCCTCGTCGAGGACGCCGATTCGCTGGAGCGCCGTGACGAACTCTTCGCCCTCGGTCGCCTCGGTGTCACCCTGCGCTCGCTGCGCGAGGATGTTCCGGGCCTCGCGGCGGTAGCCGCGAAGCTTCGACTGCGCGCGCCAGAGTTCTTCCTTGTTCTGCAGGCCGTAACGGTCGAGCAGACTGCGCTCTTCGGAGATGCGCTCGCCCTGATACGGGTGGTTCGGCGTCTCGTAGAACTTGGTGTTCTGTCCGAGCGCCATTATTCTTCACCACCCTCTTCGGCGGCCTCTTCGGCGGCCTGCTCCTCTTTGATCTCCTCGACGTTGACGCCGATGGTGCCCTCGGTACGCCCCGTCGAACGGGTGCGCTGTCCGCGGACCTTCTGGCCACGCTTGTGGCGGACGCCCTTGTACGAGTCGATCATCTTCATCCGGTTGATGTCCTGCCGACGGGTCATGTTCAGGTCGTTGCCCGTCTGGTGGGTCGTCTCGCCGGAGAAGTACTCGTTGCGGTGGTTCGCGAGCCATTCAGGGACCTCGTCGGCGAAGTTCTCGACGGCCTCGACGACGGAGTCGATCTCGTCGTCTTCGAGGCGTCCGAACGTCGCCGTGCGGTCTACGCCGGATTTGTCGGCGATAATCCGCGCCGCTCGGCGACCGATCCCGTTCAGTTCGCTGAGGGATCGTTCGACGGACTTCGTCCCATCGAGGTCGGTTTGCCCGATGCGGACGAAATAGCGGAGGTCCTCGTCTTCCTCCTGTGGTTCTTCCGTACTCATGGTTTGGATACTGGAAAGCGTCGAGGGAGGGATTCGAACCCTCGAGGCTTGACGCCACAGAGTTAGCAACCCTGCGCCGTGGGCCAGACTAGGCTACCTCGACACGCTTGCATTCACTGTCGCCCTCTCGGACTCGGGACCCGGCGCCCCTACAGGTTTGCAACTCAACGTACTGGGCGGCCATATATAAATACAACGAAACGCCGGCTCCTCGTCCCGGCGTCTCACCCCTCTCGGACGCTCGCAGTACCACCTTCGCCTCGTCGTCGCTACGAGGGACCCCACTCCCACTCCTCGTCGTCGGCCCGGACCTCGATGCGCTCGACGTCCCCCAGCGGTTCCCACTCCGCGTCGCCGTCGGCGATGTCCACGTGTCGGACCGACAGGTCGCTCCACTCCCCGTCGTACTCGGCGCGGAGTTCGTATCGCTCGGTCGTGCCGCCCTCGGGCCGGACTTCGACGCGGAGCGACTCGTCGGGCACGTAGTCGATCGGACTCGCCGGTCCCTCGAAGGAGGTGCCGTCCGCGAGGTCCACCGTCACGTGGTCGCCCACCTCGGCGGCCCCCAGTCGTTCGGCCAGTTCGTGCTCGGTCATGTCTCGGGGTTCGTCGGAATTGCGGTTAAGCGTGCGGGCCGCAGTAGGTCGGTCGCATCTGACATCGGATGCGACCGAGCGAGAGATGTCAGACGCGTCCGAGTTAGTACGTGACAGGATTATTTTGTTTCGCGCTCGGCGCGCTGGCGCGACGTCCGCGTCGCGCCAGCGCGCGTGAAAAACGGGAACCGGTCGGGAGGACGACCTGTCGGACGCGACGACTACGCTTCGACGTTGTTGACGTACTCGTCGTTGATCTCCCACTCGCCGTCGTCGCCCCGCACCATGTACTCGCCGTAGTACGGCACCCGATTCGTGACCGTCTCCCGGAACGTCTCTCGAATCTCGTCGCGGGTCATCTCGCCCATCGACCGGAGGTCGTCGTTGCGGTTCAGACACCCCTTGAGGTATCCTTCGTGCGTGACGCGCACGCGGTGGCAGTTCGCGCAGAACTGGGGGTTCTCGACGGGGTCCACGATTTCGACCATCCCGCCCTCGGGGTCGTCGGCGGTCCCGCCGACCCAGTAGCGATTCCGGTGGTGCATCTCGCGGGTCTCGACCTCCTCGGCGATGTCGGCCAGCCAGTCGTGGACGCGCTGGATGTCGATGTTCCACTCGGGCTTGCCGGTGAGTTCGGGCATGTACTGGATGAGTTGGAGCTGGAGACCGGCATTCTCCGCGACGTGTTCGACCATCTCCTCGACGTAGCCCGCGGTGTGCTCGAACACGACCATGTTGAGCTTCACCGGGTCGAGACCGGCGTCGAGCGCGGCCTCGACGCCCTCGATGACCTTGTCGTAGGCTCCGCTCTGGGTGACCTCGGCGAACGCCTCGGGGTCGAGCGCGTCTTGGGAGACGTTCACGCGCTCCAGTCCGGCGTCTACGAGGTCGGGCGCGCGCCCCGGCAGGAAGGTCCCGTTGGTCGTCATCGAGACCTCCATCCCGTCGGGCGTCCGCCGGATAATCTCTTCGAGGTCCTGTCGGAGCATCGGCTCGCCGCCCGTGAACTTCACCTTCTCGACGCCGAACTCGCGGGCGACCTCCAGAAATCTGACCACCTCGTCGGCGCTCATCTCGTCGTCTTGAGGGTCCATCGGCCCGCGCGTGTCGCCCAGTCCCTCGTTGTGGCAGTAGACGCAGTCGAAGTTACACCGGTCGGTGAGCGAGACCCGCACCCCGGAGACCTCGCGCCCGAAATCGTCCTCCAGCATGGTTCGGACCTTTCGCGTGCGAGTGCTTAAAACCGCTGTCGATTTCCGGTCTATTGTAACCGAATTCGGTTACGAACTCGGTCGGTCGCGCCGTTCGACTCGGTTCCGCTACTCGCTCGACTTGCCTCGCTCACTCGCTTCTCCGTCGTCTGCGGAGCCCCGCCCCTCGTTCTCGACCTCCGACTCCTCGACCACCGATGCGACGGCGTGACTTCCGCCGACCTCCTCGATGCGGATGTCGACTCGCTCCCCGAGGTCCGCGCCGGGGACGAACACCACGAACGATTCGATGCGAGCCACGCCGTCGCCTTCGCTCCCGAGGTCCTCGATTTCGACCGAGTACCGCTCTCCGACGCTGACCGGAGCAGTCTCGCGGTCTGCCATGCACCGCGAAACGACCCACTGACGATTAAGTATTCGGTGGATACGTGGCGGCTTCGACCGCTGTCCCGTCGCGCCGAGCCCGACTCGGAAGTTGACAAGGCTTATCGACGCTTCGGCCCGTACCCCCGGCTATGGACGCATCAGAGGTACGCGACTTGCTCCGGGAAGTCGAAGACCCGGACCTCGGCGACGACATCGTCTCGCTCGGTCTCGTCAACGACCTGTCTGTCGAAGGCGACACAGCGACCATCTCGCTGGCGCTGGGCGCGCCGTACTCGCCCCACGAGACGGAGATCGCCAACCGAGTCCGCGAAGTCCTGAGCGACCACGGTCTCGACGCCGACCTCTCGGCCCGCGTGGACGACGACGTCTCCGCCGACGAGCAGGTCCTGCCGAACGTCGAGAACATCATCGCGGTCGCCTCGGGAAAAGGCGGCGTCGGCAAATCGACCGTCGCGGTCAACATCGCGGCCGGTCTCTCTCAGTTGGGCGCCCGCGTCGGTCTCTTCGACGCCGACGTGTACGGCCCGAACGTCCCCCGGATGGTGGACGCCGACGAGGTACCCACGGCCACCGAGGACGAGACCATGATTCCGCCCGAGCAGTTCGGCGTGAAACTCATGAGCATGGCCTTCCTCGTCGGCGAGGACGACCCCGTCATCTGGCGGGGCCCGATGGTCCACAAGGTCCTCACCCAACTCTGGGAGGACGTCGAGTGGGGCCACCTCGACTACATGGTCGTTGACCTCCCGCCCGGCACCGGCGACGCGCAGCTCACGCTCCTCCAGAGCGTCCCGGTCACGGGCGCAGTCATCGTAACGACGCCCCAAGACGTCGCCATCGACGACGCCCGCAAGGGCCTGCGGATGTTCGGCAAACACGACACGCCGGTGCTGGGCATCGCCGAGAACATGTCCACGTTCAAGTGCCCTGACTGCGGCGGCGAACACGACATCTTCGGCCGCGGCGGCGGCGCGAAGTTCGCCGAGGACAACGACATGCCGTTCCTCGGCTCGGTCCCCATCGACCCGTCGGTTCGGACCGGGGGCGACGAGGGCAGACCCATCGTGCTGGACGAAGACGAGGACACGGGCGACGCGTTCCGCGTGCTGACCGAGAACGTCGCCAACAACGTCGGAGTTATCAAACGACGCCAGCAACGCTAAGACATGTCCGACGACGAAGCGACGAGCGAGACCGACCCGGAGCGCGTCGAGACGCTCCGAGAGATTGCCGACGACATCCGCGCCGAAAGCTCCGAAAGCAGGATGGTCGCTGCCATTCTCTACCGCATCAGCGACCTTTACGACCCCGACGAGGAGACTACGCCGCGGGACATCTACCTGAACATGCGAGAAATCATCCGCACGAAAGAGTCGTAAGTCTCCTCAGCGGAGCTTCCGAAACGCGAACAGTCCGAACAGGACGCCGACGAGGAGATACACCACCGGGACTCCGGCGAGTTCGTGCCCGCCGCTAAGCTTCGTCGCGGGACCGGGAGCGTAACTGTCGTTGTGATACTCGTAGTTGTTCTGCATCCACGTCGGTCGCACGGGTTCGTACGAGGCGTTCCAGACTCGCGTCTCCGTCCCGACTTGGCCAGCGAACTCCACTTGATCGATTCCGCTGGACGGGTCGGTGAGATTGTCCGTGTAGAGCCGGGCCTCTCCCGCGATCTTTGCACCGCGGTCGTCGAGCAACTCGACGGTAATCGTCCGGGTGTCTCCTGGCCGAACCGAGGCGGGATAGCGACTACCGTCGGTTCCGACCGTGTGGACCATGAGCTTCGTGCTGTAGATCTGGTCCGATGGGTTCACGAGCGTCACGTTGGCGACCGTGGACGGTTCACCGTCGATGGTTCCCTCCGTAACTTCCACATCGGCGATGTACGGTGTCGGGATTGGTCCCGAATTTGCCGAGTCGATCTTTCGCGTGAAGTTGAACTGCGTGTGTGCGCCGTAGGTCGAGAACACGACGGTGTGATTATCTCGATTGACGTTTATCCCGTCCGTGATGTTGATGTGCTTCGTTCGTCGTTCACCTTCAGAGAGGTTTAGATTCTCCGCATAAACCCGTTTTTTGTCTACTGTGACTACATATCGACCATGTTGAATTTCTCTGTCAGTCGGATTTCTCATCACAACTTCGAGTGTCGATGCCCCCTCGTCGAACGAAACCGCGTACTTGGCGTTCGTGGCAGACTCAACTTTCCGGTTTTCGTTCCCGACTTGCATCGCTTCAGCGGCGACAATCCCCGTGGAAATCGACATACTGACCACGAGGAGTACCCCGAAAGCGACGTACAAATTTCGGTATCTCATTTCGGTTTAATTACTTCCATTAGACGACGAACAGGCGACCTTCACTCGACACCAGTCGATGGTTCCCTCGCCGTTAGTTATGATTTCTTCTATATTGTTTTTACTCTTCATGCCTTCGAATACGAATTCGTCCGAGGCGGACTTCCTCTTTTCCGTGAATTTACCCGTCTCAGAGTCGTAGGACTGGGTAACCACTGTTCCATCGACGACAGCTTTCGTTTTGACGACGTTGCTCTTCGTTTCGTAAATCGGCGTCCAGAGCGTCGTCGTTCCATCTTGCTGAACGAGGACCCACGTAGTCGTTCGATCTTCTATCATCCGCCAGTCGTCTCTGCCGGAAACCTGCTTTCTAGCGAGCATGAGGTCCGTAGTCGAGGTCCTACCTCGCCACTCGTAGACTGCACCGTGAACCTTCTTCTCACGCGCTGCTTCGTAGTGGGTCACCGTCTCTGTCGTCTGGCTTTTGTACTTCACTTCGAATCGGGTCTCGTAGACGGCGTCCGAGATTTTTGTCCGTCTCGTCTTTCCGGTAAACGTATGGTCGGGGTCGTACTTCGACGTCGCCCAGTACCTCTCAGTTTCCGTAATCGTGTAGGTATAGGTCTTCGTCGTCCGGTAAGTGTAGGTCTCCGTCGTCCTGTACGTGTATCGCTCGGTGACGTCGTAGCAGCCGAATTTGAGACTACAACGCTCTACCGTCCGCGTCCCGGTTTTCGTGACCCAACGAGTCCCGGTCCGCCAAACCGTCATCGTCTTCGTCTTCTCGATCTCGTTTTCGTAACGGTACTTGCGCTGCGTGCGGTACTCGGCAGGTTCGACCTTCACTTCACGGATATTCCCGGTTCGTTCACCGTTCCACGGGCTAGAGTCGTGCCACTTCTTTTCGAACGGCGTTCCCGAAACTGGATACCATCTAGATGCGTTCTCGGTTCTCGTTTCCCTGGTCTGATAACGTCCCGAAGCGTACCACTCGTTCGAGGATTGCAAGAACATCGCACGGAGACGCTGGCTGTCGAACTCTTGCGTTTCGGTTTCGTACTTCGCATCTCGAGTCTTGACACGCTCCTCGAGGACGTAGTTCGCCTCTTCGCTCTTGCGCTCAATTTGGTATCCTTGCTTGAGATACTCGTTTCGCCTCTCCGCTGTATCGACCGTCACCTTCCTCGTGCGAGGCTTCTCGACCAGATACGAGAGATCTTGGACTGTGACGTCGGTCCAGTACTTCTTGTCCCCCGAAACGGCGATTTCCGGCAGACTCATCTCGACCTTTTTCCGGGTGTTCTCCTCGTTGTAGACAGTCACCGTCTGAGACGACGAAGTCGAAGCGAGCGCTTCAGTCGGAATCTCGACAATGCCGACGTATCGGTACGGGATTTCTGTCGCGTCTGAGTGTCCGCTCTGTTCTGCTTCGACAGTCTTCCACTCTATCACGTCCGCTGCGGGGTTCGATACCGAAATTCCCAACGAGAAGTCCTCGTAGTAGGTTTGCTTCGAGAAGTGGTACGGCTCGGTTGCTATGCGGACCCGAACCGTCTCCTCGTCGGAGTAGGGCTTCTCGGTCAGAACCGTCGTGTTAGAGACGTCCGGGACGAAGTAGTTCAGGAAATCGAAATTCCGCTTCGATTTTAGGTCGTATTCATCCTCGACGATACTCGCGGCCCGTTCGTACGAGCGGAACTTAGCCGTCGTATTGTCGGGCTTCGTCGGTTCTGCACCGTACTTCCAGATGTACTTGAGGTCGGTATGATCCGGATCGAACGACCCGGACGCGTTCACCAAGATACCGTGGTCTCTCGTGATGTAGTTCTCCGTCCCGTCGTTGACGACGTTCAAGCGGAGTTCTGGCTTGCTAGGTGTTACTTGGAATTTGCTGTATCGAGTAACACTCCCGCTCGAATTCTCTCTGAAACCCCTTATCGACATCTTCGCATTTATATAATATGTATTCGGTATTGCTCCAGCCCAATAACTATGTATGAGTATTTCACCCATAGAATAAGACGTTTCTTCTGAATATTTCTCCGTCCCCAATTTCGATAGTTTATCATCACTTGGTTGTAACATAACATCCACCTTCTCAGGGTCAACTCCGTTTAAATCAATCTCCAAGACGTGATGTGCCGTGTACCGATCGGGGTCGATGCGTTCGTGATACGAATCCACCGGTCCGTTGACGAACTCAGACCGGACGATTTCGGGTTTCTCGACAGGGACGATTTCACGGCTAGCGCGGACCGTTTGGCCGCGCTCGTCGGAAGCAACCACGGTCACGGTGTGTTTCTCGCCAGGCGTGAAATCGTCGTGGGAGAAACGCAGTTTCCGCTGGCGACCGAACTCGGGGAGGCGGTTACCCCGAAGGGTCGCCCCCGCCACGGCGACGACTTCGCCATCTACCTCGACGCGGAGTCCGTTCAAGTTTCCGTACTCGTCGAGTCCTTTGACGGTTCCCGAAATCGAACTGTACCGGCCGAGCGACTCGAAAGACACGTTCGGTTCCGCGTCAACCGTGACCGTCGTCGTTCCGTCGGCGAAAGTGGCGACGTTCGTCGAGCCGTCGTCGTACGTAACGACGGCGTAGAGTTCGTGATCGCCGGGTTCCCACGTCCGAGTCAACGAGTGGCCTCTGCCGATGCGACCAGCGCCGTCTCGCCACTCCACCGACGCGACGGCACCGCTCGGGGCATCCAGTCGAACGTTGTATCGGCCGCGGAACGGTCTCGCACCGGTGAGGAGTTGATCGCCAGTAATCTGTGGTGAGTTCCGGTCGGCGGTCTTCGCGCCGGAGGTCGGCGAATCCGAAGGTGGTCCGGGGGATGATTCGGACTCCGACCGGACCGCGACGGCGAGCGAACCCGTCTCCGCCAGCCCGTCCGCGTCGTACACGGTGGCGGTCACGTTGCGGTTTCCGGCAGTTGGAAAGTACTTCGATACGGTGTCGGTCGTCTGTCCGGCCGAGAGCGAATGGTTGGCGATTCGATTCCCGGAGACTCGCCAGACGACGTAATCGAGTGCGGCGGCTCCGGCGGAGACGTTCGCAGTGTAGGTCACCGAGGAGCCTTTCGTGGGACTCGTCGGTCCCGAGACGTAGACGGTTGGGGCCGCGCCGGGCGACACGTCCACGTAAAGCGTGTCCGAACGCGTCGCACCGTCGTCGTCGGTGATGGTTATCGTGACGCGATAGCGGCCGGTCTCCGCGGGCGTGAATCGCGTCCGAGCGCAGTCGGCGCAGTCCGGCGTAATCTCGTCGCCGGCCGGCGTTCGAATCGACCACTCGTAGCGTTCGATGCGACCGTCGGGGTCGCGCGACCCCGTGGCGTCTAAGAGGACGGTCGCACCTCGCCGTACGTCTTGGTCGAGACCTGCGTCGGCGAGCGGTGCTTCGTTCGAGGAGGTCGCGTCGTTCACGGGCGCGGTATCGTTCGTAGCGAGCGTTCCGGCGGCAGTGGTCGTTACGACGAGGAGAACGGCGATAGCGACCAAAGTCGGCTTCGACATGCGGTTGGTTTGCCTTTCTTTTTCTTATAAACTTATGTGTAACTATTCGGAATGAACGATGGGTCGTCGTATGCACCAGCGACCGGCGCAACGAACGGAACGAGCGAAAACAGGTCAGGAAGCCGCCATTACCGCCAATCCCTCATGAACATTCCTTGCTAATCTATAGCAAAGGCTTTACTGATTCCCCGATTTACTTTCAACCACTGGGCCTAACGGCCGTGAGCAACAGATATGACTGATGACGAACTCATCTGGCGAATCGCAGGCGGTTCCGGAGACGGAATCGACTCGACGAGCCAGAACTTTGCCAAGGCGCTGATGCGCTCGGGGCTGAACGTCTTCACGCACCGACACTACCCGTCGCGCATCCGCGGCGGCCACACGTACGTAGAGATTCGGGCGAAGGACGAGCCCGTAAAGTCCCGAGGAGACAACTACAACTTCCTGCTGGCGCTGGGCGACAGCTTCGCGCGGAACCCCCAGGAGGAAGCCTACTACGGTAACGAGGAGATCAAACCGCTGACCGAGAATCTCGACGAACTGCGCGAGGGCGGCGTCATCGTCTACGACTCCGGACTGCTCGACGCCAGCGAGATCGAGAACTTCGACGAGCGCGCAGAGGAGAACGACTGGCACGTCTACGACCTCGACCTGCGAGGACTCGCTAAGGAACACGGCCGCGAGGTTATGCGTAACACGGCGGGCGTGGGCGCGACCGCGGCGCTGCTGGACATGGACCTCGAACACATCAAGGGTCTGATGTCGGACGCGATGAGCGGCGACGTGCTGGAGGCCAACATCCAGATTCTCGAGGAGGCCTACGAGTCGGTCAACGAGGATTACGAACACACCCACGACCTGCGCGCCCCGACCGGCACGCAGGACGAAGAGCAGGTCCTCGTCTCCGGCTCGCACGGCATCGCCTACGGGTCGCTCGACGAGGGCTGTCGGTTCATCTCGGGCTACCCGATGACCCCGTGGACCGACGTGTTCACCATCATGACCCAGCACCTGCCGGAGATGGGCGGCATCTCCGAGCAGGTCGAAGACGAAATCGCCGCGGCGTCGCTCGCCATCGGTGCGAGCCACGCCGGCGCGAAGGCGATGTCCGGGTCCTCCGGCGGCGGCTTCGCGCTGATGTCCGAACCGCTCGGCCTCGCCGAGATGACCGAGACGCCCATCGTCCTCGTGGAGTCGATGCGCGCCGGCGGTTCGACCGGGATGCCGACCAAGCCCGAACAGGGCGACCTCGAACACGTCCTGTACACGAGTCAGGGCGACTCGAACCGCGTCGTGTTCGCGCCGGGTGACGCCGCGGAGTGTTACCGACAGACGCGAAAGGCGTTCGAAATCGCCTACGAGTACCAAATTCCGTCCATCGTCATCTACGACCAGAAGCTCTCGGGCGGCCACCAGACCGTCCCCGAGGAGGTCTTCGACCAAGAGCCGAACCCCGACATCGGCAGCGTCACGACCGAGCAGGACCTCGAAGAAGCCGTACAGGAGGCTGGTCGCTTCAAGCGGTACATGTACGACGACGAGGGCGAGCGCGGCGGCGTCAGTCCGCGCTCCATCCCCGGCCAGAAGGGCGGGAACTTCCTCGCGTCGGGTAACGAACACAACGAGGTCGGACACATCAGCGAGGACCCGGACAACCGCGTCCTCCAGATGAACCGCCGGATGTCGAAACTCGAGTCCATCCGCGACGAACTCGCGGAGAACGCCGACCATCAGACGGTCTACGGTCCCGAGGACGCCGAGTACGGCATCCTCAGCTGGGGCAGTACCAAGGGCGTCGTCGAGGAGGCCGTCGACGTACTGAACGAGCAGGGCCACTCGGTGAAGGCAATGAACGTCAGCGACATGATGCCGTTCGCCAAGGACGAGGTGACCGCGTTCCTCGAGAGCGTCGACGAGGCGCTGGTCGTCGAGATGAACGCGACGGCGCAGTTCCGCCGCCACGTTCAGGGCCAACTCGGTCGCTTCGGCGAGAAACTGTACAGCCTGCTCAAGTACGACGGCAACCCCTTCGAGCCTCGGGAAGTCGTCTCCGGCTTCGAGAGCCGAATCGGCGGGGAGGCCGACCTGAGCCAGTACAACGTCCGCATCGAATCCGCAACGGGTGACTAATTATGAGTGCATTCAACGCAATCGGCGAGGAACGAGAGATCGACCGAGACGAGTTCACGCCCGAAATCGAACCGCAAGCGACGTGGTGTCCGGGCTGTGGCGACTTCGGCGTCCTGAAGGCACTGAAGCAGGCGATGCCCGAAGTCGGTCGTACCCCCGAGGAGACCCTGCTGGTCACGGGTATCGGCTGCTCGGGCAAGCTGTCGAGCTACTTCAAGAGCTACGGGTTCCACTCCATCCACGGCCGGGCGCTGCCGGTCGCTCGCGCGGCGAAGATGGCCAACCCCGACCTCGAAGTCATCGCCGCAGGTGGCGACGGTGACGGCTACGGCATCGGCGGGAACCACTTCATGCACACCGCCCGCGAGAACCACGACATGACCTACATCGTCTTCGACAACGAGATCTTCGGGCTGACGAAGGGTCAGACTTCCCCGACCAGTCCGAAGGGCCACAAGTCGAAGACCCAGCCCCACGGGAGCGCGAAACAGCCGATTCGACCGCTGTCGCTCGCGCTGACCTCCGGGGCCTCGTACGTCGCCCGGACCGCGGCGGTCAACCCGAACCAGGCGAAGGAAATCCTGACGGAGGCGATGGAACACGACGGGTTCGCGCACGTGGACTTCCTCACGCAGTGCCCGACGTGGAACAAGGACGCCAAGCAGTACGTCCCGTACATCGACGTGCAGGACAGCGACGACTACGACTTCGACATCACCGACCGCGGCGAGGCGTCGGAGATGATGCAGAAGGCCGAGAACGCCCTCTACGAGGGCGAGGTTCTGACGGGTCGGTTCTACCACGACGAGGACCGACCGTCCTACCAGGAGGAGAAGCAGGCCACGGGCGACATGCCCGAGGAGCCGCTGGCCGAGCGGTACTTCGACGACGACTACGAGTGGGAGCGCAGCTACGACCTGCTCGAACGCCACAAGTAACGTCGCTTTGCCGTCTGCGATTCCCGCTTTTTCGAGGCGACGATTCGTCCGTGAGCGACCGGTTCGCCGTCCGCGGGAGAAGCGAGCGACGCGTCCGCCCGTCGTTCGCCTTCACTTGACGTCTACCCGCCTTCTTCGCCGCCCTCACCGCCTTCGCCACCGAGCGCCCCACCTTCGCCACCCTCTCCGCCTTCCCCACCTTCGCCGCCTTCTCCACCTTCGCCACCCTCTCCGCCTTCCCCGCCTTCGCCGCCACCGCCGGGCATGCCGCACCCCGCGAGACCGGCGGCGACTCCGGCGAGCGAGACCTGTAGGAACCGTCGGCGCGAACGTCGTACCATGCCCTCCGTTACCCCGTCAGCGGGGAAAAAGCAGGTGGCCGTCGCGGGGAAACCCGAAGAGTCGCCACGGGAGCGACGTCGGTAACGAGTCGTTTCCGCTCGGCATCGTCGTCCGGTCCTCGAACGGCCACCGGTACGCCGCCGATTCCGGTTTCAAAAGAGTGTTCGGTCAGCACTCGAACCGTTTTCCTATTCGGAAGGTATTTTTTCCCGTATCCGAAATAGACTGGTAATGAGTACACAGTCTACGGAAGACCGAATCCTCTCGGTCCTCGAAGAGGACGCCCAAGCGTCCTACGCCGAAATCGCCGACCGGGCGAACGTCTCGAAGCCCACGGTCCGAAAGTACATCGAAAAACTCGAAGACGAAGGCGTCATCGTGGGGTACTCGGCCGAAATCGACCCAAAGAAACTCTCCAGCAAGTCCATCGCGCTCGTCGGGATGGACGTCGCCAGCGAGAAGTACGTCGAGGCGACCCGCGACCTGAAGGCGCTGGACGAAGTAGAGACGCTCTACTCCTCGTCGGGCGACCACATGCTTATGGCGGAGGTCCGCGCGGCGGACGGCGACGCCGTCGGCGAGGTCATCAGCGAGAAGATGCTGGACATCGAGGGCGTGACCGCGGCGCATCCGTCGTTCCTCCAAGAGCGCCTGAAGTAGGTCGGTACGGGACGATTTCTGTCTCGGGTGGGGCATGACCGAGAGGTCCGTTCGAGAGGAGACGGCCCGCGTCTTCCGGGGTCTCGCTTCGCTCCGCTCAGCGAGACCTCGCGCGGTCGGCGCGTCGCTCACGGCGACGCGCCGTAGCTAACCAACGTCTATCGGCATCTAAACAATGAAGAAGTGTCCCAAACCCGCCCGCAAGCGGGTCAGTCGGCGGCCGTAATCTCCACGCTCTCGAGTGCGCGCTGAACCCGTTCGGACGCCTCGGCCAGTCGCTCGGCGCTGTTGGCGTACGAGATGCGCAGACACTCCTCGGCGTTGGTTCCGAAGTCCGGACCGGGCGTCATCGCCACGCCCGCCTCTTCGAGGAAGAAGTCCGCGGCGTCGAACGCGTCGCCCGGCAGGTCGCCGACGTCCACCAGCAGGTAGTACGCGCCTCCCGGCGTGTACCCCACGCTGAGGCCCCAGTCCTCGACTTCGCTCACGAGGAAGTCCCGGCGCTCCCGGTAGGTGTCCCGAACGTCGTCCAAGAAGTCGTCGCCGGATTCGAGCGCCGCGATGCCGCCCGACTGGACGAAGTTCGGCGCGCAGATGAGCGTGTTCTGGGCGATGCGGTTGACGTGGCCGACGTACTCCTCGGGCGCGACCATCCAGCCGAGTCGCCACCCCGTCATGGCGAACCGCTTCGAGAAGCCGTCCACGACGAAGGCGTCGTCGGTGTACTCCAAGACGGTGTGGTCTTCGCCCTCGTAGGTCAGGCCGTGGTACACCTCGTCGGAGACCACCGTGGCGTCCGCTCGGTCGGCGACGGAGACGAGTTCGTCGAGCGTCGAACCGGAGAGTACCGCGCCGGTCGGGTTCGCGGGCGAGTTGAGCAAGAGCGCCTCCGTGTCGGCGCTCACCGTGCGCTCGAAGGCGTCCACGCGCGGCCGGAACCCGTCGTCGGCCGACAGCGGCACCGTCGAGATGCGCCCGCCGGTCTGGCGCACGAAGTTCGGGTAGCAGGCGTAGTACGGGTCGGTCAGCACTACCTCGTCGCCGGGGTCCACCAGCGCGGCGAACGCCAGCAGGAGCGCGGGCGAAGACCCGGAGGTCACGACGATGCGCTCGGGCGAGACGTCCACGCCGTAGCGCCGGTCGTAGTACGCCGCGATAGCTTCCCGGAGTTCGGGTTTGCCCTTCGAGGAGGTGTAGCCGGTCTCGCCCGCTCGGAGCGCTGCAACTGCCGCATCTGTGACTGCTGCCGGCGTGTCGAAGTCGGGTTCGCCCACTTCGAGGTGTACCACGTCGTCCATGCGGTTGGCCCGTTCGAGAACGTCCATCGCGGCGAACGGGGTCGTTCGCGTCGCGCGCTCCGATACCATGTGCAGTGGAGAACGGCCCTGCGTATATAAAGCTTCGACGTGACAGTCAGTATTTGCCGGGCGACCGACTGTCATTAACCATGATTATGTTCATGCCGTAGCGCCGCGTCTCCGATAATATTACTGTTCATTGTGGGCAGTAGCCGTGATTCTTATTACCATGGATGCGGAATTGGGGGTGGGATTTGGGGGCAGTCATGAAACAGACACGCAGAAGCTTTCTGAAAGCGACGGGAGCAACGGGTGTGGCCGGTGTGGCGGGGAGCGCCTCCGCACTGGCTCAGAACAAGTCGATTACCTTCTACAACGCCGGGAGCCTGCAGTACGACCCCGGTACGGAGAAGAACATTCAGCGATTCGAAGAGGAGACGGGCATCACGGTCAACGTCAACGAGGTGCCGTGGTCGAACCTCAAGACGTCGCTCATCACGCAGTGGCGCAATCAGGGGAGTGAGGTCGACGCGTTCAACGGGCCGACGTGGTGGCTGGCCGACTTCGTGGCGGCCAACTGGATTGTCCCGCTCGATCTACCGAGCGACCACGTCTCGAAGTACCCGAAGAACCTGCAGGAACTCATCCAGTTCGACGGACAGGCGTACATGGCCCCGCAGTTGGGCAAGTGGGGCACGTACCTGTACGACAAGCAGGCGCTGCAGCAGAACAACATCCAGCAACCGCCCCAGAACTGGGACCAGATTATCCAGAAGGGCAAGAAGATGAGCGACGGGAACCAGTCCGGGTTCGCGTTCACGTGGGCGAACAAGGACGTGTTCACGTTCAAGCAGTTCCTCTATCAGGCGGGCGGTCAACTGTTCAACGACAACAACGAACCGACGTTCGTCAACAAGGGCGTCGACGTGTTCAACAACCTGCTCACGCCGCTCCGCAAGCAGAACGTCATCCCGGACGGCATCTCCACGATGGGCGAGGGACCGGTCGGCGACGCGTTCATCGGCGGGAGCCTGGCCACCGTCGAGTCGTGGACCCCGCTGGCGAGTCGCGCGTGGGACTCCGACGACTGGAGCCAACAGCGTCTCGGCGTCGCCAAGCCGCCGAAAGGCCCGCAGAGCCGCGCGACGTTCCAAGACACCAACGGTATCGGCGTCTCGAAGTTCTCGCAGAACAAGCAGGCCGCAAAGCGGTTCGCCCAGTTCATGTCCACCACCGAGTCGCTCAAGACCGACATGGTGACCGAGGGCAACCCCGCGCCCGTGTCGGAAGTCTACGACATGCCGGAGGTCAAGCAGGAGTTCCCGCAGAAGTGGCTCGACGTCCAGCAGTACAACCTCACGCACGCCAAGAGCGAGACCTACCGCGCCCAACCGCAGGTGGACAACTACCTCTCGAACCAGATAACGCCGGCGCTGCTCGGGAAGAAGCCGCCGAAGCAGGCGCTACAGACCGCCGAGCAGAACATCCGGCAGCTCTACAAGAACTTGGGCATCCTGTAACCGCGCCACCTCTTTTATGTCGCAATCGAACCAATCGCTACGCCGCACGCTCGACAGGCTGTTCGTTCCGCTCACGGTGGGGCCGACGATTCTCTGGATAGCGGGCATCATCGTCTACCCGACGCTCCAGTTGTTCTGGTCGAGCCTGTTCTGGACCAACCCCATCACGGGGGCCAAGGAGTTCGTCGGCATCGAGAACTTCGTCGACCTGCTGTTCGGCGACGCCGGTGGTTGGCTCGGCGTCCTCAATCCGACGTTCGTGAACTTCACGTGGAACACCATCGTCTACGTGGGGTTCAGCGTCACCATCTCGTTCCTGTTGGGCTTGGGTATCGCGCTCCTGTTGAACAAGGACCTCGCGGGCCGGGGGTGGTTGCGGACGGCGGTAATCGTGCCGTGGATTCTGCCGTACGTGATGAGCGGGCTGATGTGGCGGTGGATGTTTCAGGCCCAGTACGGAGCGATCAACGGCGTTCTGGTGCAGTCGGGTCTCATCGACAGCAAGATAGCGTTCCTCTCGGACGGGACGCTGGCGATGATGGCGCTCATCGTCGCGGACGTGTGGGTGTTCACGCCGTTCATCATCATCATCCTGCTCGCGGGGCTCCAGAACGTCCCCGAACAGTTGTACGACGCCGCGGAGGTGGACGGCGCGAGTCGCTGGTCGCGGTTCCGGAACGTCACCTATCCGTTCCTCAAGCCGTCGATACTAGTCGCACTGACCATCCGCATCATCTTCGATATCCGCGCGCTCGACCTCGTCTGGGTCATGACTCAGGGCGGCCCCGGCAAGGCGACGGAGGTCTGGGCCTCGTGGCTGTATCGGACCGCGATGGTGTTCCAGCGGTCGGGCGAGGGAGCGGCCCTCGGCGTCGTCCTGCTGGCGGTCACGTTCGCCATCGTCGCAGTGCTGTACAAGGTGTTCGGTGAAACTCCCTATTCGACATGAGTACGAGAACCTCTTACCTCGACAGAATCGCCGACGGGTTCGGTCTCGACACGGACAACGAGTGGCCGAGCGTGGTCCGGGAGCGACTCGTGGCCTACGGCCTGCTCGGAGTGTACGTGTTCGTGGTGTGGTTCCCCATCTACTACATCCTCATCACGAGCATTCAGCCGACCTCGGAGGTGCTGAGCCTCCCGATAAACTTCATCCCGCAGCAGCCGACCATCGGCAACTACGTGGACATCTTCGCCAACCGACCGTTCGAGCTGTACACGTTCAACAGCCTCGTGGTCGCCAGCACGACGACGCTCATCTGCGTCACTCTGGGGACGGTCACGGGCTACACGTTCTCGCGCCACGACTTCTTGGGGAACAAGGCGTTGCTCCTCTCCATCGTCGGCGCACGGATGATTCCGCCCATCGCGCTCATCGTGCCGTTCTTCTCCATCATGTCGAGTCCGCCGATAATCGGCGGGTTGACCGGGAGCCTCTACGACACGAAGATCGCGCTCATCCTGACGTACACGTTCTTCAACCTCCCGTTCGCGGTGTGGATAATGAAAAATTACTTCGACGGCGTACCCGAGAGTCTCGACGAGCAAGCGCAGGTGGACGGCTGTTCGCAGTGGGAGGGGTTCGTGAAGATCATCCTCCCGGTCGCCAAGCCCGGTATCGCGGCCACCGCCATCCTCGCGTTCATCTTCTCGTGGAACGAGTTCGTCTTCGCGCTCGTCCTCACCTCCTCGGAGCAGGCCCAGACGCTGCCCATCGCCGTCTCGCTGTTCGTCGCCGACGACTTCGTCGATTGGGCGCACTTGGCCGCGGGCGGGATGATCGCGGCCCTGCCGGGCATCCTGTTCGGCCTGTTCTTCCAGCGGTACATCGTCAGTGGACTGACCCAAGGAGCTGTCAAAGAATGAGGTGCTACACATGGCCGAAGTAACGCTCGACGAACTGGTCAAGGAGTTCGAGGACGTGGTCGCGGTCGACCACGTCTCGCTGGACATCCCCGACGAGAGCTTCACGGTCCTCGTGGGACCGTCGGGCTGTGGCAAGACGACGACCCTGCGACTCGTCGCGGGACTGGAACGCGCGACCGACGGAACGATCTCCATCGGCGACGAGATAGTCAACGACCGGCGGGCCTACGAGCGCAACATCGCGATGGTGTTCCAGAACTACGCGCTCTACCCCCACAAGTCGGTCGAGGAGAACATGCGATTCGGCCTCGAACAGCAGGGAACAGACGACGACGTTATCGAGGAGCGCGTGGCCGACGCGGCCGAACTCCTCCAGATAGAGGAGTTGCTCGACCGCCGACCGTCCGAACTGTCGGGCGGCCAGCAACAGCGCGTCGCCTTGGGACGGGCCATCGTCCGGGACCCCGACGTGTTCCTGATGGACGAACCGCTGAGCAACTTGGACGCGAAGTTGCGGGTCCAGATGCGCGCGGAACTCAACAAACTCCACGAGGAACTCGACACGACCACGGTCTACGTCACGCACGACCAGATAGAGGCGATGACGCTGGCCGACCAGATCGCGGTGATGGACGCCGGGGAGATCCAGCAGGTCGGCGAACCGACGTTCGTCTACGCCAACCCGCGCAACATGTTCGTCGCGGACTTCCTCGGGAGCCCGTCGATGAACTTCCTCGAAGGCACCCTGCGCCAGCGCGAGGGCGGACTCGTCGTAGATTACGGCGGCTTCGAACACGAGGTTCCCGAAGCCCACCGGTCGAACGTCGAGCGTCGCATCGGCGAACGGGTCGCGCTCGGGGTCCGTCCGGAGAACGTCTCGGTCGCCCAGCGGGGCTACCCCGCAACGGTCGAAGTGGTCGAACCGCAGGGCGAGAAGACCGTCCTCGAACTCACCGTCGGCGACGGCCGGTCGCTGAACGCCTCGGTCGAACCCGACGAGGTCGTGACGGTCGGCGAGGAGATCCGAATCGAGTTCGACCGGTCGAAACTCCACTACTTCGACCCCGAAACCGGCGAGTCGCTGACCTTCGCCGAGCAGACCGCCGACGCGACAGACCGCGTGGCGACCGAACGATGACGCTCCGGCCCGGACGACTCGGCCGCCGAGTTCGCGCGGCGGCGTCGCCACTGCTCGTCCTCGCGATCGCGCTCGCCGGGGTCGCAGTGGTCGGCTACCTCCGCGGTGCGTACGCGACGGCGACGGCGCTCGGGGTCGCCGCTGTGCTGACCAGCGCGTTCGTCGTCTTGGCCCGCGACTGAGTGCGACCACCGTCTTCGCCGCGGGTGACCGCAAGGATTGGGGTTCTGCGGTCCCTACGCCGAACCGATGGCCACCTACCAGCGCGAGGTCCGGGTCGATGCGCCGCTCGACGAGGTGTGGGCGTTCCACTCCAAAGTCGAAGGACTGGAGGCGCTTACACCCGACTGGATGCACCTCCGGGTCGAGGGAATCGACGGTCCGGACGGGAGCGCGCTCGGCGACGGCGCGGTGTTGGAACCCGGCACTGCGATTCGGCTATCGATGCGCCCGTTCGACGTGGGTCCGCGCCAGCGGTGGACCTCGAAGATCGTCCGCCGCGAGGCCAACGACGGGGCGGCCGTCTTCGAGGACCGCATGGAGGGCGGCCCGTTCCCGGAGTGGCACCACACGCACTACTTCTACGCCGACGGCGAGGACCGGACGCTCGTGCGCGACCGGGTGGAGTATCGACTCCCGGTGGTCGGCGACCTGTTCGGCCCGCTCGGGTGGGTCGGCTTCGAGCCGATGTTTCGGGACCGTCACCGCCGGACCAAACGGGCTCTCGAAGACGGTCGAGGTCGGTGAAACCGCCGTCACGCGCCGAGCATCAGCGGCCCGAGCAACACACCCATCAGGTGGACGCGCCGGGCATCGAACCGGGCGGGCACGAGGCCGACCAGCGCGGCGACGCCGAACACCGCCGCGCCGACCCACCCTGCGAAGAGCCAACTCAGCCCGACCAGCAGGCAGAGAACGCCGACCGAGAGGCGGAACTGGTCGATAGCCCCGACCGTTCGGAGGTAGCGGTCGCCGAGCGCGAGGACGAGCAGGAAGCCCGCGAGGCCGGCGATTCCCGCCGCGGCGAGCAGCAGCGGCAGGTTGACGGGAGCGTTCGCCTCCCGTAGCGCGACCATCACGCCGGTCCGAGGCGTGCCGAGCGCCGAGAGCGCGAAGAGCGCGAAAATCGTGTTCGCCGTGTTGACGCCGCTGGTCGCCACGACGAACCCGCGGGCGTCGGTCGAACCCGGCACCAGCGCGAGCGCGAGCACCGCCGCGACCGCGGACGAGACGCCCGGCAGGTAGCCGACGACCGCTCCGGCGAGGCTCCCGGCCGCCGCAGTCAGGCCGACCGTCCGCCGGGAGGCCGCGACGGTCGCGTCGTCCTGCTCGGGAACGCCGGACCCCGATACGGCTTCCAGCAGGACCGGCGCGCCGAACAGTCCGGCGAACAGCGGCGTGAGCATCCCGCCAGCGTCGAGCGGCGCGGCGGGCGACAGGTCGAGGGTGCCGTGCCCGAGCGCGGCGCTCCCCGCGAACCCGGCCGCCCCGCCGCAGAAGGCGCGGAGCGACCCCTCCGTGAGCAGGAGGAACGCGACGACGAGACCGAGGACGACCGGCAGGTGTGCGCGTACGACTGGGTAGGCGACCGTCATCGCTCTGGTGACCGGAATCGCGAGGGGAACTGCGAGTGCGACGGCGAGGCCGCTCCCGAGCGCCGAGAGCCTGACCGCTTCGCGGCCCCTCCCGGCGATGACGAGTCGGTGGGCGGGCAGGGCGCTCGCGGCCATCGCGGCGTCGGGCACCCCGAGCGCCAGCGCGGGCACGGCGTCGAGGAACGAGTGGACGACCCCGGCCGCGAGCATCGCCGCGCCGACGAGACGCGGCGGGCCGGGCACCGCGGGCGCGACCGACGCGAGCAGGAGCGCGAGATTGTTGACGTGGAGGCCGGGCGTGAGACCGCTCAGCGTCCCGAGGGCGATTCCGCCGAGGACGAACGCGAGCGCCGCCGCTGAGGGGCCGACAGACAGACCGATTCGGACGCCGAGCGCCTCCATCGAGGCAGTTTCGTCCCGGCCTGTGGTTTAAACGTTCGCGTGGGCCGGTTGTGGCAGGTGGAACGGGTGCAGTGGGCGCGACGAGACCTCCGCGCCCCCGAGGGCGGACAGGAACACACTTGGGACGGTAGTCCTAACGCCCGGACATGGCTACTTCGACTGCGAAGCGGCGGGTCAGGGACAACCCGCGGGCCGTGACCGCGGTCCTCTCGGTACTCGGCTACGTCCTCGTTCTCGGGACGTTCGCGGGCGTTTTGCCCATCTACCCGGAACTCGAACGCGCGACGGTGGACCTGCTGAGCCACACTATCGCGGTCGTGAACACGTTCGCGCTGACCGCCATCGTCCTCGGCGTGCGCTGGATACGACGGGGCGACGTTCGCAAGCACCGGGCCGCGATGCTGACCGCGTTCTCGCTCATCATCCTCTTTCTCGTCCTCTACCTCACGAAACTCGGCGGGGGCGGCGAGAAGCACATCGACGCGGCCGGACTGGCCTACTACGCCTACATCGCGATGCTGGCCGTCCACATCGTCCTCTCGGCGGTGTCGGTCCCGGTCGTCGTCCACGCCGTCGTCCTCGGACTGAGCCACACCCCGTCGGAACTCCGGGATACCGCCCACGCGAAGGTCGGCCGCATCGCGGTCGCGGCGTGGGGACTCAGCCTCGCGCTCGGCATCGTGACCTACCTCCTGCTCAACCACGTCTACGGCGTCGAGAAGTACGCGATGGCGCTGGCACCGCTCGTCGCCGGGCGGCGATGAGTCGGGACCGCGCCGGGGCGTCGGACGACGCTCCGGCGCGTTCGCTCCGAGAGCGCGTCGCAGACGCGCTCGGAACTGCGGTCGAATCCGTCGCGGAACTCGACGGCGGCGAGGTCGGCCGCGTCGCCCGCGTCACACTCGCGGACGGCCGGACCGTGGCGGCCAAGACCGGCGAGACGCCCCTCCGCGTCGAGGCGTTCGTGCTCGAATTTCTGGCCGACCGCGGACTACCGGTGCCCGAGGTGTACCACCGTGCCGACGACCTGCTGATTCTGGAGTACGTCGAGGGTGACAGCGAAATCACTCCGGCGGTCGAGCGCGACGCCGCCCGCCACCTCGCGGCGCTCCACGGCGAGCGCCCGACGGGGCGGGACGGACCGAACGGCGACCCGTCGAGGAGGTACGGCTTCCCGCGCGACACCCTGACCGGTCCGTATCGCCAACCGAACCCGTGGACCGACTCGTGGGTCGCGTTCTTCCGCGACCGGCGACTCCGCTACTTTGCGGGCAAGGCCTCCGAGGCGGGCCTGCTCACGCCATCCCTCGCCGACCGACTCGACGCGCTCGCGGCCGACCTCGATTCGCTGCTCCCCGAAAACCCGCCGCCAGCCCTGCTCCACGGCGACGTGTGGGCGAACAACGTCATCGCGAGGGGCGGGCGGGTCCGGGCGTTCCTCGACCCGACTTGCTACTTCGGCCACGCGGAGGTCGAACTCGCCTACGTCGATTTCGCGGGGTCGTTCGGCGACGTCTTCTTCGAGACGTACGACGACGAGCGCGGTATCGACGCCGGGTTTTGGGACGAGCGCCGCGGGGCCTACCAAATCGTTCCGCTCCTCGAACACCTGCTGTACTTCGGCGACGACCGCTACGCCGCAGACATCCGCGAGCGACTGGCCGACCTCGGCTACTGACGGGGAACCGCCGAGTATTTTCGGCGACGTTCGGTTCGACCAATCGACATAAGACGCTCGGCGACGACCGAACAGTCGTGACAGACGAGTGGACGTTCCGCACCGACTCCGGAATCGCGACCGTCGCCGACGGTCGCCTCGAAATCTCGGGGTCCGCAGGCCGACTGGTACGGGAGAAGTGGCGCGACGGCTGGACGCGGAACGAAACCGGTCGGCGGTTGCTGTTCGTCGTCTCGCTGTTCGGCACGGCGTCGTTCCTCGGGCGCATTCTGCGGGCGTTTCGGGACGTGCTGACCGGACGGCCCGACGCGTTCTCGCTGGTCGTCTTCGGTGTCACCTGCTTGGCTCTCCTCGTCGTCGTCTACCGCTCGACGCGGACGAAGACGGCCCGACTGCGCGACGTGCGAGTCGTCGAGCGCGTGGGCGACGACCGACTTCGCGTCCGCTTCGAGGACGAGGCCCGCGACTCGTTCGAGGTCGAGACGCCGACCGAGCGCGACGCCGACGACGCGGCCGAAATCCTGCGGTTGCGGGGCGTCCGCGTGACGGATAAGACGGACGCGGAGACGCCCGAGTCGGCCGGGTTCCGGGAGCGACTGTTCGCAAAAGAGAATTGAATCGACGTGAACGGTGCGACTCCGAGTCGGCGACGCTACCAGCAGACGACGGTACCCGTCGCCCCGGCCTCGCCGCGCCGGACGACGCCCCAGTCGGTCACGCGGTAGGTGACGGAGTACGGTCGGTGGACGTGGACGACCGTCGCGTTCTCGCCACCGCGCTCGTCGTAGTCGAGTTCGCCTCGCAGGGCGACCCGATAACCGCCGTCGGCCGGTTCGACGCTGGAAACGGTCGTGTGGTGATTGAAGTACGTGTGTTCGTCCACGCGGGCCGACTGGTAGCGCGAGGCGACTGTCTCGGCGACCCTACGGGCCGTCGCCTCGGAGAGCGTCTCCGGTTTCGACACCGACGAGAGCGTCGCGTTCGCGTCGAGCGAGCAGGACGCTCGGGTGGTGGTTTCGGTCCCGGCGACGGTCGTTGGAGACGCGGTGGACGTGGCGGACGTAACGGACGAGGTTTCGGAGTCGGTCGTCGCAACGCCGGCAGTCGCGGACGGCGAGTCGGTCGCTCCGGGCGCGGAGCCACTGCCCGCACATCCCGCGAGGACGAGGAGGACGCCGAGCGAGAGGGCGGCTAGCGGTCGCGAATGCATGGCACGTGGTCCGGCCAGCCCCGGTAAATGTTTTCTGACTGAGGCTCGGCGGTCGCAGTACTCGGAACGTTCGACCCCGGTAGCGTCGTTTTCGCTCGGACCGAAACGGAACCTCGGCGAACGGACGGTCCGAAACCCGGTCAGTCCGTCCGGGGAATCGCGTAGGTCCCGGCGACGAAGAACGCGAGCGTCAGCACCGCGAGGACAGCGAGTTGCGTCGGCCAGTCGGTGAACGGACTCGCCGCGGGCGGAAACGCGTACTTCGTCTGCGGTTGGTAAGTCAGGTCCCGAACCCCGCGAGCGAAGTACGCCAGTGGCGAGAGATTGACGGCGGGCCGGAACCACTCCGGAAGCAGGTCGGGCGTGACGAACGTCTCCGAGAGGAACAGCAGCGGGAGTGCGATGGCGTTGCTCGCGGCGATGACGCCGTCTTGCGAGTCGGCGAGACCGCCCAACACCGCGCCGAGACCGCAGAACAACGCGACCGCGAACGCGACGAACACCGCCACGAGCGCCAGATTCGCGGGACCGAGCGACAGCGACGCGGTGCCGGTCACCAGCGCCATCAACACGAGGATGAGCAGCCCCGCGATGCCGATGATTGCGACGTTGACCAGCGTGTGCGCGAGCAGCCACTCGGCCCGCGAGAGCGGCGTCGTCGCCAGCTTCTCGAAGCGGTTGCCCTCGCGGTGGCGCGCGACCTCCGAGCCGACCCGCGAGAGCGGCGTGAACAGCACCACGACCGCGAGGTAGCCCGGCAGGTAGTAGCCCGACGGTCGAGAGAACAGGCCGCCGCCGCCCGGATTCGTCTGGACCAGCACCGCGAAGATGAGGATGAGGATGACCGGGAAGAAGAACGTGAAGAAGACGGCGGTTCGCCGCCGGGTGAACGATCGCCACGCCGCGCTGGCCTCCGCGCGGACCCGACCGGTCGCCGTCATCGGTCACCTCCCGCGAGCGCGGTTTCGCCGTCGTCGCCGGTGTCCTCACCGCGGACCGCGTCCGCCGGCCGCCCGAGCGCGACGCCCTCACCCGCCGCGACCGACTCGCCGGTCAACTGGAGGAAGGCGTCTTCGAGGTCGGGTTCGGTCCACGTCAGCGAGTCGTACGCGACGCCGCCGTCGTTCAGCGCCGCGACGACCGCGCCGATGTCCTCGGGCAGGACGCCCGTCACGACGAGTCGCCCCTCGGCGGCCTCAACCTCGAAGTCGGCGGCGGCGAGCGCGTCCGCGGCGCGGGCAGACGGGGGTCGGCCGTCGGCGGAATCGGCGGGCGATTCCGCGTCGGCGTCCAACTCGACCACGATTCGCGTCCGACCGCCGTACTCGGCCACGAGGTCCGACGGTGGGCCGACCGCCGCGAGTTCGCCGTCGGCCAGCAGGCCCACGCGGTCGGCGAGTCGCTCGGCCTCCTCCATCGAGTGGGTGGTGAGGAAGACGGTGGTGCCCCGGTCCGCGAGGTCCTCCACGAGCGTCCAGAGCGCGCGCCGCCCGGCCGGGTCGATGCCCGTGGTCGGTTCGTCCAGAAAGAGCAGGTCGGGGTCGTTGACCAGCGCCGTCCCGACGCAGGTCCGGCGCTGCTGGCCGCCCGAGAGGTTCTCGTACCACGTGTCGTCCGCGGCGTCGAGACCGACCTCCGCGAGGACGGTGTCGGGGTCGCGCGCCTCGTCGTACAGTCCGGCGTAGTACGCGACCAGTTCGCGCGCGGTCAGTCGCTCGGGCGGGTCGAACGCTTGGGGGAGCAACCCGAGGCGCTGGCGGTCGGCGGACTGGGGGTCGGTGCCGAACACCGAGACGGTCCCCGAGTCCGGTTCCGTGGTCCCGGTCAGCGACCGGACGAGCGTGGTCTTGCCCGCGCCGTTGGGGCCGATGAGTCCGAACACCTCGCCCTCGCCGACCGACAGCGAGACGCCGTCGAGCGCCGTGGTGTCGCCGTAGGACTTGCGCAGATCCTCGGCGACGAGTGGCTCGGTCATGTCGGGCACTTGCGGCGGTCCGGCCCTAAGCCCGTCGGTTCCGACGCCGGCAACTACTTGTGTCGGAAGTCGGATAGACGGGGTATGACCGACGGAGCCGACGAGTTCAGGACCGAGGTCGAAACCAAGGTCGCCGCCGAGTTCGGGGCCGAACGCGACGCCGAGCGCGTCGCGGCCGCCGCCGTCGAACTCCGGGAATCGGCGGGCGTCGAGTGGAGTCCGACGTTCATCGCCGAGCGCATGGCCGACGCGCCGAAGGGCGACGCCGTGCCCGAGAAGTGGAACTGGGTGCTCGGTTACGTCGGCGGTCCGGCTGACGACGAGGCGTACCGACTCGGAGAGTAGTACCGGCGGGGAGAGCGATACCGACTGAGGGGAGTAATACCCCGACTCGGGGAAGTGATACCGACCCGGAAAGCGAGACGGCCGCTCGGGCTCACTCGCCGAGCAGTTCCTCTTTGCGGCGTTGGAACTCCTCCTCGTCGATGAGACCCCGCGACTTCGCGTCGCCGAGTCGCTCCAGTCGGTCGCGGATGCTCTGTGGCTCGCCGGACGACGAACCGCCCCCGCCCGAGTCGGGCGTCTCGGCGGTGTGTCGGTAGTTGACGTACTCGGTAGCGGCGATCACGTCGTCGGCGTCGAACAGCGAGGGAATCCAGAGGTAGTATTTCGCCCCCGACACCGCGAGGTCGATGCGGTGGCGACGCCGTCCGTGACGGTGGCGCACGCCGACGATGTCCGCGTACGGGAGACTCAGCGACTCGTCCTCGTCGCCGACGCCCAAGCGGAGGTAGACCCGCCGGTCGGTCAACAGGTAGACCCCGCCGCGCTCGGGCGAGACGGTCGCCTCCGGGTCGCCGAAGCCGACGCCGGTCTCGTCGGCGTCGAAGCAGAACTTCGGGCGCTCGCCCTCGGCGAGCGCGGTGACGAGCGCGTCAGAGAGGTCGGCGACCGCGTCCGCGGTGCCCGCCAGTCGCTCGGTCGTCACCGACCAGTGGTCGGCGCGCTCGGTGAGCATCGACGCGTATCGTCTGGCGTCGTCGCCGGGGAACGACATGTGTCAGACGTACGTCTGACTCGAACCAGATTAAAGTTATCTCGAATTATCGCTAATAATAATCCGCTTCGATGGTCACCGGAAGCTTCGGATCGACGGTCGCCAGCGGAGCAACACGACTGTCACGGCGAATGCGAGTGTGCCGAGCGTGTAGGACCACTCGCTGGCCGCGGCCGCGACAGCAGTGCCCGACCCCGCGAGTCCGGCCGCGAGCGTGGCGATTACCGGCCACGTGCAGCTGACGCAGGAGACCAGTCCGAGCAGGCCCGACACCGCCGACCCCGCGGTCTCCAGCACCGTGGCGTAGACGAGGTACGCCAGCGTCACGTAGCCGACCACTTTGTACGGCATCAGAGTGAGTTGCACGAGGCCGCCCGAGTACAGCAGGGCCGGACCCCATCCTGGCGGGAGCCACGCGACGCGGAACCCGGTGAGGTGGGTGTGTCCGCCCGCCCCGCCGCCGTGACCGTGGAACAGCAGCCCCGGTTTGAGGAGACCCCCGACGTACGCGAGCAGGACGAGGTAGCCGACCGCGATGGCCGCGCCGACGAGTCGAGTGCGCCGCGAGTCGGCCTCGGGGGTCGTCCGGGCCAGCGCCCACACGCTCAGGTTTATCCAGACGAACGGGAAGAGGAGGTAGCGCCACTCGGTGACGGTCACGTCAGCGAGCAGGAGGTACGCGAACGTCAGGATGAGTTCGGTGTTGACGAGGAGCCCCGCCCACAGCAGGGTGTCGCGGTCCGGCTTGAGTCGGTCCGTCGAAACGTCGATGGTCCGTGTCATGGTTCGTGACGTGGGTGTGGGTTCGTGGGTCTGCGGGTCCGTGGTCCGCGCGTCCGCGACTCCCCCGGCGGGTCAGAACGCCAGCGCGTCGGCGACGACCGCCAGCAGGAGCGCGCCCAGATAGGCGTTCGAGGCGTGGAACGACCGGAAGGCCGCCGCCTCGGTCTGCTCGTAGTGGAGTCTGACGACCGTCCAGAGGAAGACGGCTCCGAACGTCACGCTCGTCGCGGCGTAGAGCCACCCGAGCGTCGTGACCGCCGAGAGCAGGCCCGCCGAGAGCAGGGTCGCGCCCAGATACAGCAGGATGTGCTTGCGCGTGACGGCCTCGCCGCGGACGACGGGCATCATCGGGAACCCGCCGCGGGCGTAGTCGTCCTTGTACGCCAGCGCGAGGTTGTAGAAGTGCGCGGGCGTCCAGAGGAAGATGACCCCGGCCAGCACGAGCGCGGGCAGGCCGATTTCGCCCGTCACCGCGGCCCCGCCGATGAGCGCGGGGAGCGCGCCGGCGAACCCGCCGATGACCGTGTTCTGGACCGTGTTCGGCTTCAAGAGGAGCGTGTAGATGACGCTGTAGAACAGGATAGCGAACATCCCGAGCGCCGCGGCCAGCACGTTCACCGACAGGAACGCGACCAGCGAGAGCGCGACCAGCAGGACGCCGAACGCGACCGCGTTGCGCACCGGAATCTGGTCGGTCGCGGCGGGCCGGTCGGCGGTCCGGTTCATCTTCCGGTCAACGTCGCGTTCGAGGACGTGGTTGAACGTGCCCGAGGCACCGATGGAGAGGACGCCGCCGGTCAGCGTGGCGACGACGGTATCGACCCCGAGCGCGGGGCCGGCCGCCAGCGCCATCGCCGCGGACGCGACCAGACAGAGCAGCCACATCAGCCGCGGTTTCATCAGTCGGAAGTAGGCGAATCCGGTTCGTTTCGCGCGAGCGAGCACCCCGTCGGGTCGCGCGGCCGGATTCGGGGCCGCGGGCGACTCCTCGGCGTCGGGCATCTCCTCGGGGTCCTCGACGCCGGTCGGCTCGTCGAACGTCTCCGGTTCGAGCGTCCACGCCAGCGCGAGGACGACGCCGCCGAAGATGGCCATGCCGACGACCAAGTGGACCGCCGAGAGCAGGGCCACGCTGGCGGTCGTCGCGGCGAACGCACCGAGGCCGACCTGTACGGGGTAGAGCAGTGCGGACGCGGAGAGCGCGCCGCGGACGCGACGGTCGGTGTCTCCGAGCCACGCCAGAACCGTCGTCGCCGCCAAAGCGAGACCGACGCCGAGCGCGGCGACGCGGTGCCCCCACGCGACGGCGAGTTTCGGCCGGTCGAGCGGGACGAGCCACTGGCCGTTGCACGCGGGCCACGTCGGACAGGCGGCCGCCGCGTCGGTCAGTGCGGTGGTCGCGCCGACGACCACCAGCAGGTAGACGCCAATCGCGGTGCCAGCGAGCATCGAGACGAACCGCCGAGACGTATATTCGGTCACGCGAATCTCCTTGTCGAAAGTGGGGACTCGTCGTATTTAGAAGAACCGAATCGAGCGGAGTTCCCTGCGAAAGGCGACGCCCGACAGGGAAAGTCAGTAGGTATTTATGAGTCTCGTCCTAATTCCCGACCAGCATGAGACAGAAGCGGACAGCGTTTGCAACGCTACTGGGGGTCGCGGCGCTCGCCCTGTTCGCCGACCCGGCGCTGGCGCAGGGGTACGACTCGACAACCGAGTCGCTGATCCGGTCGCTGAACACGCAACTGATGTACATGGCGATTCCCATCACGGTGCTGGTCGAGGGCATCCTCATCTACACCGTCTGGAAGTACCGGAAGAACGACGACCCCAAACCAACCAAGGAGAACCGCCGCCTCGAAATCTCGTGGACCATCGCCACCGCGCTGGTCCTGCTGGTCGTCGGCTACGCCTCCTACGGCGTGATGGCCAACGAGTACGTCTCGAACGCCAGCGGCGAGTACCAGCCCAGCGAGCAGGCCGTCGAAGTCGAAGTGGTCGGTCAGAAGTACCTCTGGAACTTCAACTACCAGGGCGAGAACGTCTCGACCACGGGCACGCTCGTCCTCCCCAAAGGCCAGAACGTGTTTCTACATATCACCTCCACCGACTGGCTCCACGCGTTCCACGTGCCGGAACTCGGCTTGAAGCAGGACGCCATCCCCGGCCAGACCGAGACCATCAAGACGAAGATTACCAACACTGGAACCTACCAGCTCTACTGTGCGGAGTACTGCGGCGTCGGCCACTCGAAGATGCTCGGCGAGGTCGAAGTCGTCTCCCAGCAGGAGTATCAGCAGTGGCTGGACCAACAGCAGGGCAACAGCACGGCTAGCTGATTTCTGCCGCTCGATTTCCAGTTTCCTCCGCGCGCCCTCTCCGGTTCTTCTACCCTCTCACTTTCGCTATTTTCTCCCGGCGGCGTTCCAAATCCGTCCGTCCCGACAGCGTAGCCCTCGCGTAGCGACTGGGAACGACTCGCACGCCACCCCCGGATTTTTCCGACGGAGCGCAGAACCCTCGCGGTATGTCCACGCCCCCGAACTCGCCGCCCGACCCGCCGGCGACGCGCCGGGACGAGACCGTCGAGGAGTTCCACGAAACCGAAATCTCCGACCCGTACCGCTGGCTGGAAGCCGACGACGCGACCGTCCGCGAGTGGACCGCCGCGCAGAACGAGTACGCCGACGCGATTCTGGACTCGCCGACCCGCGAGCGCCTCCGTTCGCGGATGGACGGCCTCGCCGACGTGCCCGAGTACGGCACCGTCGAAGCCGCGAACGGGCGATACTTCCGGACCGTCCGCGAGTCCGGCGACGACCGCGCCCGACTCCTCGTCGGCGAGTCGCCCGGCGACGACGAGGCAGTCCTCGCGGACCCGGACGACTGGGCCGACGTCGAAGCCGACGACCGGACGGGCGCGCGGTCGATGTCGTGGTTCCTCCCCTCGCCCGACGGCGACCGGGTCGCCTACGGCGTCGCGGGCGGCGACGAGCGCGTCGATATCCGCGTCGTGAGCGTTCCCGACGGCGAGGAAATCGCGGTCCGAAGAGACTGCGGGCGGGTGAGTCGCGCGTTCGTCGGCTACGACCCCACGAGTCCCGGCACGGTCGCGTGGGACGCCGACGGCGAAGGCCTGTTCTACGTCGGCACCGAACCCGCGTCGGACGGCGACATCGACACGGAACTGCGTCACTGGCGATTCGGAGGGCGCGATTCCGACGGACGGGACGAACTCGACGCCCGCGAGGAGGTGCTTCTCGCGCCCGACGACCGAGCAGGCTGGCCGCTGGTCCGGACCGACCCCGAATCGGGGACGCTCGCGGTCGCGTTCCACGACGCCTCGGGCACCGACTGGGCGGTCCGGGGTGACGGCGCGTTCCGGCCGGTCCTCGGAACCGACGCCGAGACGTTCGCCGTCTTCCGCGGGGACACCGTCTTCGTCCAGACCGACCACGAGGCTCCGCGAAAGCGCCTGCTGGCCTGCTCGCTCGCGCAGTTCCGCGCGGGGGACCTCGCGCTTTCGGAGTGCGAGACGATTCTCCCCGAGCGCGAGGCGGTCCTCCAGTCGGTCGCCGCGACGCCGGACCACCTCGTCGCCCGGTACTCGGCTGACGCCCGTGCCCGCCTCGCGGTGTACGACCACGACGGCGGCCACGTCCGTGACCTCCCCGTCCCCGAGAACGCGTCGGTGTCGAGGCTCCGAACCGACCCCGAGACCGAGACGGCCTTCTATCTGGTCGAAGGGTTCGACCGCGCACCCACGCTGGTCCGGGCGGACCTCCGGTCGGGCGACCGTCGGGAACTGGCGCGCGTCGAGGCGGGAGTGGACGGCGGTTCGATCCCCGACGAGTTGGTCGTCCGGCAGATCTTCGCGGAGTCGTCGGACGGCGTCGAAGTCCCGGTGTTCGTCTGCCACCGCGAGGGAATCGAGCGGGACGGTGACAATCCGACGATACTCCACGGCTACGGCGGCTTTCGGTCGAGCAGACCGCCGAGTTTCGGCCGCTTCCGACTGCCGTTCCTCGCGGACGGGGGCGTGTACGCGCAGGTCTGCGCGCGCGGCGGCCACGAGTACGGCGAGGCGTGGCACGAGGCCGCGACGGGCGCGACCAAACAGCGCACCTTCGACGACTTCGTGGCGGCCGGCGAGTACCTCCGTTCGGCGGGGTACACGAACTCCGACAGACTGGCGGTCACGGGGCGGTCGAACGGCGGCCTCTCGGTCGGCGCGGTCGTGACCCAGCGACCCGACCACTGGGCCGCAGCGGTCTGTTCGGTGCCGCTACTCGACATGCTCCGGTACCACCGGTTCGGGATGGGCGCGTCGTGGACCGCCGAGTACGGCGACCCGGACGACGAGTCGGCCTTCGAGTCGCTGCGAGCCTACTCGCCGTACCACAACGTCGAGTCGGGCGTCGAGTATCCGGCGGTGCTGTTCACGACCGGTGCAGAGGACACCCGCGTCCACCCGGGTCACGCCCGGAAGATGACCGCTCGGATGCAGGCCGAAGGCGAGGGCGGTCCCTTCGTCCTGCGGACGACGAGCGACGCCGGTCACGGCGGCGGCGCGTCGGCCGAGACGGTCGTCGCCGAGCAGACCGACCGGTGGACGTTCCTCTACGAGCAGTTGGGTATGGACGGAAAAACGAACGAGTGAAAGGCGAGGCCGCGTGACGACGCGCGACCGCTTACAGCGAGACTTCCGCGCCGACGTACAGCACGACGACGAGGAAGATCCAGACCGCGTCCACGAAGTGCCAGTACATCGAGACCGTCGTGACCGAGGTGTGGCGCTCGGCGGTGTACTGGCCGTAGAGCGCGCGGATGAACACGATGGCGATGAGGACCGCGCCCATCGAGACGTGTAGGCCGTGGAGGCCGGTCAGGGCGTAGAACGCGCTACCGAAGATGCCCGACTCCAGCGTGAAGCCCTCGTGCTGGATGAACTCGTAGTACTCGTAGACCTGCCCGCCGATGAAGACGATGCCGAGCAGGAGCGTCGCGGCCAGTCCGACGAGGAAGTTCCGGCGGTTGCCCTTCCGGAGTTCGACGTGGCCCCAGTGGAGCGTGAAACTCGACAGGACCAGCAGGGCGGTGTTGATGAGCACCAGCGACCCGAGCAGTTCCGGGAACTCCTCTGTGCCCCACGTGCCGACGCGGATGAAGAAGTAGTAGACGAACCCGGCACCGAACGTCGCTATCTCGGACCCGAGGAACAGCACCATGCCCCATCTGAGTCCGCTACTGCCGTGGCCGTCGCTCGACCAGAACGCCTTGACGAAGGCGTGGTAGACCCAGCCGTACAGGCCCGCGAGGAAGAGACCGACCGCCCCGACGAACACGACCGGCCCGAGCATCGGGTCTACTATCGGTTGCTGTCCCGTTGCGAGCAGGAACAGGGCGGCACCGACGTAGATGCCCGCGCCGCCGAGTGCGGTGACGAAGGGCCACCAACTCGCCTCGCCGAAGCCGCGAGGCCAGTCCTCGACGGCGGGGAGGTGGTGGCCGTGCTCCTCTCCTGAATCGTCCGCTACTGTCATACCGTAGGGTTGCGGGTCGAATAGTAAAAAGGCACCTGAACGCGTCCGCGACTCGGTTCGACTCCCGACGCCCTTGGGCGAGACTGCTCACTATCGTTCGACTTCCGGACTTCATCTCCGTCGTCTCACTACCGTTCGACTTCCGGACTATCCACGACCTGTTCACGCTGCCGCCGGAGCTTGCCCGGCGTCTCGGCGTAGACGTACTCGAAGATGGCGTCCACGTCGAGTCCCGTCCGGTCCTCGACGTTCGCCACGGCCTCCACGACGCGCTCGTCGGCCCACTCGCGGAGCTTCTCCTCGTCGGTCTCCGACCAGTCGTGGGCGTCTTCGAGGTACTCGCGGGTGCGCTCGACCGGGTCTTTCCGTCGCCACTCCTCGACCTCGTCGTCGTCACGGTACTTCGACGGGTCGTCGGTGGTCGTGTGCGCGCCCTGCCGGTACGTGACCGCCTCGATGAGGCGCGGTCCCTCGCCGGCCTTCGCGGCGTCGAGCGCGTCCTCGACCGCGGCGTAGACCGCCAGCACGTCGTTGCCGTCTACTCGCACGCCGTCGAAGCCGTAGGCTTGGGCCTTCTGAGCGATGGTCGCCGAAGCGGTCTGGCGCTCTCGCGGCACCGAGATGGCCCACTGGTTGTTCTGACAGAAGAAGACGGTGGGCGCGTCGAACACGCCGGCGAAGTTCATCCCCTCGTGGAAGTCGCCCTCGCTGGTCGCGCCGTCGCCGAAACTGACCAGCGTCGCGCAGTCGTCGCCACGGTAGTCGGCGGCCATCCCCGTCCCGACCGCGTGAGGGAGTTGAGTGGCGATGGGGATGGTCGGCGGGAACGTCCGGAGCGTTTCGGGGTCCTCGCGGTCCACGTAGTTGCCCTCGCCGAGTAGGTAGACCAGCACGTCTTCCAGGTCGAGACCCCGGGTGAGATACATCGCGTGGTCCCGATACGTCGGGAAGCAGTAGTCCGACTCCGCGAGCGCGTACGCCGCGCCGACCTGCGCGGCCTCTTGGCCCTGAAGCGGTGCGTAGGTTCCGATACGGCCCTGTCGGTGGAGTTTGACGGCTTTCTCGTCGAACGTCCGGGCGAGTACCTGTAGCCGGTAGAGGTCGATTACTGCCGACTCCGAGAGGTCCGGGTCGATTCGTTCGTCGATGGTACCGTCCGGAGCGACGACGCGGGTCATGTCGGGAGCCTGTATTGCCATATCATTCATCACCGACTGTCTATGGGAGAATCACCGCCCAGCGTTATAAAGTATTGTTGGGCGACCAAAATGTCGAAAATCGGTCGCTCCGTTTATAAGCGAACTTGTAATTGTTTCGTGAGGGTCGCGCGAATCCAGGTGCGAAGTGAAGAATCGTCGGAGTTTTCGATTCGAAAAACTTACGCTCGGCGAGCATTCATGTGATAGTATGACACAGTGGATCGGCGAGACGTTCACCAGCGAGACCGGTTGGAACCACCTGGAGACGCTCGTGGACATCGGCGACCGGATGGCCGGGAGCGAGGGCGAGCGCGAAGCGGCCGAGCGCACGCGCGACGCGCTCGCCGACGCCGGCGCGCGGAACGCGCGGCTCGAAACGTTCGACGTGCAGGGCTGGACTCGCGGCGATAGCGAAATCCGCGCTGGCGATACCGCACAGGAGTCCATCGCGCTCCCGCGGAGTCCGGACGCGAGCGCGACGGGCGATCTCGTCGATTTGGGGTACGGCCTGCCGAGCGACTTCGAGGAGACCGACGTCGAGGGGAAGGTCGTGATGGTCGCCTCGAACGTCCCGGGCTACTACGACCGGTTCATCCACCGGCGCGAGAAGTACTACTACGCGGTCGAGGGCGGCGCGGCCGCGTTCGTCTTCCGGAACCACGTCGAGGGCTGTCTCCCGCCGACCGGGAGCGTCGGGACCAGCGAGGACCCCATCGGCGACGTTCCAGCGGTCGGCGTCAGCAAGGAGGTCGGTTCCCGACTCGCGCGGCGCTGGGAGGGCGAAGAAGTCGAGGTGTCGGTCGAAGCGGACGTCTACGACGCGACGAGCCAGAACGTCCACGCCGAGTTAGGTCCGGACACCGACGAGGCGGTCCTCGTGACCAGCCACGTGGACGCTCACGACATCGCCGAAGGAGCCATGGACAACGGTGCGGGAACCGCCACGATAGTCGAGATGGCGAAGGCGCTCGCCGCGCGCGAGGACGAACTCGACACCAAGGTCCACTTCGTCGCCTACGGTGCCGAGGAGGTCGGTCTGGTCGGTTCCGGCGTGGACGCCGACGAGCGCGACCTCGATTCCGTCAAGGCAATCGTGAACAACGACGGCGTGGTCCGCGGGCGGACGCTCACCTTCCACACCCACGGCTTCGACGCGCTCGACGCCGCGGCCGAGGCGGTGGGCGAGGATTTCGGCCACCCCGTGAAGACCATCCCGGAGCAAGGCCCGCACAGCGACCACTGGCCCTACGTCCAGTGGGGCGTGCCGGGCTACCACGTCATGAGTGAGACCGGCGACGAGGGCCGCGGCTGGGGCCACACCTACGCCGACACGCTCGACAAGTTGGAGGTCCGTGACCTCCGCGAGCAGGCGGTCCTGCTGACCGAACTCACCGTCCGCCTCGCGGGCGACGATCTCGACGTCGCGCGCAAGGACCCCGAGGAAATCGCCGCGGCGCTGGAAGACGAAGACCAAGCCGCGGGGATGAAGATTATCGGTGACTGGCCGTACGACGAGTGAATTCGACCCGATTCATCTTCTGCTAAGGCCGGTCGGGCTGTTTCCAAACTACATCTCTTGTTCTCAGAGAATCCTACTTCCGTGATTCCCAGTGGACGCCGACCAGCGAGCCCGCTCGTCGGCCCACGACCACGCCGACGAACGTCGCCGCGTCGCGGACTCCGTAGCCTTTTCACCGATGGCGACTAAGTGGCGGCCAATGGGTAGCGCGAACGACGAGGCGGTCGGAACCGACGCGCTCGGCATCGTGGGCGACGACGCGCTCGCCGACGACGTGCGCGAAGCGGCCGAGACCGACGCGATTCGCGGCCCGGCGAGCGAGGTCCTCGCGGCCGACCCCGCGGCGGTCGTCGCGGTCGGCGAGACCGCACTCCTCTCGCTGGTCCGCGAGCGCGTCGGGGTGCCGGTCCTCCCCATCGACGCCGGGCCGGGCTACGGCGACGTCGAGCGCGAAGACGCCGCCGTGGCGGTCGAGGCGCTCCTTGCCGACGAGTTCGAGACCGTCCGGAGGACGGTCCTGTCGGTCTCGGTCGGCGGCGAGCGCGTCGGCCCGGCGATGGCGGACGTGACGCTCGTGACGACCGAACCCGCCCACATCTCCGAGTACGCGGTCCGGTCGCGCGGCGAACTGGTCTCGCGGTTCCGCGCCGACGGCGTCGTCGTCTCGACCCCGACCGGAAGCCACGGCTACGGCCGGAATGCGGGCGGACCGATTCTCGAACCCGGCACCGGCGTCGTCGGCGTCGTTCCGGTCGCGCCGTTCGCAGTCAACGTCGACCAGTGGGTCGTGTCGGCCGAGCGCCCGGTCGAGTTGACGGTCGAACGCGACGAGAGCGAGGTGTCGCTGTCGCTCGACGACCGGCAGGTGCGCGCGGTTCCGCCACACACCACCGTCGAAGTCGTCGCGGACGGCGGGGTTGAGCTGGTTCGGGTGCCCGCGAGCCGCGCGTTCTTCGACCGGGCGTAGCACCAATGGAAAGGATATAATACGTCGGCTTTCCGAATATCACGTATGCAACCGCTGACACTGCTCGGACCGATTGACACGCTTCTCGCGGACGTCATCGAGTACGTGGTGTTCGCCCTCGTGTTGGTCAACATGGGGACTCGCTGGTGGGCGTACCGGGACTACCGCAAGCAGGCACGGAGCGACGACCACGACGAGGAACTGAGTCGCAACTGGCTCCACGAGGTCTCGAACGTCGCGCTCGTCCTCGCGTCGTTCTACCTGCTGAGTCTCCACCACCACGCCGGGATGGTCCTCTCGACGCTCGTCCTCGGCCTGTTCGTCACGGACTTCTTCGAGTTCGAGGCTCGCGAGGTCGAACTCCGGAGCGACGAGAAACTGTCGAGTCCGAAGGGTGCGATGACCGCCTCGGTCATCGTGTTCCTCTACGCGGGCTATCTCAGCATCTTCTTCGTCATCGAACCGCTCTGGAACGCCATCATCTGAGCGCGGCCGCTTTTTTCCAGTCCTCTCTCCACCGGGTAGCGAGTCGTCGGTCCTCGCGGCGGGACCGACCGCGGCGGCCGACGACCCCCGAAGCGACTCCGTAGTGGTTCCCGGAGGTGGTACCTGCACGGCGCGACAACGACCGACCGTCGCACTCCGACCCGGACCGGCCAGTAGACCGCTCACGACACTGCCGGCCTCGGCAAAGTTGCTCGCACGGACGCGCCGCGCTCGCGGCGCGTCCACGGAGGAGAGCACCGGCCACCGAACGGAGCGGCGTACCTTCCACCGAGCGGAAGCCGTCGGCTGGCGAGGTAGCGAACGGAGAGAACGAATCGGTTCTACGTCGAGGCCTCTCGCAACTGTTGGAGCGCCGGGAGGACGACCCAGAAGGTCAGCACGCCGAGGATGGTGAACCAGAAGAACACCTCTCGGAGGACGATGGCCGCCTGCCCGTACGCGTCGAGGTTCGCCGGAATCTCGGCGACGAGTTGGGTCTCCTCGAACGAGGGCGTCGTGTACCAGCCAGACAGCACCATCCAGACGAGACCGCCGCCCGTCAGGATACCGAATCCCTTAGCGAATTCGTCAGCCATTGTTTGATGGTTCGTCGGATTGCTCTTTAGGTTTTCCCATTCCCTCGGCTCGGAACCGGGTCGCGAAGGCGTAGACCAGCGCGCCGGCGGCGATCATCGCCACGCCGAGGATGGCCAGCGGCAGGTTCATCTCCGAGAGCGCGAGGCTGGCGCGCTGGGTCGCGGTGTCGAGAACGATGAACCCGCCCACGACGAACGCCACCGCGAACATCGTCGAGAACACGGTCACGACCTTGTAGAGCCTGAGCGGTACCTCGACTTCGCGGGCGCGAGTCTCCCCGTCGTCGGTGTCGTCCGTACTCGAATCCATGGTGAAAAATCGCTACGGCGTCACTTCGGCGGTCGGAGCCGGTAGTACCGCCGGTTGAGGTCGAACATGTACCCCTCGCGCATCGCCTTCAGCACCGCGTAGGTGATGGTGCCCACGATGGGCGGCACGAGGAACGTCAGGTCGAACAGCAGGTGGGGCGCGATGGGGGCGAGGTTCTTCGCCGAGTAGATGCTGATGGTCCACGCGAACGCGAAGCCCATCATCCCGACCGCGGCCCAGAAGGGCTGTTCGACGGGTCGGCGCGCGCTCCCCTTGTTCAGGAACGGGACGATGGCGACGATGCCGACGACCACGATGTTGGCGACGACGCCGTACGCGCGGTCGGACATCAGCTTCTCGCCGCCGAGAATCGCCAGTTCGGGGTTGAGCGGGCCGAGCTTCAGCAGGCCGAACGACCAGTAGAGATACCAGTCGGGCAGGATGACCGCCGGCGTCGAGTTCGGGTCGGCCGGTGCCCCGAGGTGGGGCGGGAGCGTCGCCGAGAGGAAGATGATCATGCCGACGAAGAAACTCGTCAGCGAGAGGTTCCGAATCATCTCGTGGGGCCAGACCGGGAACGCCAGCACGTCACGCTCGACGTAGCTAGACTCCTGTCGGAGGTCTTGGTCCTCGCGGCGTGCGCGTTCGAAGTACTCGTAGGTCAGGCGGGAGAGACCCTCTGTGCGCTGCTTGCGCTCGCTCCACGTCGGGGTCTCGTCGTCCGGCGGGACGATGCCCGTCCCGCCCCCGTCGGTCTGTGCTTGCTTGCCGTCGGTTTCGGTTTGTTCGTCTGTCATTGTTTAGTGGGGTTCCGCGATGCCCTGAATCCACACGATGGCGATGTGGACCGCGATGAGCGTGGTCACGACGAACGGGAGCAGGAACACGTGGAAGATGTACATCCGCTGGAGCGTGGGTTGCCCGAGGCTGAACCCGCCGAAGACGAGCAACGCTAGCCACTCGCCGATGAGCGGTATCGAGCGGGCCATCTCCACGCCGATCTGTCCCGCCCAGAACGCCAGTTGGTCCCACGGGAGCAGGTAGCCCGTGTACCCGAACACCATCGTCAGGCTGATGAGGACGATGCCGATGATCCAGTTGAGTTCGCGCGGTTCCTTGTATGCCCCGGTGAAGTACACCCGGAGCATGTGGAGGAACACCGCCGCGACCATCACCTGTGCCGACCACCGGTGGATGGACCGCAGCATGAACCCGAAGTTCAACTCGGTCATGATGAACGCCAACTGGTTGTACGCCGTCGTCGGGTCGCCGGTCGTCGCGGGTGCGTAGTAGAACCCGAGTAACGCGCCGCTTATCGCCGCGACCGCGTACGCGATGGTCGAGAAGCTACCGAGCGCGTACAGAGGGTACCAGTACCAGAACTTGTTGTCCAAGTTGTACTGCTCGGTGTGGCTCTTGGGCATCTGCATGTTGACCCTGTAGTAGAGGGTCTCCAAGATTTCGAGGTAATCGACGATTCGGAACCGCTTGTCCATCCAGATGAGCGCGGTCAGGAACGTCGTCTCTACCGGCGTCAGGTTCCGCTCCCGCATCCACTCGCCGTGGTCGTAGTCGTCTTTGCGTTCGAGACTCATTCGTTATTCCTCCGGTCGCGGGAGCGCGACGAACGATTTTTCGATGATGCTGAACGGGTCGTACACCGACTGGTGACACTGACAGTATATCATGTTCTGTGCGTTGGCCACGGTCGAGCCGGACAGACCCTTGAACGTGGGCACGCAACAAAAGTGCGTGCATTTGTTCAGGTTAGCGACAAATCCTTCTTGGGTGCTGGCCTTCAGCCACTCGTTGTCCTTGGCCATCTCCTCGATTCGCGTGCTTCGGATGACCTGAATCGGCATCTTGCCGCTCGGCGGTACGTCCTGCGAGCGCCACGTGCCCTGTGCGGGCTTGCCGAGACCGTCTTGGCCGATGCCGTTGCCCCACGTCGCGTAATCCTCGAAGTCGTCGATGTGGATCTTGTCGCCTTCGCTGACCTCCTCGTTCTGCCACTCGAACTTCGAGTTACCGCTGTAGCGGAAGTAGTTGTCCTGGTCGGCGTCGGGTTGGACGCCGGGGTACGTCTGGACGCCGCAGTACTGGAACCACTCCGAGGTGTAGGTCTTGCCGCCGAGTTCCATCTTGGCGACCTTGACCTCTTTTCCGCCCTGACTCTCGGTCTTCACTTCGGGCCAGACGCCCTTGATGTAGCCCTCCGAGTCGATTTCGACCGGAATCTGGGGCATCCCGCGCGGCGCGGGACCGGAGATGTTCTCCATCGCCATGAACTGCGTCACGCCACCGCCGGCACCGGTCTGGGCCGTGGTGGAGTTGATTCCCGCCGCGGCGGCGGTGCCGATGCCCGCGAGGGACGCGCTCCCTACGACGCCTTTGACGAAGCGGCGACGACCTGTGCTATCTGGATACTTGTCGTCTTCTTTTGGCATGGTTATCGTTTGTAGTACGGGTACACTGCGTGTTTGAACTGCTCCCATGCGTCACCGAACGAGTCGGTGCCGTGCTGCTGTTCTTCGCGGATGTAGAGGTCTTCCCACTTGCGACGGCGCTTCTTCACGATCATCACGTCCGGGAGGAACTCCTTGCGGTACAGCAGGAGGACGAACGCGAGGTCGATGAAGATGACCGCGAGAACGCTCCCGAGGTACATGTTCCCGATCTCGCTGAACCCCCAACCGTTGATGAGTCCGTAGGTGAACAGCCCGACGAACACGACCTCGACCACCGTCAGGAGGACGATGGCGATGGCCGCGGCCGTACTCTCGCGGGCCGGTTCGTAGCGGTGGATGTCGCCGTAAGTCGAGCCTGTGGATGACATGGTCAGTTACCTCCGCTGGCGTGCGGTGATTCGCCGTACTTCAACGTGAAGAACGTGTAGACGAACGAAACCGCCATCATCAGCAGGGCCGCCAGACCGACGAAGTGGGCCTGAATCGGGACGCCCATGTGTTCGGGGTTGGCCTCTTTCTGTCCGCCACCGCCGCTACTGAGGCTCTCTTTCACCGTGATGGTACCGGTCATCCCGGCGGTCTTGTGGGGCTGACAGAAGTACTCGAACGTGCCGGTCGTATTGAACGTGTGGGAGTACTCGTGGCCCGTGTTGTACGTCTTGCTCGGTGGGCCGTCGGTGCCCTGCCAGTTGGCACCCTCGGGTTGGCTCGAGGGGACGACGTTGTGGTTGTCCGACTCCCAGACCCACTTCACCGTCGTTCCGGTTGCGATGGTCAACTCGGCGGGCTCGAACACGAGGCTCCCGCCGGGACCGACTATCACCTCTTTGGTCGGACCGCCGCCGGACGAGCCTCCGCTGGCCGTCGTCTCGTTGGCCGCCGTTCCGTTGGCGACGGTCGTGGTCTCGTTTCCAGAGGCAGTGGTATTGCCGGACGACGTTTCCGTCGTCTCCTGGGCCGCAGCGGCCGTTGCCCCTGCGGCACCGCCGCCCGCAACACCGGTGGCTGCCATCAGAAAGTCCCGCCTCTTCATACAGATGAAAGTCAGGACAGGACTTGCTTAAACCCACCGATGCCGCTGGACCGTGGTTTCGCCGCCCGACGCGCCGAGCGCGGCCTAGTTTCCGCTTTCGGACGCCGAGGAGACGCCGGTCTCGGCCGCGCCGTCGTCGCTCGGTTCGCCGGCGTCGGCCAGCGACTCGGACGATTCGCCGCCCTCGCCGGGCAGGAAGTCGGGTCGCTCCTCGTCTTCGAGACCGACGGCTCGGAGCCGGTTGCGGTACTCCTCGGCCCGGAAGCGGTCGGAGAGCCGAGCGTTGGCTACGAGCAGGAAGACGAACACGCCGAAGACGAAGAAGCCGAGCGCGGCCACAGCGGCCACGATTGGAAGCCCGACCGCTATCCACGCCGCGAACAGTCCGACGCCCGCGAGGACGTGGGCCGCGGCGATTATCTGCATCAACTGGTTGCCGAGTTGCCCGGAGCCTTCCGGCACCTCCGCGGGGTCGGGAAGCACCTCGCCCTCGGGCATCTCGGGCACGTCGTAGCTCTCCATCGACGCGAGCGCGACGGAGGGTTTCACGTCCCGGAGGACGGTACCGCTCCCCTCGACGGTCCCGTCGGGGTAGACCACGGCGTATCCCTCGTCGGAGTACGCGAGCAGTTGGGGTTCGCCCTCCCGTTCGATGCGCTCGACGACGGCGAACACGTCCCGGTCGGCGACCCGATTCTTGAGGTCGGCCTCTACCCGGTCGAGCAGGTCTCGGCCCGTAATCCACGAGTCGTGGTCGAAGACCGCCTCCCACTCCTCGTAAGTCATCTCGGCCATGTCCCGCGGGCCGAAGTCCTCGAAGTCGTACCGCTCTTCTATCTCCTCGGGCGAGAGTCGGTCGCGCTCGTCGCCTGCGGGGCGTTCCCGAGTCTCCGCCCCTTCTTCGGGGGCGGGCCGGTCGCCCGCGTCGGCCTCGTTCGGCGAATCGACCGGTCGCTCGCCCGCCGGGTCGTCCGAGGCGTCGGTCATTGCTCGAAACTCAGACCTGTAGCGGTATAAGCGCCGCGACGTAGTTCCGACGGACCCACCACCCGGCGACCGCTGTCCGGCGACCTCTACCCAGCGAACTCCGCTCGGCGACCTTCACTCGGCGTCCGGTCCCGCTCAGAACGCCGTCCACTCTTGGGGCTGGTCGTGCAGGCCGCGAACCCGGAGTTCGCGCCCCCCGTCGCGCTCCCGAACGTCCACTCTGGCGTCGCAGAGTTGGGTCATCGTGCTGACGACCTTCTCGTCCTGCGTCGCGGGGTCGATGAGGAACACGCCGAGCCCGTCGGTCGCGGCGATACGCCCGCTGACGGTGTGGACGAACCGCGAGACCGTCTGAAAGTCGGCGTACATCAACAGCGTCGAGATGGAGTACAGCCCCGCCCGGACGCGCTCGGTGCCCGAGCGATGGATGTTCTGGTACAGGCCCGAGAACTCGATACCGATGCCGGTCAGGTCGCCCGGACTCGACACCGTCTCCACGCTGTCGGCGACCCGCCCGCTCCCGGTCCCCTTGCTCACGCAGTCCACGACGCCGAGAGGCGAGCGCCCGAGGTCGGCACAGAGACCGTCGCACTCCGAGAGAATCTTCGCGCCCGCCCTGTCGGTCGAGACGAGCAACAGCCCCTCGCCGCGGTCGCTGCCGTCGGTGACGAGGCGGAGCGCGAGTCGGCGCGCGCCGCCCATCGTCGGCCCCGTGACCAGCAGGTTCGTGCCGGGTTCGACGCCGCCCAGCGGCAGGTCGTCGGCGAACTCGTACGGTGCGAGTCGTTGCTTGCTCACGAGCCACCACTCCCGGCGTCCGAGTCGAGTTCGTCGATGAGGTCGCTCCGCTCGTCGCGCAGTTCCGTCACCTCGTGGTGGAGTCCCAGGACGGTCATCGCCACGTCGGCCAGCGTGGCGAGAAACTCCCGGTCGTCCGCGGAGAACGTGCGCGGTTTCTCGTCGTAGGCACAGAGCGTCCCGATGGGCAGTCCCTCGGCGGTCGTCAGGTCCGCGCCGACGTACGAGCGAATCCCGAGGTCGTCGATGCTCTCGTTGTCGGCGAATCGGGGGTCCTCCTTCACGTCTTCCACGACGGCGACCGGTCCGTCCTCCACGATGGCGTAGGTGCAGATGGAGTCCTCGCGGTGGGTCGGCGTCCAGTCCGCGCCGTGACAGACCAGAAACTCCTGGCTGTGTTCCTTTATCAGGTTTATCGAGGCCTTGGGAACGTCGAGGTGGCGGGCCGCGAGGTCGGTGATTCGCTCCACGTCGTCGCGTATCGCCTCCGAGTCGAAGTCGTAAGCGTCGAGCGCCGCGAGTCGGTCGGTCTCGTCCTGCGGGACCGGGTAGGCGGTCTGGGCGCGAAACGACGCGGTGAACTCCACGACGCTCCACAGTCGCTCGGCGGCGTTCGGACCGTCCCCTTGGCGACGTACTCCGCGACGGCGTCGTCGTGTTCGTCGGTGGCCAACGCCTCGCGGTCGGCCGCGGTGTAGAGGACGCAACCGACGCTCGGCCGGAGGTCGCGGACGCGCGAGGCGAGTTCGAGACCCGTCCCGTCGGGCAGGTCGTGTTCGGTCACGACGCAGTCCACGGAGCGTGCGCGCAGCGATTCCTCGGCGCTGGCGAGCGACTCGGCGGCGACGAGCGTCGGGTCGTCTCCGGTGACCCGGAGTCGGTCGAGCGTCTCCTCTCGGGCCGACTCGTCGGGGTCCACGCAGACGATGGTAGGTCCGGACATGAGATTCGTTCGTCCGAAGCCTGGCACGTCGAACTGATTAAGGTTGCTACGACCTGCCTCGAAGCCAACGGGTGTCGGCAGCGCGAGCGCGGACGCCGGACGGTTCCGCACGCCTTAACCGCCAGCGCTCCCAACCGCCGCGCATGGCCAGCGAGACGTTGGTTGCGGCCGGAGTCGCCCTCGTCGTCACCGCCAGCTTTCCCTTCTACCTCTACGGGGCGTGGTACATCCTCGACCAAGAGGTGGTCACGTGGGACGTGTTGATGCACCACCTCAAGTTCATCACGGTCGGGCTACTCCTGACGACGGTCCCCCTGCTCGGGTGGATGCTCCCGCGCTTCTTCGAGCAAATCGGCGGGTTCGCCGCCCTCCACGCCTTTCTGGGTCTCCAAGCATACGCGATGCTACTGGTCGCGCTGACCGGTATCGTCCGCATCTTTCAGGTCAAGTATCAACACGACATGTACGACAGCGACGCGAACGACCGCGACGTGGACATCGGCGAACTCCACGAGAACATGGGCGCGTGGCGCGGCCGACTCCGCGTCGGCGTCGTCGGCTACGTCCTCTTCTGGATACTGGCGTGGGTCGTCGGGATGGTTCGGTTCTTCATCGACTACGTGTTGTACTGAACCAGAGTCACTGCCGCTCAGAGTTCTCGGGTCCGCGTGTTCGATTCCGCCCGCACGACGCACTCGCTCGGCACGTCCGTCGCCACCGTCGTCCCCGCTCCGACGACGGCGTTTTCCCCGACGGTGACGCCGGGCAGGACGACCGCACCGGCCCCCACGAACGCGCCGTCTTCCACGACGATTTCCTCGAACCGGTCGTTCCCGAACTCCATCCCGGCGTCGGTGAGGTCGTGCGTGACGCCGACGATGGACGCGTTCGGGCCGACCTGCACCCGCTCGCCGAGTTTCGCGTTCTCGACGTAGCAGTTCGCGTTGACGACCGTCGGGCCGTCGAACACCGACTTCTTGACGGAGGTCCGCTCGTACACCCGCGCTCCGTCGGCGAGTTCGGAGTCGTGGACGGTGACGTACTCTCGGACTTCGACCTCGCCGAGCGTCGAGTTCGCTATCGACGCCGTCTCGTCTATCGTCATAGCGGAGCGCGAACGGCGACGGTAATCAATCCACCGGAGTTGACAACGGACTGGTAGAATCGGCTCCGCGGGCGGTCAGTCCCACGACTCGCCGCTGGCGAGGTCCACGTCGTGGTCGAGTTTCGAGGACGGACAGAGGTCCTCCAGCACGCAGTCGCCGCAGTCGGGGTTCCGGGCGGTGCAGGTCGCCCGGCCGTGACTGATGAACAGGTGGGTGTACTGCTGCCAGTGTTCCTCGGCGACGATTCCCATCAGGTCCTGCTCGATGTCCTCCGGACGCTCGTCCTCGGTGATACCGAGTCGGCGGGAGATGCGCTGGACGTGGGTGTCCACGACGACGCCCTCGACGATGTCGTAGCCGTGCTGGAGCACGACGTTGGCGGTCTTGCGGCCGACGCCCTTCAGGTCGGTCAGCCCCTCCATCGTGTCGGGAACCTCGCCGTCGTACTCGTCGATGATGGTCCGGGCGGACGATTTGATGTAGTCGGCCTTGCTGTTGTGGTAGGTGATGGAGCCGAGTTCCTCCGAGAGTTCGTCCTCGTCGGCCTCGGCGTAGTCCTCGACGGTCTCGTACTTCTCGAACAGGTGGGCGGTCTCCTGGTTCACGCGCTCGTCGGTACACTGCGCCGAGAGCATGACCGCGATGAGCAGTTCGAGGCGGTTCGAGAAGTTGAGCGAGATGGTCGAGTCCGGATACTCCTCGTAGAGGCGGTCGATGACCTCCTCGGCCTGCGCCTCGCGGGTGTCGAGTGGCGTTCCCATGCCGGAAGCCTGACGCGCGAGGGGTTTGAGCTATTCGGCTTCGGGGCGACGACGCGGACTTCCACAAAACCTATACGGATTTTAGTTCCAGTCACGAGTGTGAACAGGACTGCTGTCATCGCCGCGGTCACCCTCGTCGGCGTCGCGTTGACGGGATACGGAGCGCACTTCTTCGTCGACTCGGGCGGTTGTTCCACCTATTATCTGTCCGTCAGCGGCGATGCGAGCGGTTACGCAGACGCACCGACGACGGACTTCGAGAATCTGACCGACGACCAGAAGGCGGGATTTCGGAAAGCGCTGAACGCAGGGGACGAGGTAGCCGTCTCCGAACTCCACTTCGAACGACCGACGTGGGTCCGGTATCGCGGCGACTCGTATCTGGTTCTCGGGATGGTGAGCGACGGATGTTCGCCCTTGCTTCACGACGTCGTTCGGACGACACCGCTTGCGGTCGGTCTGCTCCTGTTGGCGTCTGCCGGAATCTGGAGATACAGGGGATAAGACCACACAGCGTCGAGACGTCCAGTTTGTCCGCGGCCGGTGGCGGTTTCGGGGAATTTAAGCGGGTATCGCTCCCCCGACAAAGCATGAAGGCGACCGCGAAAGCTCACCCCATTCAGGGACTCGTCAAATATCACGGGATGCGCGACGAAGAACTCCGCCTCCCCTACCACGACTCCATCAGCGTCTGCACCGCGCCGAGCCACACCATGACCACCGTCGAGTTCGACCCCGACCTCGACTCGGACACCTTCGTCGTCGGCGGCGAGGAGCTAGAGGCTCACGAGGCCGACCGCGTGGCGACGGTCCTCGAAGAGGTCCGAGCGCGCGCCGACGCCGACCACGCCGAGTTCCCGGTCCGACTGGAGAGCGAGAACTCCTTCCCCTCGAACGTCGGACTCGGCTCGTCGTCCTCGGGCTTCGCCGCCGCGGCGACGGCGCTGGCGGAAGCCGCGGACCTCGACGCCTCCCGACCCGAGATTTCGACCATCGCGCGCCGCGGGTCCTCCTCGGCGGCCCGCGCCGTGACCGGCGGGTTCTCGGACCTCCACGCGGGACTCAACGACGAGGACTGTCGCTCCGAGCGCCTCGACTCGCCGCTCGAAGACGACCTGCGCATCGTCGCGGGCCTCGTCCCGGCGTACAAGGAGACCGAACACGCCCACCGCGAGGCCGCCGACAGCCACATGTTCGAGGCGCGACTCTCGCACATCCACGACCAACTCGCGGAGGTGCGCGACGCGCTCCGCGAGGGCGACTTCCGGCGCGTCTTCGAGACCGCCGAACACGACTCGCTGTCGCTGGCCGCGACGACCATGACCGGTCCCTCGGGGTGGGTCTACTGGAAGCCCGACACCATCGAGATTTTCAACGCGGTCCGCGAGTTGCGGGAGGAGGAAGACGTGCCGGTCTACTTCTCGACGGACACGGGCGCGAGCGTCTACGTCAACACGACCGACGAGTACGTCGAGCGCGTCGAGGAAGCCGTCGCCGACTGCGGCGTCGAAACGATGGTCTGGGAGGTCGGCGGCCCCGCCCGGACTCTCGACGAGAGCGAAGCGCTGTTCTGAACCCCACTTCTAAGCCCTCGGACTCCTTAGGACCCGAGGAATGCGAATCGCTGTCCTCGGCGCGGGCTACGCCGGACTGACCCTCGCCCGAAAGCTAGAGCGCACCGTCCCCGACGACGTGGAGATTCTGGTCGTCGAGAAGACCGGCCGCCACCTCGTCCAACACGAGGTCCACCGAGCGATTCGGCGTCCCTCGCTGGCCGACGACATCGTGGTCGAGTTGGGCGACGTGCTGGACCGTGCCGAGGTCCGGCAGGCCGAGGTGACCGACGTGGACCCCGAGGCGGGCGTCGTCTCGCTCGACTCCGGCGAGACCATCGACTACGACTACGCGGGGGTCTGTCTCGGGGCCGAGACCGCCTTCTACGACCTGCCGGGCGTCGAGGACCGCGCGACACCGCTGAAGACGCTGGACGACGCCGACCGGATTCGCGGGGACTTCCTCGACGCGCTCGACGCGGGGCGGTCCGACGACCCGAGTCGCGTCGTCGTCGGCGGCGCGGGTCTCTCCGGCGTGCAGGTCGCCGGGGAGTTGGCCGCGTTCGCTCGGGAAGAGGACGCCAGCGAATCCATCACCGTCACGCTCCTCGAACAACTTGACGAGGTCGCGCCCGCGTTCCCCGAGAACTTCCGGTCGGCGGTCCGCGAGCAGTTGGAGGCCCGCGACGTGGAGATTCGGACCGGCACGGCGGTCGCCTCTGCTACCGACGACACCATCGAACTGGAAACCGGCGAAGAACTCGACTACGACCAGTTCGTCTGGACCGGCGGCATCCGCGGCCCCGACGCGCTCGGGGGAGAGCGCCCCGCAGTCAAGAACACCCTGCGACTCGGCGACGGCACCTTCGTCGTGGGCGACGCCGCGCGCGTCGTGGACGCCGACGGCCAACCGGTCCCGGCGAGCGCGCAGGCCGCGGTTCGGGAGGCCCGCGCCGTGGCGGAGAACGTCGCGAGCCTCGTGGAGTACGACCGCGAGGGCGACGACATCTTCGAGCCGCGACTCGAACCCTTCGCGTTCGACTCGCCGGGGTGGCTGGTCTCCATCGGCGACGGCGCGGTGGCCCAGATCGGCCCGACCGTCGTCACGGGCAAGGCCGCGAAGGCCCTCAAGACGACGGTCGGCGCGGGCTACCTCTCGTCGGTGGGCGCGGTACGCAACGCGGCGGACCTCGTGAGCGAGGAACTGGGGTACGAAAAGTAGCTACAGTCCGGGGACGCCGAGCGCGCCGGACGCGATGATGCCGACGGTTTCGAGCAGGACCAACACGACCCAGACCGTGACGTAGGCCACCAGCGAGATGCCGATGGCGCTCCCCCAGCCACCGGGGTAGCGCGCGTTGATGACGTAAATCCACGCCAGCAGACCCAAGACGGAGCCGATGACGCCGCCGACGATGGGGAGGAGGCTGAACAGCCCCGCGACCAGCCACCAGACGACCGCGCCGACCAGCGCGGTCAGGATGGCGTACTCGTAGTCGTCTCGGTCGGCGATGACGCGCGCGCCGACGTAGATGCCGAACGCCCCGATGAGGAGGCTCACGACGAAGCCGATGACGAAGTTCAGGAACCCTACCATACGTGCATTATCTGTTGCGACTGGCCCTTTATAGGTGGCGTCCATCGCTCGCAGGCGGGCATCTGCTACCACGTAGCACGTAACGGCCCCACATCACCGAGAGAATGTTGTTATCTCTCGGACACGACCGAATTCTGTTGGTTACCCGGCGTCAATGGGTTTAAGTTTGTGGGCCAACCTCGGGAGCGCATGGCACGCGAGACTGCGTTCGTAGACAAAGCACTGGCGGGGGCGGTCGGCCTCGCCGCCGGAGCCGTCGTGGGCACCCACGTGTTGCGCCGCTACCGGCGCGACGAGGGCACGGCCATCGTCTGTACCGAATGCGGCGAATCACTCCCGGTAGACGACGTTCTCGACCCGACCGTGACCTGTTCCTGCGTGGCACCGCGGGACTCCCACGGCTTCTGGTAGCGAGACGTTTTCCCCCGTCGCGCACTACCACTCCGTATGGACGACGCCGACCTGCGCGAGCGACTCGAACAGCGACTGATGAGCCACGGCGTCTACGTCACGGACCTCTCGACCGCCGAGGGGACTCTCCGCATCGAGTACGAGACGGCCTCGCCGGGCGAGGGCGTGCCCCACCGCGAGGTCGGGAGGGTCCTCAACCGACTGCTCGACCTCCTCGGCGAGGGGTGGGAGCCGCTGGACGTGCGCGCCGAGGTGTCGGACATCGAGGAGGAACCCCGCGGGACGTGGCGCGCGGACGCCGAGTGGCTGGCGGCCCACGACCGCGGCGACCTCTCGGACGTGGACCTCTCCCAGCGCGTCATCGACACCATCGAGGAGGCGTGAACGACCCGCAGGACCCCGCGGTCACCCCCGACTCGCCCCAGGTCGAGTCGTTTCCGTTGACGGAATAGCTTATGCGACTCGGGCGCTTGGGAGACGACAATGGACGCCGCGGACGCACTCGCAGACACCCTCGCGGTCTTCGACCACGCGGACCTGCCTTCGACGCCTTACACGACGAGCGAAGTCGCGGACGAACTCGACTGCTCGCGCCGGACCGCATACAACCGCCTCGAACGACTCGCCGACCGCGGCGACATCGAGACCAAGAAGGTCGGCGCGCGCGGTCGGGTCTGGTGGCGGTCCCCCGAAGCGGCGAACTCGACCGACGGCACGGCCACCGACACGGCCGATTCCGCCGTCGATTCCGCCGCCGACTCGACCGACGACACCGACCGGAAGGGGACCGAGCGCGAACTCGAACGCTACGAGACGGTCGTCGAGACCCTCGGGGACGGCGTGTACGCGCTCGATTCCGAGGAGCGGTTCGTGATGGCCAACCAGCGGTTCGTGGAGATGACGGGCTACGACCGCGACGAACTGCTCGGGTCGCAGAGCAGTCTCGTCCACGGCGAGTCGGTCAACGAGACGGCCGAGGAGTTGAGCGCGGCGGTGGCGGGGGACGACCGCGAAGGCGCGACGTTGGAGTTCGAACTCCGGACGAAAGACGGCGAGACGATTCCGGTCGAGAGTCGGTTCGGACCGTACGGTCCCGACGACCGCTACGCCCGGACCGGCGTCGTCCGCGACGTGGCCGACCGCAAGCGGTTCGAGGAGACCCTGAAGTCGCTTCACGACTCCAGTCGGGATCTCCTCGGAGCGGAGTCGGGCGAGGCGGTCGGCGAGATAGTCGTGGACGCCGCCACAGAGGTTCTCGACCTGCCTGGCGTCATCGTCTACCGCCACGATGCCGACGAGGGGCGACTCCTGCCCGCCGAGCGGTCGGTCGAAGCGGAGTTCATGCGCGAGGAATTCCCGCCGGTTTCGGCCGACGACGGCAGTATCACCGGGAGCGCGTTCGTCGGCGGCGACCCGGTCCACCACGACGACGTGGTCGAGGCGTCGAACCTGCGGGTGAACCCCGACGACACCGAGATGCGCGCGGGGTCGTTCGTCCCGATGGGCGACCACGCATCCTCGTCGTCGGGTCGCGCGAACCCGGCGAGTTCGACCACCGGACGCGCCAGTTGGTCGAACTGCTCGGCGCGAACGCGGAGGCGGCCTACGACCGGGTGGCCCGCGAGGCCCAACTGGTGCGCCACCGCGAGCAGTTGACCGCGCTCAACAACCTGAACGCGGTCGTCCGCGACATCAACGAGGCGCTGGTCCAGCAGTCCACTCGCGAGCAGGTCGAACAGGTGGTCTGCGACCGGCTCGCCGCCGCGGAGTCCTACGAGTTCGCGTGGTTCGGCGAGGTGGACGCCCACGCCGAGACGGTCGAACTCACCGCCGAGGCGGGCGTCGAGGGGTACCTCGACGACATCGATATCTCGGTGGCCCCCGACGACGAGGCGTCGCGCGGCCCGACCGGGCGGGCGGTCCGGACCGAGGAGATTCAGGTGACCGAGAACGTCTTCGAGGACACCAACTACGCCAACTGGCAGGACCACGCCCGCGCCCACGGCTTCCGGTCGTCGGCCGCGATTCCGGTGGTCCACGAGGAATCGCTGTACGGCGTGCTGAACGTCTACTCCGCCCGCGTCGGCGCGTTCGAGGGCGAGGAGCGACGCGTGGTCCGGCAACTCGGCGAGGTCGTGGGCCACGCCATCGCCGGCGTCGAGCGCAAGCGGGCGCTGATGAGCGACGAGGTGGTCGAGTTGGAGTTCCGCATCCGCGACGTGTTCGAGGCGGTCGGCGTTCCCGAGAGCGAGGGGACCATCTCGTTCGACAGGGCGGTCCCGGTCGGCGACGACGAGTTCATCGAGTACGGCACCGCGACCGGCGACGCGATGGAGACGCTGGCCGCGCTCCCCGAGAAACTGCCCTACTGGACCGACGTGTCGGTCCTCCGCGAGCGGTTCGGCACGACCACCTTCGAGGCCCGCCTCTCGGAACCCCCGGTCGTCTCGCTGGTCGCGTCCAGCGGGGGCTACATCGAGAGCGCGACCGTCGAGGACGGCGACTACCACATGACGCTGCACTTCCCGCCGGCGGTCGAGGTCCGCGGCGTGGTCGAGCGCATCCGGGACGCCTACCCCGCCGTCGAGGTCGTGACGCGGCGGCAGGTCTCGCGGTCCGACGAGTCGCTCCGGCGACTCGACGAGGTGCTGACCGACGAACTCACCGACCGCCAGCGGACCGCGCTGGAGACCGCCTACTTCGCCGGGTTCTTCGAGTGGCCCCGCCAGAGCAGCGCCCAAGAGGTTGCCGACTCGCTCGACGTGGCCGACGCGACGTTCCACCAGCACGTCCGATTGGCCGAGAACAAACTTCTCGGCGCGCTGTTCGAGCAACCGGCGATTACCGTCAGGTGACGTACCTCTCTGGGTCGACGACGACGTCGATGGCGTCTCGTCGAACTCAGTCGAGAACGTCGGCGAGCGCGTCCATCGTCCGCTCGACGCGCTCGGGGTCGGCGTTGTATCCCATATGGCCGACTCGCAACACGTCGTCGGCGAGGTCGCCGAGACCGGTGGCGAGGACGACGCCGTGGTCGGCTTCGAGTCGCGTCTGGAGGTCGCCGGCCCGACCCTCGACCCGGAACGCGGTCACGGTCGGCGAAGCGAGCGCGTCGTCCGTGGCGAACGGTTCCAGTCCGAGGTCCCGGCCGCGCTCGCGGCACTGCGCGGCGACCTCCTCGTGGCGGTCGTAGACCGCTCCGAGACCCTCGTCCAGCAGTCGGTCGAGCGAGGCGTCGAGCGCGTAGAGATTCGAGACGGCGTGAGTGTAGGGCAGGTGGGGCGCGTCGTCGGCGGGAATTTCGACGTCCCGCCACGGCGCGAGGCTGGTGTAGAACGTGTCTTGGTCGGTCGCTTCGACTTTCTCCCACGCCGCGTCGCTGACCGAGACGGTGGTCAGTCCCGCGGGCGAACTGAAGCACTTCTGGGAGGCCCCGAGGCACACGTCGATGTCGTCGGTCGGGACCGACGTCCCACCGAGCGACGAGACCGCGTCGACTATCGTCAGGACGCCCGCGTCCTGTAAGACGCCGAGAACCTCCTCGAAGTCGTTCAGCACGCCGGTCGGCGTCTCGCAGTGGACCATCGTCGCCGCCGCGAAGTCGCGATTCTCGACGATCCCCTTCACGCGCTCGACGTCGAATCCCGAGTCGAAGGGCGCGTCGTGGACCACCGGGTCGCCGCCGCGGGTCTCCACGAAGTCCGCGAACCCCTCGCCGTAGATGCCGTTGGCCAGACACAGCACCTCGTCGCCCTCCTCGACCAGCGAGGCGACGGCGGTCTCCAACCCGAGGATTCCCTCGCCGCTCAGGACCAGCACGTCGTCGTCGGTGTCGTAGACCCGCGCGAGTTTGTCGAGCAGGTCGCGGTAGAACGGGCCGAACTCGGCCTGCACGTCGGGGTTGACCGGCGGACGGCCCATCGCGTCGAGGACGGCGGGCGGAACGGCGGTCGGGCCGGGCGTCATCAGCAGTTCGTCGTCGGAGTGGGTCATGTGGGTGTCTGGCACTCGGCGCGGTAAAGAATCGTCGTTTGCGCGGGGGATTTGGAGTGAGATATCGTTTCGGAAAATTGGACTCCGACGACTTTCGACAGACAGCAGGGAACGCCTCGAAAGCCCCCGCCCGCTCGCGGTCGTTGCTCGGCATATCCTCGGTCTCTCCGCACCGCCGGAAGACGTTCCTGCTCACTTCGTTGCGCGGGCATGCGACTTCCGAGGTCTGCGTCGCTACGCTCTGCAGACCGCCCGACCTCGGATAGCGGCCGAGCAACGACTACAGTGAATGCGAGCGGGCGGCCCCTTCATCCACCCGACGGTGGTTTGGTCGGGGGAGCGTTCGCTGGCGGTTTGGTCAGTCAGGCGCTCGCCGGTGGTCCGTTCCGCCGAGCGTCTGGCCGGTCGGCCGCGACGCGGCCGACCGGCCGCGCGCCGGTGAAGCAAACACAGAGCTATGCGAGAGAAAGGTAGAGATATCTCGAAGCAATCGAAATACGACTACGACTCGCCCGCGTCCGCGTCTCCGTCGTCGCCAACTCGGAGCAGAACCGGCTCCGGATCGTACGCGGTCAGGACCGCGACGCGGCCGGTCTCGGTGTCGAACTCCACGGTCCGGCCGCGACCGCCGCCCACGTCCTCGCCTTCGACCGACACGTCGAGGTCGGCGAACGTCTCGCGGGCGGTCGCCACGTTGTCGTCGCTGACCTCGCGCGGGAGTTCCCGGAGGTCCAGCAGGTCGCTCCCGCCGACGACGTACCCCTCCAGCGCGCCGTAACTCGCGCCCGCCGACACCGCCTCGCGAAGCATCGTCTCGACCGCCGCATCGACGTACTTGCCGTCGCCGGTGCCGTCGCCCTCCGACCGGCGCGGGAGCATCGCGTGGGCCAGCCCGCCGACCGCGTTCTCGGGGTCGTACACCGCCAACCCGACGCACGCGCCGAGACCGTAGGCGACAAGCGTCGAGCCGTCGGCGACGACCTCGTACTCCGAGACGCCGACCATCCGGCGCTCGCGGTCGGGGTCTTCCGGGTTCGTCTCGTAGGTCTTCACTCTATCACCCCGAGGTCCACCGCCGAGAGCTTCGTCAGGAACTCCTCCTTGCCGGGGAACATGTAGATGGCCGCGTCCACGTCGTGGCGCGGAATCCGGAGCCGCGACCGGATGAACAGGCCGACCTCGTACTGCTTGAGGATGCGCGCGACCAGCGTCCGCTCGGGGTCCTGCACCGCGACCGGCGACCCGGTGTCGATGGTCGTCTCGAACAGCGTCGCCCACTCGTCCACGAAGCCGTTGGCCATCATGTTGCAGAGTTCGGTCAGCGCGTCCCGACCCATCTCCGTCGAGACGGACGAGAGGTCATCGACGGCGCGCTGGAGCATCAGCGCCGCGGCCTTGTTCGCGCTCTCCATCGGGAAGACGACCAGCACGTTCCCGACCAGCGGTTCGCTCAGCAGGACGCGCGCCCCGGCCCGGTCCTCGGCGCGGAACTGCGAGGCCACGGTCTCCTGCTCGGCGTAGCCGATTTTGACCTGCTCGGTCGTCACGTCGAGGTCGTCGTCCAGCACGTCGTTCAACCGCGACTCGACGCCACGGACGCCCTCGTCGCCCAACCAGTTCAGCACCGCCAGCGTCTTCAACGGGAGCGAGGATTCCTCGGCGAGCCCCGACGACTCCGGCGCGGACGCCGCGTCCGCCCCGGCATCCGAGTCCGTCGCGGCGTCCGATTCCGCTCCGGCCGGTCCGTCCCTACGCTCGCGGTCGTCGGCCCGGCCATCGTCACTCGCGTACCCGGCATCGCTGCTCGCGCGCTCGGCACCGTCGTTCTCCGGCGTCACGACTGGTCCCTCGCGTTGTCTACCACCACGTCCAAATCCAGGACGCCGATGGGCCGGTCGGCGCGCTCCGAGTCCTCGACCACGGCGCGGAACCACCGCCGACCGACCGGCGGGTCCCACGCCGCCTCGTGGGGCGCGGCGACGGTATCGACGTGGTGGGCGTCGATGCCCGTCACCGCCTCGACCAGCAGGCCGGTCGGCCGGTCGTCGTCGCGGTCCAGCACGAGGAGCGTCGGCTCCGCGTCGTCCGGTCCCGGCGTCAGTCCGAGGAGCGCGCGGGCGTCCACCACGACCGGAATCTCGCTTCCCAGATTCGTCACGCCCGCGATTGCGGGGCCGGTCTGGGGCACCGGCGTCACGTCGGGGTCCGGGACTATCTGCTCGACGCGGCCGAGTTCCAGCCCGTAGGCGTGGTCGCCGAGCGGGAACCGGACGAACTCGACCCACTCGCGTCGGTCCTCGGTGGTCTCGGGCGTCGTCGCGCGAATCTCGCCGCTCATCCGTCAGACCTCCTTATCCCCCGCCAGCGGGTCCGCGTCGTCCGCGAGCGGGTCGGATCCGGCGTCCTCGTCGAGGGAGTCCGCATCGTCGTCGGCGATAAGGTCTGCGTCATCCTCGGCGACGAGGTCTGCGTCGCCCTCGGCCGACGGGTCGGCTTCCTCGTTCGGGACCGGCGAGTCCGACTCGCTCCCCTCGGCCGTCGAGGCGACCGCCACTGCCTCGGTGTCGCGCTCGTCGGGGTGGACGGCGTCGTCGCCGTCCTCGGCGTCGGCGGTCTCGGTCCCGTCGGCGTCTCCGGCGTCGACGGTCCCGCTCGCGTCGCCGACTTCCTCGTTCCCGGACGCCGAAGTCGCCGCGCGCGCCTCGTCGGTGTCGAACGAGTCGAGCGCGTTGCTGAGTTGGGTCGCCTGCGCGGCGAGGTCGCTCGCGCTCTCGGAGACCTGCGAGAGAGCCATCGTCTGCGACTCGGCGGAGGCCGCGACCGTCGTCGCCTCGTCGGTGATGCCCTCGCTGACCGCGGCGGCCTCCTCCACCATGTCGAGGGCCTCCTTCGTGGAGTCGGCCTGCTCTTGGGTCGCGTCCGAAATCTCTTGGACGCCGGCGTTGGTCTCCTGGGCGTAGCCCGCGATGTCCGCGAGCGCTTCGGCGGCGTTCTCCACCGAGTCGGTCTGCTGGGCGATGCGCTCGCTGGTGTCCCGGACCTCGTCCACGGTCCGGTCGGTCTGGTCCTGAATCCCGTTCAGACGCTGTTCGATGTCGGCCGCCGCCTCCTTCGTGCGCTCGGCGAGTTCCTTGATCTCGTTCGCCACGGCCGCGAAGCCCGCGCCCTGCTCGCCCGCCCGCGACGCCTCGATGTGGGCGTTGAGCGCGAGCATGTTCGTCTGCTCGGCGATTTCCGAGATGAAGTCGATGAGCTCGTCCACCTGCTGGACCTCGGCTTCCAGGCTCTCGATTGCCTCGACGGTGTCCTCGGACTCGCTCTCGATGTCGTTCATCCCCTCCACGGCGTCGGTGGCGGCCTCACGGCCCTCCCGGCCCGTCTCGGCGGTGCGCTCGGCGATGGAGGCCACCTCGTCGGTCGAGGCCGCGACCTCTTGGACGGCGGTCGAGAGGCGGTTCATCTGGTCGGTCGCGGCCTGCAGGTCGTCGGTCTGGGTCTCGGCCTCTGCGGAGATGTCCCGGAGCGAGTCCACGACGCGCGAACTCCCGTCGCTGACCTCCTCGGTGCTGAGCGTGACCTCTTGGCTGTAGGTCGCCACCTCGTTTGCGAACCGTGTGAGGTTGTCCACGGTCTCCTCGAACGTCGATATCATTCCGTTGAACTCGGTGGCGACCCGTTCCATCGCCTCGCTCTCGGAACTGGGGTCCATCCGCTCGTCCAAGTCGCCGTCGGCGCACCGGCGCATGACCTCGCCGTACTCCTCGGCGGTCTGCTCGACGTGGGCGTTCAGGTCCTCCGCGGCGAGTCTGGCCCGGTGCTGTTCGAGCAGGGTGTCGTGGGTCTCGGCCATCGAGTCGGCGACGCGGCCAACGCAGTCGATGCGGGCCGACTCGAACGACGGTTCCTCGCCGTCGGCCCGGCGGTCGGCGCTGGCGACGAGTCGGTCGAGCGACCGACTCGCGCGCCACGAGACGACGGTTCCGACGACGCCAGCGAGGAGCGCGCCGCCGAGCGTCGCGCCGACGACAGTTCGGTCGAACTGACCGGTCGCGTACACGCCGCCGGCCGCGGCCGCGCCGACGAGTACCATCGTCAGGGCGAACTTCAGCGAGTACCGTCGCCTGACGAACGCAGGGACGAGTGCGCGCGGAAAGGTAGACATTGAGCAAACCCATTCGGCAGGGCGTAATAAATCTTCACGCAACATGAGCGGTTAGTTATGAAATATCGGAGAGAAGAAATTTCGACTGATAGCTCTCGGCTCGGTTCCGCCAGCGGGGAGCGCGGTCGGCCTCGCGGCGACCCCGCGGCGACCCCCACGGCGGCGCGGACCTATCGGGTCACGACCAGTTCGCAGTGGTCAGCGCCCTCGTGCATGCAGGTCGGTTCGGTCACCTGCACCTCCTCGCCGTAGTGGTCGGCCACGCCGCGGACGATGCCCTTCGCCACGAAGCAGAGGCGGCGCGGCGACCGATAGACCACCCGCACTCGCCCCTCGCTCATCTCGTCTTCCTCGCTCGCTTCGCCCTCCTCTCTCGTCCCAGCCTCTTCTCCCTGCTCCCGGCGACAGACCAACTCCGGCGGGTCGAGGTCGGGGTTGTGCGCCCGGAGGACGGTGTGGATGCCCGCCTCGGCGTTGGCCACTACGTCGAGGGTCGTCCAGTCGTCGGCGACGACGTTGCCGTAGGTGTCGAGCAGTTGCCCGGCCGCGACCCGCCCGAACGCCTCCAGCAGGTCGGGAGTCGGGGTCCCGGTCTCGTCGCCGACCGCCTCCGCGAGTCGAATCAACTCGCCGTCGTCGTACGTGTCGATGGGCAAGTACACGCGCCCGTCGAGGTCCGCCGCGCGGCGGACCGCGTCCCACGTCTCGTGGCCGTGGTCGCGCACCACGAAGTCTTTCAGCGATTTGAAGATGATTCCGTGCATGGTTGGTCTCTCCCGGAAGGCGGCGCGGTCCGGGCGTTCGCCGGCGGTCGCGAGCGTCGGCGGTGGCACGGACGCGCCACCGAGCGAGCGGTCGGTTTCACGCCTCGGTCGGACCGCTGACGAGGAGTTCGCACCGGTCGTCGCCGTCGAGCATACACGTCGGCTCCTCGACGTCGAACGACTCGCCGTAGTAGTCGCCGATGCCGGTCAGCAGACCCTTCGCCAGCGGACAGAGTTCGCGCTCGGAGGTGTAGGTCACGCGCACCGTCTCGTCGCCGACCCACTCCGAGGCGAGCGCCGGCGGGGTGTACGTCGAGAGCTGCTTGGCGCGCAGGGCCTCGTGGATGTACGTCTCGACGTTGGCTATCAGTTCGAGACCGGTCCAGTCGGTATCGACGTGGACGCCGTAGGTCTCGACCAGCGGCGGGACGAGAAACCGCCCGAAGGCGTCGAGGAGGTCCGGCACGTCCTCGCCGGTCGCCTCCGAGGCGGCCTCGACCAGCGCCAGCACGTCGGCGTCGTCGTACTCGGTCACGGGGACGTACACCTCGCCGGCGACGCCCGCCGCGTCCTGAATCGCGTGCCACGCCTCGCGGTCGTACTCCGTCGTCACGAAGTCCTTCAGCCCCTTCAGTACGATACCGTGCAAAACTGACACCACCGTTTCGTGAGGGGTCGGTTTCGAGTCGGTGCAAGGCGGGTCGGCCGGGTGGGAGCCGTCGCCTGCTGGCGGATTCGGACGCCAGCGCGACCCCTCCGACGCTGATACATGTTCGAATCGAAGTCACACCGATACTATAACTGTTCTGGCCGTTCCTGCGGGAAATCTACGCCTCTCGTCGGCGGTCGCCCCGCGTCGTCCCCGAAATCGAAAAACCGGCCCTCACAGCGATTCCCAGTAGTCGAGGTCCATCTCCTCGTCGGAGATGTCGGTGTCGGCCTCGGGTCGCGTCTCGGCCACGCGGCCCATCTCGAACGCGCCGAGCGCCTCGCGCAGGTCCTCCTCGTCGGGAATCACGTAGATGTCGAGGTCCACCTCGGTATCGACCGCCTCGATGCGCGTGTCGAAGACGAAGGCGAACTCCTGAGATTCGCCCAGTCCCACGACGAGGGGGTCCACGACCGCCGCGCCCATGTCGTGGGCGTAGGCGGGCGTCGAGTGGTCGATGCTCGTGTCCAGCAGGTTCGCCCACCCGTCGAGCATCCCGCTGGCCATCACGTTCGAGAGCTCCTGAATCGCGTCGCGCTCGAACTCCCCGAGGCCCGCCGCGGTCCGGGTCTCGGCGCTCCGAGCGACCAGCCGCCGGGCCGACTCCTCGCCGAACAGAAAGAGGAGGTAGCCGCTGGGCATCCCTCGGAAACTGAACGCGACGCCGATCTTGCGCTCGGTCGAGACCTCGCTCGGAATCGCGTCGAGCGAGATGAAGTTGATGCGCCGGATGTCCACGTCCATCTCGATGCCGGTCATCTGGGTCAGGTTCGACGCGACCTGCGTCGCGCCGCGCTGGGCGATGCGGTCGAACCCGACCAGTTTCTCGAACTCGATGGCGCGCTCCTCGGTCCGGGCTTCGAAGAGCCGTCGGACCGTCTCGCCGTCGGGCACGAGGTAGTGGCGGAAGGTCAGTTCCTCGCCGACCGCTTCGAGGTTGTTCCGGAACAGGACCGCGAGGTCGTCCGCGCTCCCCGCCTCGTCAGCCCCCGAAGCCACCGTCTCACCGCCGAGCGCCAGCGTCTCGTCGTCCAGAAACTCGTCGGGGTGGTCCGCGGCGACGTAGGTCGGAGCCGACACGTCGATGTTGGTGTCCAGCACGTTCGCCCACCCGTCCACGAACCCGTTGTTCATTATCTGGGCGATTTCGGTCACGGTGCTGTCCTGTAGCGTCCCCTCCTCGACCGTCGGGATGTCCGCGACGACCGCCGAGGCGATGGTCGCGGCGCTCTCGCGGTCGAACAGCAGCAGCGAGGTCCCGCCGAACCCGTCCGAGAGACCGACCCGGATGCCGACCCACCCCGTGTCGGTCAGGTCGCGGGCGATGGAGGCGTCGCGGGTGAAGTTGAGGTGCGTGACGTTGACCCGCGCCGGGATGTCTGTCATCGAACTCAGGCGATTCGCGGCGAGTCCGGCCCCCTCGCGGGCCATCTCGTAGAACGTGCCGAGGGTGTCCACGTCGAGTTTCATAGCGTCGCCACGTCCAGTACGTTGACTGCCTCGCCGTCGCCGAGCGTCGTCGCGCCGCTGACGCCGGGCACGTCGCGCAACAGGTCGCCGTAGGGCCGGACCACGACCTCCTGGGAGGCGACCACGCGGTCACATCTGAGCGCGAGTCGCCCCGACTCGTGGCGAATCCAGACGATTTGGGAGTCCGGCGCGCCGGGGTCGGCGGCGGACGCCGCGGCGGGGCCGTCGGACTCGGTGGGGGTACCCCCGGAGTCCGCGTCGCTCCCCAACGCCGCGTCGTCGCGCTCGGCGAGGTCGAGCGCGCTCCGGAGGCTCCGGAGCGGATAGGCGTCGTCGGCCTCGACGCCTTCCGGGAGTCCGCCGACCAAATCGAGGTTCGAGCGCCGGACCACCTCCCGGCCCTCGCTCTCCTCGACCGGCGGCGCGGCCGTAATCTGCTCGACGGACGCCATCGGAATCCCGAACGTCTGGCCCTCGGCCTCGACGAAGAGGACCTCCGTGAGCGCGATGGAGACCGGAACACGGAGTCGGACCGTAGTCCCGTAGCCCGGTTCGCTCTCGACCGAGACCGAGCCGTTGAGGTCCGCGACGGTCCGGTTCACCACGTCCATCCCGACGCCGCGACCGCTCACGTCCGTCACCTCCTCGGCCGTCGTGAGGCCGGGTTCGAAGAGCAGGTCGTAGGTCTCGTCGTCGGAGAGTCGGTCGGCCTCGGCGCGCGAGCAGACGCCGTTTTCGACGGCCCGCTCGCGGACCGCCTCGGGTTCGACGCCCCGGCCGTCGTCGGCCAGTTCCACGACCACCTCGTCGCCGACGCGCTCGGCCGAAATCTCGACCGTTCCGGCCCGCGGTTTCCCGGCGGCCTCGCGCTCGTCGGGCGACTCGATGCCGTGGTCCACGGCGTTTCGCGCGAGGTGGACCAGCGGGTCCCGGAGTCGGTCCACGATGGAGCGGTCGAGTTCCACGTCGGCGTCGCTGACCGCCAACTCGACTTCCTTGCCCTGCGAGCGCGCCACGTCCCGGACCGTCCTCGGAATCGTCTCGATGGCTGTTTCCAGCGGCATCAGACGCACGTCCATCACGGTCCGGCGGTACTTCGTCAGCACTCGCAGGAGGTTCGAGACCTCCTCACGGATGGCGTCGTCCGTGCCGGGACCGACCGCCTCGTCCAGTCGGAGGTGGGTCAGCGACAGTTCTTCGGCGACGTTTAGGAGTTCGTCGGCGGTGTCCACGTCCACGGTCATCGCCTGCAAGCGGTCGAACTCGTCGCCCTCGAGCTCGCGGTCGGCGCGCCCGCCGGTCGGGAATCGCTCGGCGTCGAGTCGGCTCTCCTCGATGGTCGTCACCGCCGACCGGAACACCGCGCCGTCCTCGTCGTCGTCGCCCGCGCGCTCGCCGAGTCGGTCGCCGAAGCGCGACTCGAACTCGGCCATCTCGTCGTCCACGGACACGTCCATCTCGGTCGCGGCGGCGTCCGGACTCCCCTCGGCGTCGCCGAGGTCCGCGTCGAAGTCCGCGTCCAAGTCCACGCCGAGGTCGGTCTCGGGCATCGACTCGGGGTCCGGCGTCGAATCGTCGTCGGGCGTCGGGTCGGCGTCCGGGAGCGACGCGGTTTCGGGAACCGAATCCGCGTCCGGCACGGTGTCCGAGTCCGGCACGAGGTCGGAATCCGGAACGTCGTCGGCGTCCGGTACGGAATCCGGAACGACGTCCGACACCGCATCGCCCGCCGCCTCGCTCGCCCCGTCCTCGGTCGGCGAGGCGTCGGCGTCCGCCGCTGGCGCGGCGGACGCCTCGCCGGACGCGACTTCTTCGGGGTCGCCGGTTTCTGCGTGGTCGCCGGTTTCTGCGAGTTCGTCGGTTTCCACGGGGTCGTCGGTCTGCGCGAGTTCGCCACTCCACGGGGATTCGGTCTCGGCCTCGTCACCGAAGACGAAGGTGTTGGTTTCGGACGCGTCGTCGGTCCCGTCGTCCGATTCCGTCGATTCCGGCTCCGAGGGTTCCGTACCGCCGGGGTCGCCCGAAGTCGAATCGTCGGTGTCGTCGGTTTCGCCGGTCTCGACGGTTGGCGCGTCGTCGGAACTCGGGTCGGCGTCGGCGAGTCCAAGCGGGTCGCCGACCGACTCCGAATTCGGGTCGTCTGCCGCGAGCGGGTCTGAATCGGGGGTCGATTCGGCGGTCCGCTCGCCCGTTTCGTCGTCAGCGTCCGGCCCGACGCCGAGGAGGTCCGGCGGCAGTTCCACCCTATCGTTCGGGTCGTCCGCGGCCGGCGGGTCCATCGCCAGCGGGTCGTCGCCGGCTTCCGAGTCGTCGCTGGTTTCCGTGCTGTCGGCGTCCGGCGCTGGCGCGCCAGCGCCGGACGCCTCGTCGGTGAGGTCGCCCGAGCGTTCGTCGGTGGGGTCGTCGGGTTCGAGTTCCATCAGTTCCTCGATGGTGTACTCGTCTTCGTCGTCGAACTCGCCGAACTCCACCGCGTCGATGTCCTCCTGTAGCGCGTCGATGTCGGCGTCGTCCCCGACCTCCGCCTTGGTCTGCTCGAAGAAGGAGGACGGTTCGTCGGGCGTCTCGGCCGGTTCGGGGGTCTCCGTCGATTCGGGGGCCTCCGCCGATTCTGAGGACTCGGCCGGTTCGGAAGACCGGTCAGGGTCCTCGTCGCGCTCTCGGCCCGCCTCGTCGTCCAGCATCCCCCAGCCGTCGAGTTCCTCGTCGTCCTCCGGCGCGTCCACCTCGTCGAGGAGCGCGTCCAAGTCGTCGAACTCGTCGGTCTCTTCGAGCGCCGCCACCACGTCGTCGCTCAGGTCGTCGTCCGCGGGGTCCCAGTCGTCGGAGTCGCCGAGACCGGAAGCGGGGCCGTCCAGCGTCAGAGACTCCGACGGCTCCCCGGAGCCGGGGTCGCCGGGCGACTCGGCGCGCGCCACGTCGAGCGCCTCCCGGAGCGCGGCCCGCGTCGCAGCCGCGTCTCCCTTCACCTGACCGCCGACCGCGGCGGCCCGGACCGTCGCCTCCAGCAGGTCCACGGCGTCGAGCGCCGCGTCCACGAGGTCGGGAGTCGGTTCGACCTCGCCCGCCCGGAGCGCGTCCAGCACGTCCTCGACGGCGTGGGCGAGGTCCCCGGCGTCGTCCAGTCCGTGAGTGCGACACGACCCCTTCAGCGAGTGGGCTACCCGGAAGAGGTCGGCGACTTCGACCTCGGCGTCGCCGCGCTCGACCGCGAGGAGGCCGTCGTTCAGCGCGCGGATCTGGGACTTCGCCTCGCGGAAGAAGGCGTCGTCAGTCGGGGCCATTCCGGCACCTCCGCGACGGGTCGCGCCGGGGGCGCTGTCGGGCGTCGGGGGCCCTGCTCATCCCGTCACCACCCCGTCGATGGCCTCGGTCAACTCCTCGTCCTCGAAGGGTTTGGTGATGTAGGCGTCGGCCCCGGCCCGCGCCGCCAGCTGAATTTTCTGGCGCTGGCCGACGCTGGTACACATGATGACCCGCACGTCGTCGTCCAGTTTCTTGATGGCCGCGGTCGCTTTCAGCCCGTTGGCCTTCCGCATCACGATGTCCATCAGGATGAGGTCCACCTCCTCGGCGTTCTCCTTGTACTTCTGGATGGCCCACGCGCCGTTCGGCGCTTCGGCGACGATTCGGTACTGGTCGTCGGCCAGCGCGCTCTTGACCCGTTGGCGCATGAACTCCGAGTCGTCTACGATGAGAATCCCGGTCTTCATGACATCATACTCGTTAGTTAGGCGATACCGTGCATAGCATAAAACATTATTCCTCGGACCGGAAATTCGACCGATGGTAGTCGGTTCAGAAGCCCGAGGGGCGAAAATATGACACCTGTCGGCCAATAAATTGAAGTCGAGAGCATGTCTGGCTACGGACAGATGTCCGGGACCCTCTACGAGCGCCTCGGCGGCGAAGACGCGATTTCGGCCGTCGTGGAATCGTTTTACGACCGCGTCCTCGACGACGAGCGAATCGCACACTACTTCGAGGAGACCGACATGTCGGCGCTCCGCGCTCACCAGACGCAGTTCCTCTCGTCGGTGGCCGGCGGCCCGGTCGAGTACGACGGTCGGGACCTCGAAACCGCCCACGACCACCTCGGTATCGACGGGCGCGACTTCGAAATCGTCGCCCGCCACCTCGACGACGCGCTGGCCGAGTTCGACGTGTCGGAGGACGACCGGAAGACGGTCGTCGCCGCGGTGGGCGAACTCCGGTCGGCCGTCGTCTCCGCGGAGTGAGGCCGACGCCGAACGAGACAGACGCGGGCGAGACAGACGCCGAGCGCGAGTAGGGGGTCTCGGAGACCGCACGGAGCGCCCGTCGCTCCCGAAAACTCCAACGTTTACTGTTCGTTTTCAGAGAGGACGAGCGTCGCCGCGACCCCGACCAGTCCGGCCACGCCCGCCGCGAGCAGGAGCGGTCGATAGCCGGTCTCGACGGCGACTCCGGCGAACAGAACCGGCCCGACCGCGCGGCCGAGGAAGGTGACGCTGTTCCGGAGGCTCAGGACTCCGGCGCGATGCTTCGCGGTCACGAGGTCGCTCAACAGCGCGTCTACTGAGGGCATCGTCAGGCCGACTCCGGCACCGAAGACGACGACGCCAGCGACCAGCGCCGGGAGCGTGGCGGCCCACCACGCGACCAGCAGGCCGACCCCGTAGCAGGCGTAGCCGAGCGCGACGATGCGCTCGTCCGACAGCGACTCGGCGAGGCGACCGTTCGCGGCGGCGACGCCGGCCGAGACGGCTTCGGTGACGGTGATGATGCCGCCGACGAACACCGGCGAGACGCCGTAGGTGCCGACGAGCAGGAACGGCATCGCCGTGATGACCGTGCCGAACAGCAGGACTTCGGTCACGAGCGCGGTGCCGTACGGCAGGACCGCGGCCCGGCGCGCGAGGGTGCGGGCCGCCGCGCGGAGGTACGCGCTCCCGCGACCGGTCGCGCTCTCGACGGCCGTCTCTTCGAGCGCGACCCACGCGAACAGCGCGACGGGGAGTCCGAGCAGGTACGCGACGAACGGCGCGTTCCACGAGATAGTTGCGAGGTAGCCCCCGAGCAGGGGGTAGACCGCCGCGCCCGACGCGAGGACCGCGGTGTTGACCCCGAGGACCGCGTTGCGCTGGACGCCCTCGAAGGCGTCGCCGATGAGCGTCACGGTGGTCACGAAGATGCCCGCGGCCGCGGTGCCCTGCACGAGTCGGACCGCGAGGACCGCCCGGAACGGCGGCGCGAGCGCGATTGCGCTCCCGGCGAGGCTGAACACGACCAGCGAGGGCACGAGGACGCGCTTGCGACCCACCCGGTCGGCGAGCAGGCCGATGAACGGCGAGAGCACGATGCCCGTCAGGAAGTAGACCGAAATCAGCAGACTGGTCGCCGCGTCGGTGAGACCGAACGCCTCGCGGACGACCGGGAGCGCGGGGCTGAGAAGCGGGACGCCCAGCGGCGCGAGCGCGGTGGCCGCGAAGACGACCCTGACCGTGGGCGAGCGCCACGGGACGGCGGCCGAGTCGCGGGTTGGCGGTTCCGGGGCGGTGGTCATGGCGCAGGGGCAGTCATAGCGAATCGGCGGTCATGGCGAACCGGCGGCGCGGTCCGAGCCGGCGGTAGTCGTGACGGAGCGACGGTCGTGACGGACGACCGCAGTCGGCGGACCGTAGAGGTCTGCGACGCCCAGCGAGGTAAGCGTTGTCTCGGCTCGTCGAGGCCCGGAGAACGAGTCGCTACTCGCCGACGTACCGCACCTCGAACCGCCCGGAGAGCGACACGACCAGCGTGACGCCGACGAGCGGACTGCCCCACCGCAGGAGTCCGGCGAGCAGTTTCTCGAACGCGGAGGCGTCGTTCTGCCCGAGTTGATACACTCGGTAGTAGGTGTCGCCGCCCACCTGAATCGGCGTCTTCGGCGGGTCGAGGTGGCGATGGGAGGTCGCGGTGCCTCTCTCGGCGGCCCTGCGGACCGGCGCGGGCGCGCGCTCGGCCCGCATCGACACCGAGTCGAGCGCCCGTCGCGCGGGGACGGGTTCGAGCGCGAGTTCGACGCGATGGTCGCCGTCGTCCTCCCCGGAGCGATTGGCGACGTAACTCGTCTCGTAGACCGTCCCGTTCAGGACGGCGTAGTCGTAGCGCTCGAACGTCGGGAAGTGCCCCACTTTCCCGGACGTACTGGCCGAGACGCTGGTCGGCACGGTGTGACCGGCCGCGAGGCGTCGCTCGAAGAAGCAAGCGCGCGACTCCATCGTCCCGCCCGTGCAGGCGACGTCGGTGCTGATGACTCGGTGAGTCAGTGCGTCCGACTCGTTGGCGTACTCGATGGGGCCGTTCGCGGCGGTGACGGGCGTGCGCTCGTAGCGATAGCTCGGGTCGCCGAGGTGGGTCAGCGGTGCCCAGACCGGGGCGAGGAGGAGCGCGAGCGCGAGAACGGCGAGGAGGGCGTCGCGGCGCGGAGGAGTCAACAGGGCGACAGCTGTCATCGGTTACGTGCGAACGGTCGCGGAACTAAACCGTGTCGGTCTCGAAAGGAGAGAACCGAGCGACCCGCGCTCGTCGTCGTTACGCCTCGTCGAACACCGCGGAGCTTCGCTCCGCGAGCTCGACGTCGCTACGCTTCGTCGAACACCGAAAATCAGAGATTTTCGAGCCCGACGAGGCTACGCCTCGTCGAACAGCGTCTCGCCTTCGACCATGTGCTCCTCCACGACGTCCATGTCCAGCGTCACGCCGAGACCCGGTTCCTCGGGAATCTCGATGTAGCCGTCCTCGATGACGTCCTCCTCCACGAGGTCCTCCCACCAGCCGAGCTGGTAGCTGTGGTACTCGACCGCCAGCGAGTTCGGGATGGCGGTGCCGACGTGGGCCGAGGCCATCGTCGCCACGGGCGAGGAGACGTTGTGCATGGCGACGGGCACGTAGTACATGTCGGCGAGGTCCGCGATTTTGCGGGTCTCGCGCATCCCGCCGGTCTTGGGCATGTCGGGGGCTATCATGTCCACGGCCTGCTCCTCGATGAGGCGGCGCTGGCCGTGCTTGCGGTAGACGTTCTCGCCCGCAGCGATGGGCGTGGTGGTCGAGTGGGTGACCTCGCGCTGGACGTCGTGGTTCTCCGGCGGCACGGGGTCTTCGAGCCACCAGATGTCGTACTCTTCGAGCGCACTGGCGAGGCGCTTGGCGCTCCCCGCCGAGAACGTCCAGTGGCAGTCGAAGGCGACGTCCGCGCGGTCGCCGACGCGCTCGGTGACCGCCTCCACGATGTCCACCTTGTGGTCGATTTCGGGGTTGCGGAGGTGGCGGTTCGCGCGGTCCTTCTCGTGGCCCGAGGGTACGTCGAGGTCGAACTTCAGGGCGTCGTAGCCCAGTTCCTCGACCACGCGCTCGGCCTCGTCGGCGTTGCTCTCGGGGTCGGCCTCCTCGCCGGCGTGACAGTCGCAGTAGACGCGAACCTTGTCGCGGTACTTGCCGCCCAGAAGCTGGTAGGCCGGAACGTCGAGAATCTTGCCCGCGAGGTCGTGGAGCGCGACCTCGATGCCCGAGATGGCGCTGACGGTGACGCCCTCGATGGAGCCTTCGCCGGACATCTTCTGGACGAGATGCTCGAAGAGGCGGTCGATGTCCAGCGGGTTCTCGCCCACGACGAACGGCTTCATCCGTTCGATGAGTTCCGGCACGCCCGCGCCCCAGTAGGCCTCGCCGGTCCCCACGACCCCGGCGTCGGAGTAGATTCTCACGAGCGTCCACGGGAAGTTGCCGTCCACCATCGTCGTCTGCACGTCGGTAATCTCTACGTCGCGCCCTTCGCCGCGCTGGCCGCCACAGCCCATCGTCTCCGCCGAGAGGTCCCGCATCGTGTACTCGGCGTTCGGGTCGTGGAGCGACTCGTAGTTACGAACCATACCACGCGATTACTCCGCCCAGAGTAAAAATTTGGAGGTTCCGGCGACCCGGTCTCGCGCGAGCGACGGTCCGTAGACGAGATGCGCGCCGGCCGCGACCAGCGGCGCGGCGAACGGGACGCTCTCGGGCGTCAGCGCACCGATTGCGCCGATGCCCCAGCACTGGAGGCCGAGCACAGTTCGTTTGGTACGCGGAGGAACGACGACGTTCGTGGCCACGGAGGCAAGTAGTCCGCGGCCGAATGAGTCAGGGGTCATGACGAGGGCGGTCGGAGCGTCGGACTGCTGGCCTCGCGGCCGCTCTCGGTCGTCTCTCGGCGTCCTCTCGTCGGTAGTCCGTCTGTGGTCAGCGGCCGTCACGCCGGTGCCGCGCTCCGACCGTCGTATCGCATTTTTCAACACTCCTGCAGCATTAAAACCTTTGACCGTTCGAGGGCGACAGAAAGTGCGGGAGCGAAACGGAACGGCACGAAACGGAACCGAACGACGACCGGGACGCCGCTCAGAGCAGGCCGAGTTCGGAGAGGTCCGCGCGGAGCGCGTCTTCGTCCCCGTCGTCCATCGTCCGGAGCGGACTCCGGAGCGGGCCGGGGTCGAAGCCGACCTCGCGCAGGCCGAGCGCGGTCTTGACGCCGGCCATGTACGGGCCGCGCTTGAGCGCCGAGCGCACGTCGTACACCTCGCTCTGCAACTCGCGGGCGCGCTCCTCGTCGCCCTCGTCGTAGGCCTCGTAGAGCTCTACGACCAGTTCGGGGAAGGCGTTGGCCACTGCGCTGACCATCCCCGCACAGCCGACCTCCAATCCGGGGAACAGGAGCGAGTCCGAACCGGCGAGGAAGGTCAGTTCGGGGTGGGCGTCGATTGCCTGCCCGAGCCACGGCACGTCCTTGCTCGAGTCCTTCAGCCCGACCAGATTCTCGATGTCGGCGAGCGCGTCGAGCGTGTCGAGCGACAGCGAGTTGCCCGTCTTGCTCGGGATGTGGTAGACGTACACCGGGAGGTCCACCGCCTCGGCGACGCGCCGATAGTGGGTGACCGCGGCGTCGTGGTCCACCGGGTAGTAGTAAGGCGTCACGACGACCACGCCGTCCGCGCCGACCGACTCGGCGTGTTCGGCGTGCGCGACGGTCTGGCGCGTGCTGGGCGCGCCGACGCCGGCGATGACCGGCGCGTCGTCGCCGATTTCTTCCACTACCGCCTCGACCACGCCGTCGCGCTCCTCGGCGTTCAACAGCGGGAACTCGCCGTTGGTCCCCAGCGGGAAGACGCCGTGCGCGCCGCGGTCCACCACGAATCGCGCGTGGGCGGCAGTCGCTTCGTAATCGACCGATTCGTCCTCGTGAAACGCCGTGACGGTCGGCGGGACGACGCCGTGGACGCCGAGCGGGTCGTCCGCGCCGGGTTCGGGCGCGTTGTTCGCCATGTCGGAACCGAGGAGGGCCGCGTCCTTAAGCGGTCGCATCTCGGCAGTACTTTTTCGAGTTTGAGTAAACTTTTAGTCGGTGGCGCTACAGGGTGTGTGTATGAACGTCACTGTAAAACTTACCGGGACCCTCGTCGCCCGCACCGGCACCCACGAGGCCCGCGTGGCAGTGCCCGACGACGCGACGGTCGCAGACGTGGTGGACGAACTCGCGGAACAGCACGGCCCGCAGGTCCGCGCGGGCGTCCTCGACGGCCAACGCCTCCGCTCGGACACCGTGGTCGTCCGCGAGACGTTCGACTCGACGGAGACGCTCTCGACCTACAGTTCGCTGGAGAGCGGCGACACGGTTCGGTTCCAACTGAACGTCTGAGCCGACCAGACGCGATTTCGGCACGTGTCTCGTCTCGCTGGCGTTCTTTCTCCGAGTTTTCTGAGACGTAACTGTGAGAGATTACTGCATTTTCTCTCCGGCGCGTGCGAGAGCGGCGCGTTCGCGCGCCGCGCCCATCCGCGCGAGGGATGAGCATCGCATGGAGAAACGACCGGAGGGAGTGACCACGAGAAGCACAGTCGGTTGGGGAGGACGTGGCTCTCGTAGTACAGTTGCGGGGCGTGCGGTTGCGGTACGATTGGAGTCGGCAGTAGCTAACTCCTCTGGAACGTCCACCTTCGTTCTACGACGACGGACCCACTGACGCCGGAAAACGAAGCCAAAATCGAGAACCTGAACTCACTCACCCCAGATTCGCCAGTCGGTTCAGCGCGAAAATCGTTCGCAACACGTCGCCGGCCTTCCCGCGGTCGAACACCAGTTCGTCGGTCCGGATAACGTGGTCCAGCACGTCGCGCGAGGCGTGTTCCGGCGCGGCCGCGATGCCCGAACCGTCCTCCGCGACCCACTCCATCACCCGGAGGTCGCTCTTGCTGTCGCCCATGACCGCGGCGAACGGGTCGTCGATGCCCAGCACGTCGAAGGCCGACTCGACGCCCACGACCTTGTTGAGTTCGAGGCTCCCGATTTCGGCCGCGTCGGCCTCGTAGTAGGCTACGTCGATGCGCTCGAAGGTGTCCCGAATCGGGTCGGGCACGGCTTCCGGGTCGCAGTCGGGCGTCTCGCCCTCGCTTTCGAGGACGCCCCGGATTTCGGGGTCCTGATCGGCGTAGTAGGCGCGCGCCCAGTCGCTCGCCGTTTCGTCGTCCGCCTCGACTCGCTCGCCGACCTCCGCTGCGACCGCAGTGCCGAGCAGGTCGAGTTCGTACACCAGCGCGCGGTCGATGACCGCGCGGGCCTCGTCGCTTCCGGTCTCGAAGTTGGGCTTGAGCGTGACGTTGAACTCGTTGCCCTGCAGGTGACACCCGCGCCGGAGGCGTTCGGGGGCCTCCGAGAGGACCCGCGAGCGCACCGTGTCGAAGATGGCGCGCACGTCGCGGTCCAAGTCGTCGTAGAGCAGGCGCTTGGTGTCCGCGCCGTGGCCCGGCGTGAACACCCCGGTCCCGGCCTCGTAGACCACCGAGAGATTTCCGGAGTGGACGATTTCGTTGCCGAGACCCTGAATCAGGAACCCCTTGACGTTCTCCAGCGTCTGGCCGGTGCAGACCACGATGGGCGTCCCGGCCTCGTGGAACTCCGTCAGGAGGTGGAGCGTCTCGCGGGGAATCTCGTTGTCGGTGCCGCCGGCCGAGCGCAGGGTCTCGTCCACGTCGAGGACGAGGACGTTCACGCCGCGGTCGTACTTGGCGTAGAGGTCGAGCGCGGTGAACGCTTGGTCGCGCGTGGCCCGCGCCGCGAGTTCGCAGAACGTCTCGCCCGCCTCGGGGAAGGCGTCGCGCACCTCCGCCTTCCGGTCGTCGAGTTCGTCGCTGGCCTCCTGCCAGTGTTCGAGCGCGACCCGCGAGTCCACCGGGGGAAAGAGGTCCACGAAGTTCTGGAGTGCCCGGAGGGTCGCGGCGTCGAACTCGTCGTAGAGTCGATAGAGTTGGTCGTACCGCTCCATGCCGGGAGTGGGTCCCAAATCAGGATAAAGGTCGGGGTAACCGCGAAATATCGGCGCGACGCCTCTCTCTCGCCAGTCGCCGCACCTTAGACCCCGGCGCACCGAGAGACGAGTATGATCGGGAAACTCGACCCGGACCTGCTCGCGCGCGTTCTCTCACGGACGGGCGCGCACGACGATTCAGTAATTCTGGGGCCGAAGTACGGCGAGGACGCCGCCGCGATGCGAGTCGGCGACCAGTTGCTCGTGGTCAGTTCGGATCCGCTCTCGCTGGCGAAAGAGCGGTTGGGCACGCTCGCGGTCCACGTCGCGTGCAACGACGTTGCCGCCTCGGGCGCGGACCCGCGGTGGCTCACGAACGTCGTATTCCTGCCCGACGACGACGAGGCGACGCTGGACGACCTGACGACCCAGATAGACGAGGCGGCCCGCGAGTCGGGCGTCGCCGTCGTCGGCGGTCACTCGGAGTACACCCCGGCGCTGGAGCGCCCGATGGTCTCGATGACCGCGATGGGACTCGCCGACGAGTTCGTGCCGACCGGCGGGGCGGAACCGGGCGACCGCGTGGTGCTGACGAAGGGCGCGGGCGTCGAGGGGACCGCGGTGTTGGCGACCGACTTCCGCGACGACCTCGCCGACCGCTTGCCCGCCGACCTGCTGGTGCGCGCCGAGGCGTTCTTCCGGGACATCAGCGTCCTGCCGGAGTCGCGTCTCGTCCGCGGGGCGGCCACCGCGATGCACGACCCGACGGAGGGCGGCCTGCTGACCGGGATGGTCGAGTTGGCGACCGCCTCGGACGTTCGCCTCGACGTGGACCGGAGCGCGGTCCCGGTCCGCGAGGAAACCGCGGAAATCTGTGAGGCGATGGGCGTGGACCCGCTTCGCATCTTCGGGTCGGGCGCGCTGTTGGCGACCGTCCCGGAGTCGGAAGTCGATGGGGTCCTCGCCGACCTCGACGAGGCGGGAATCCGGGCGAGCGAAATCGGGACCGTCGAGAGCGTAGACGAGAGCGCCGACGCCGGCGTCGAACTCGACGGCGACTTCGTCGGCGAGGCGGTCCGCGACGACCTCTACGACCTCTGGGAGTAGGCGAGCGGGTTTTCGAGGGAGTTACGCGAGTGCGAGACCGACGACTGTCGGTGTCGAACGGCCGACCGTCAGAATGTGCGCGGTGGGCGAGATGACGGCTTGGGTTCGACCGTCCCACCCGTTCAAGATGTTTACTCGGGATAGAATAAATCTTTTGTCCCCCGCGCTCCTACGACCTGTCATGGAAGCAATCGTCGTCCGGCGGGGCGAGACCTCGCCGACAGTCGCCGACCTGCCGCTGCCCGACCCCGAACCGGGCGAGGCGCTGGTCCGGACGCTCCGTGTCGGCGTGGACGGGACCGACCACGAAGTCATCGAGGGGAACCACGGCGGGTTCCCCGAGGGCGAGGACCGCCTCGTGCTGGGTCACGAGGCGGTCGGCGTCGTCGCCGAGGCCGAGGGCACCCCCTTCGAGGAGGGCGACGTGGTGGTGCCGACCGTCCGACGGCCGCCGGCCGAGGGCGCGAACGAGTACTTCGAGCGCGGCGAACCCGACATGGCTCCGCCCGACGCCTGCCGGGAGTGCGGCATCGACGGCGCGCACGGGTTCATGTCCGAGTACTTCACCGCGCCCGCGGAGTATCTCGTGCCCCTCCCCGAGGACCTCGCGGAGTGGGGATTCCTCGTGGAACCGGTCAGCATCTCCGAGAAGGCCATCGAGCACGCCGCGGCCGCGCGGTCGGCGTTCGACTGGGACCCCGAGACGGGTCTCGTCTTGGGTAACGGGAGCCTCGGCCTGCTCACGCTCGCCATGCTCGACCAGCGCGGCTACGACCGGACGTACTGTCTGGGACGGCGCGACCGCCCCGACCCGACCGTCGACATTATCGAGGAACTGGGCGCGACGTACGTCGATTCGCGCCGGACGCCCGTGACCCAAATTCCGGATACTCACGAAGCGATGGACTTCGTGTACGAGGCGACCGGCTACGCGCGCCACGCCTTCGAGTGCATCGAGGCGCTCGCGCCCAACGGCGTCGGCGCGCTGCTGGGCGTCCCCGAGCCGTGGGAGTTCGAAATCGACGGCGGGCGACTCCACAAGGAGTTCGTGATGAACAACAAGGCGCTGGTCGGGAGCGTCAACTCCAACGTCTCGCACTTCGAGGCGGCGGTCGAGACGCTGGGCGACTTCCCGGCGTGGTTCCTCGACGACCTCGTGACGGGCGTCCACGACCTCGACGACTACGAGGCGGCGTTTGCGGATGACGAAACGACAATAAAGACGGCAGTACAATTTAGTCAGATATGAAGAACGTAGACGACCTCATCGAGAGCGCGGCAGAACTCGCCCAGCAGGGGCTATCGAAGGGCGAAATCGCGGACGAACTCAACGTCTCGCGGGAGACCGCGAGTTGGCTGGTCGAACGGAGCAGCACCGGCGCGACCGCGACCACGACGACGACCGAACCCGCGGGCGGTCCCCACGACATCCACGTCGATTGGTCGGCGCTCGGCCGGGACAGCAACCGACTTTACCACGCCGGGGCCGCGATGGCCGACCTCCTCGAAAATCAGGACGAGGAGGTGGACCTGACCATCGGCATCGAGAAGGCGGGCGCGCCGCTGGCCACCGCCGTCGCGCGCGAACTCGACACCGACCTCGGAACCTACGCGCCGAGCAAACACCAGTGGGAGGAAGGCGACATCGAGGACCTCGGCGGAACGTTCTCGCGGAACTTCGCCCAGATTCGGGACCGCGAGTGTTACGTCGTGGACGACACCATCACCAGCGGGACGACCATGACCGAGACGGTCGAGGCCATCCGCGAGGAGGGCGGCGAACCGGTCGCCTGCGTCGTTCTCGTGGACAAACAGGGCGTCGAGGACGTCGCGGGCGTGCCCGTCCACTCGCTCATCAACGTGGTCCGGGTCGGCGACGACGACTAACGCAACTTCTTTGCGACCGGGTCGCGTATCAGGGAGTATGACTTTCCAGCCGGAAAGCGAACTGACCGAAGAAGAGGTTCGAGACCGCGTGGACTCGGCCATCGAGGACAACGACGTCGTCCTCTTCATGAAGGGCAACGAGCTGATGCCCCAGTGTGGCTACTCCCAGAAGGCGCTCGAACTGATTCAGCAGTACCGCGACGACTACGAGACGGTGGACGTGCTGGACGCCCTCGCGGAGTACCGCGCCGCGCTGGAGGACCACAGCGGTTGGGAGACGATCCCCCAGACGTACGTGAACGGCGAGTTCGTCGGCGGGAGCGACGTGCTGGCGGAACTCGACGAACGCGGCGAGCTCGAAACCGAGCTGTCGGCTTGAATAGTAATTTCGAGCGATACACAGAGGACCGAAAGGGTAGGCCATATATGTTCGGACACCTTAGACACCCGTGTACCGTGTCGCTAGCCGGGAACCTGCATGTAAATCACAAATGACGGGGCAAGTATATCGACTTCACTCGACGCTCGAACTGCCGCTGGAAAACGTCTACGACTACTTCGAGGAGGACCCCGACCTCCCCCCGAGCATCGCCAGCGTGGATATCACCCGGCGCAAGAACACGCTCATCATCAGCGCCGTCGCGGACGACGATAGCATCAGCAAGTACACGCCGACGGCGCAACTCAAAGCCTCGATTTCGGAGACGCGCGTCTACACCGAAGAGGAGCAGAAGCGACGAGAGGGGCCGCGGTGGGGCGACGACGCCGAGGAACTCGACGAGGAAGAGGACGACGAGCCGATGGGCGAACTCATCGAGGTCGCCGCGTTCAAGGGCGACCGCGAGACCGTCCTCCAGAACACGGCGCTCCAGTACCCGATGTTCCTCGTCCTCTGTAACATCGCGCGACTCGCCGAGAAGGGAACGCTGACCGCGATTACGGAACAGGACGGCGACCTGCAAGCGACTCGTATCGTCGACGGCGAGGACCGGCCCGCTTCCATCGAAGTGGTCGAGGGACCCGACTCCTCGAACTCCGGGTCGAGCGGGGTCGATTGGCGGGACAACGAGTTTATCTGAACCCACCTTTTAGCTACGACGTTTTTCGTCGTCGGGCATCCTCGGGAGCGCGGCGCTCCGCGCCGCCTTCCCTGCGGGCACCACTCCTCAAAAAACGTCGATGAAAAAGACCTGCTCGCTCAGTCGCTTCGCTCCGTCGCTCGCAGCCTGATTGCTCGTGCGCAAGCCTTCGGCTCGCTGTCAGTTGGTTGGTCGGTCTGCGAAGTCGCGCACGACGTTGAAGAGGTGGCCGGGCCGACTGCAATCCCCCGAAATTTTCGCCGGGTCGTTCGCGTTCGTGTCCCTTTTTACCACGCTACTCTGTCACACCAACTCGGGCCTGAGACGCCGGTAGACGCCGCTTTCGCGTTCGCTGGTGGAGCCTGCGAGCGTGGAGAGCCGAAAAACACTTTACGGTCGTAATTAGATGTAATTACGAACGATGCCCGAAGACTTCCCGAACTACGTAGACGTAGACTACAGTGACGGCGAAGGCGAGGACCCCGAGGACTACGCCTCGATGGAGCACAAGATCGAGAAGGCCATCGACGTGACCCGGCAGGGTCTCGAAGAGTACGAGAACCCGGCCGTGATGTGGACCGGCGGCAAGGACTCGACGCTCACGCTCTACTTCATCAAAGAAGTCGCCGAGAAGTTCGACCTCGAAACGCCGACTGCGGTGTTCATCGACCACTTCCAGCACTTCGACGAGATCCACGACTTCGTCGCCAAGTGGGAAGACGAGTGGGACCTCGACGTCGTCTACGCGAGCAACGACGACGTGGGCGACTACGCCGAGGAGAACGACCTCGAACCGGGCGACGACATCCCCATCGACGCGCTGAACGAGCACAACCAGCACCACGTCCGCGACATCCTGGAGTACGAGGAGGACACCTTCCCGTTCCTGCTCGACACCTACGTCGGCAACCACCTGCTGAAGACCGTCGCGCTCAACGACACCATCGAGGAACTCGACATCGACGGCATCATCTCCGGCGTCCGCTGGGACGAGCAGGAGGCCCGCGCGGACGAGACGTTCTTCTCCCCGCGCCACGATCCCGACATCTACCCGCCCCACGACCGCGTTCAGCCGATTCTCCAGTTCGACGAGCGCGCGGTCTGGGACACCTTCTGGCACTACGTCGTGCCGGACACCGTCGAGGAGTACCCCGACGACGGCTACGTCCCGGAAGCCGACGACGACCTGCCGAACGGTCTGACGCAGGACGACATCCCGGTCAGCCCCAAGTACTTCGCCGGATTCCGCTCGCTCGGTAGCGAGGTCAGCACCGAGAAGTCCGACGAAGAGCCTGCGTGGTTGCAGGACCTCGAAGACACGACCGAGCGCGCGGGCCGCGCCCAGGACAAAGAGGACCTGATGGAGCGCCTGCGCGACCTCGGCTACATGTAAACACACGCCGTTACCCCCTTCCCGCGCGCCTCCGTCGCGCGACTTCGAGGGACGCTTCGGTCCGCTCGCTCGCGGCTCGCCACTCGCGTGTCGCGGCCCTCCGTGCCGCGTTATCGCTGGCTTCGCGGTCGTCTATCGTGACTCCGGGTAGGGTCGGACGACCGCAGAAGTGAGTCGGGCCGAGTCGCCGTCGTTCTTTTTTCGGACTTATCGCGTCGCCCGGTACTCGCCGTGCTTGATCCCGACGAAGAGCGCTATCGCGCCGAACACCAGCATCGAGGGCGTCACCATCATCAACACCGTCGTCGTGGCCATGACCTCCATCCCGATGAGCGCGGCCGTTCCGAGCGCGACGATTCCGACCAGTATCGCGGCGGTCACGGGCAAATTAAACTCCATACCCGACTCTCGGGACGAGAAGGGCAAAAACGTTGCTCTACTCCCCTTTCGGTCGAACCACGTCGGCCAGCGTGACGAGCAACCCGAGGAGCCACCCGGTCGGGACCGACAGGCCGAACCACATCGCCGCGTAGTTCGCGCCTTCGAGCGTGAACTGCTCGCGCAGGTAGGTGTTGATGCCCCAGAGGTCGAGCGGGTTGTCGAGCAACCAGACCGCGAGGGTGTAACTCTTGGGGAAGATGACCTCCGAGAGCGTCGGCGAGTAGAGCGCCGCGACGACCGGCGGCAGGAAGATGGCGGTCATGGCGAACGGGTAGGCCAGCAGGACCGTGCTGAAGCGTCCGCCCCGCGTCCCCGAGAGGTACGCCAGCACGGCCGCCACGGTGGCGACCCCGCCGGCGGCCCCGACCGCCAGAAAGCCGTCCGTCGAGAACCGGAGTCGCGCGAGCGCCGTCAGGCCGCCCCAAACCAGCAGGGACAGGAGGAGGACGCCGACCACGCCGAGTCGGGTCGCCGTCCCGTCTATCTTCCGGGTGTAGTACCGCGCCGCGAACCCGAACAGCGTCAGGGGGTAGAGGAGCGCGACGACCGCCGTGCCGACCGCGCTCCACCCCCGGTAGGCGACGCGCCCGGAGGTGGTCGAGGGTTCCCACTTGCCGAGGACGCCACCCTGGTCGCTCCGCTGGCGCGGGAAGAACAGCGCCATCCAACTCTCGTGCAGTCGTTGTATGTCGTACCGAATCGCCCCGACGAGACCGGTGTTGCTCGTTCCGCCGTGCATCTGCATTTTAGTACGTTACGGCCAATATGAAGTTTTGGGGGTCGTCCCGAGAGATGAAAACGGGCTGGCAGGTCGTCGGACGCGCGATTCCTCGGAGTCGGAAACCGAACGTCGGCCGACGGACCCGAGTCAGCGATTTCGGACGCGCTCGCGGCGTTCGTCGCGGGGCCGGTCGCGGGAGGTTGCACGTTCGCCGTCGCCGCCCGAGGTCTCCATCACCGCGTCGAGTTGGCGCTCGAACTCCTCGCGGGAGAGTTCCCCGGCGGCGTACCGGCGTTTCAAAATCGCCTCCGCGCTCTCGCGCTCGCCGTCGGACTCCGGCGTACTCGCGCCGTCGGGGTACAGTTCGGGGGACTCGACGTTGCCGATGAGCGAGAGGTACACCGGCCAGAGGGTCAGTAACCCGACGAAGAACGTCGGGACGCTGACGACGAACGAGACCAGTCCGAAGAACGCGACGGGAAGATAGGTCGTCCCGCCGAAGAGAATCGACGACGCGCCGAGGAACAGGAACGGCGCGAGGAGCAGGGCGGTCCCGCCGAGCAGCGTCCGTCCGAGCGTCCCGTCGGACGTGTAGTGTTCCACGAGTCGGTGGAGGGCGCGGAAGGTGGAGTGGTCGGGTGACTCGTTCATCGTCCGACCAATCGGATACCCGTCAGTAAAGTATTTTGTTTGACGAGAGAGAACGGAATTCGGAAGCGGACTACCGAGTCAGTTCCACGGGCCGAAGTCGGGGTCCACCTGCCGCTCGCGCCGGTCGATGCTCTCTATCTTCTCGACGTCCTCGTCGTCCAGTTCGAGGTCGAGCGCGCCCCAGTTGTCCCGAATGTGGTCTTCGCTGGAGGCCTTCGGAATCGCGGCCACGCCGTCGCGCTGGAGGAGCCATGCGAGGCTGACCTGCGCGGGAGAGGCGTCGTGTTTCTCGGCGACCTCTTCGATTTCGGGCACGTCGAAGACCTGCCCGCGGGCCAGCGGCGAGTACGCTACGAGGTTCACGTCGTTGTTTTGGCCGTACTCGACCAGTTCGTCCTGCGGGAGCAGCGGGTGCATCTCGACCTGATTGGCGAACACCGGCGCGTCGAGGACGTCCTGGGCCTCGTCCAGATGGCGCGGCTCGAAGTTCGAGACGCCGACGTTCTCGATGAGACCGTCGTCGTAGAGCTGGTCGAACGCCGACAGGGTGTCCTCGGGGTCGTACTCGTTGGCGGGCCAGTGGACGTACAGCAGGTCCACGTAGTCGGTACCGAGCTTGTCGAGGCTCTCCTTCGCGGTGTGAATCACGTCGTCGTGCGAGAGGTTGCTCGTCCAGATCTTCGTTGCGAGGAAGACGTCCTCGCGGTCCACGTCGGCGTTCGCGATGCCCTCGCCGACGTGCTCCTCGTTGTCGTACGCTTGGGCGGTGTCGATGTGGCGGTACCCCATGTCGAGCGCCTGTCGGACGCTCTCGGCGCAGGTCTCGGCGTCGGTGTTCTCCCACGTGCCGAGACCGAGTCGGGGCATTCCGTCCAGTAGCTGCGCGTCGTCGAGTTCCTCGCGTTGAGCCATAGCGTGTTCAGATTGGGCGAGCGCGAGGAAAGTGGTTTCGGCGTCGGAAATCTCTGTGTTCCCGCCCGAGACGATTCGGCGAGTTTCGTCCCGGAGCCGCCCCGCTACAGTTTCCGGAGCCGAGCGCCGAAAGCGAAGAAAACTCTTTTAACCTATCTGCCGTATGGGGTTCAATAGCAAAGATATCCTATGATAGATATCACGATGGACATGGAGCAGTACGACTGCCCGTTCATCGACACTACCGACGACCACGCGGTCGGCTTCTCGGCCATCCAGTGGGACTTCGACAGGGTGAACGACCGACTCGAGACGCGGATGATGGTCGAAGGCGAGAGCCGCGGGGCGCTCTCGGACGGTCTCTCGACCCTGCGGGACCACGAGAACATGCACGACTACGCCCTGTTGACCCGCCGGGACAACGTCGCCCACATCCGGACGGTCATCGGCGAGACCGACGCGATGGAGACGGTTCGGGACAACGACGGCTACATCACCGGTCCCTTCCACATCGAGGAGGGGAGCGAAGTCTGGCACGTCGGCTTCGACGGCATCAAGGAGACCGACACGACGCTCTCGGAACTGGACCGGGGCAACGAGTACGAGGTCATCGACCGGAAGAACACGGAACTCCCCCAGATGCAGGACTTCGTGCAGAACGCCGGGGCCGCGATGACGCTCATCGAGGGGTGTCGGGACCTCTCGGACGTGGAGCGCGAGACGCTGGAGACCGCCGTCTCGGACGGCTACTTCGAGAATCCGCGGGGCGCGACGCTCGGCCACCTCGCCGACGAGTTCGACGTGTCCAAACCCGCGGTGTCGAAGAACCTCCGGCGTGGCCAGCAGAAGATGATTCAGCGTGTGGTGGAAGCGCTGGACGAACTGGAATAATCGGGGGCGCGGCCGGGACCGACCGGGCAGTTCGGAGGCCGCCGTCGCGGGATAGGTTTTTGTAGCCTGCTTGTCCACTCTCCGCTATGCCACGAGTCGAACGCACCGACGGACCGTCCGTCACCTGCGACGCCTTCGAGGAGGGCCGCGAGGGACTGATTCTGAAGGACAGCCACGGCCGGAACGTCGGCTGGCTCCCCTTCGAGAAGGTCGAACACGTCCTGCCAGAGAGCGGCGGGAAGTGATTTGAGACAGTCGTACCGGTACTGATAGCTGGTAGTACGATTTCTTCGTCCAGTGTTCAGTCCGTGACTGATTCGGCTGTTTTACTCAGTCGGTGGTGTTCGACGGATACCAGCGGTTCCAACGTCACAAGGCTTATACGGATATCAAAGATGGAACTTTCGTATGCGAACCGCCCTCCGTCGCATCGCTGCCGGCGCGCTCGCCTACGTCGTCTCGTACGTCCTGACCGGACTGGTGACCGTCCCCCGACTCGGCCGGTATCTCGTGCAGGGCTCGTACAGCGCAGCCATCCTCGACGTGTACCACTCGGCCGGGAGTCCGCTGTGGCAGGCCGTCGGCTGGTTCACGCTGAACGCCCACGGGATTTCCGTCGACGTCGCCGCCGTGCGGAACACCGGAAACTTCGTCTACGAGGGAGCGCTCTGGCTCGGCATACTCCCCGGATGGCTGGGACTCGTCCCGGTGGTAGCGTGCCTACTGGTCGGGGTGGCAGTGACCGCGAGGGGTCGCTCCTCGCCCGTCCCGGTGAGCGTCGGCGCGTACATGGTTCCGGGGTATCTGTTCGCCGTGCTGCTATCGTCGGTCGCGTTCGCAGGCGCGCTCGGTCCCGTGGCCGCATCTGCGAGCATCGCACCGCTCAGACAGTACCTCGGCGGCAGGTGGCTACTTCTCGTCGTCCTCGCGCCGCTCGTCTTCGGGTCGCTCGGCGCGTTGCTGGGCCAATCACCCGTTCTCACGGCTACCATCGAGCGCTTGCGGTCGGGTCCGTCGCTCCGGTAGGTCGGTTCGTCATCCGGCACACCCCGAACCGCCCCGCCGAACCGCTATCGACGAAATCTCGTTACCGACCACTGCTACTCGTAGGTCAGTGTCATCCCGTCGTCGAAGCGCAGGTCGCCGCCGTTGAGGTGGCTGGCGTGTTTCGAGAAGCCGAACGCGAACAGGTTGGCGACCTCGACGGGCGTCATCATCTCCCTACTACGCGACTGGCCGAGCATCACGTCCTCGACGACCTCCCGAACGGAGATGCCGCGCTGTTCGGCGGTGTCGGGAATCTGGTCGGTGACGAGCGGCGTCTTCACGTAGCCCGTGCTGACCGAGAACGCGCGAACGTCGGCGTCGGTCGCCTCGCTCTCGGCGGCGAGAGACTGGGTGAGACCCCGGATGCCGAACTTCGCCACGTTGTAGGCCACCTTGTCGCTGGTGACGTAGTGGCCGTGGACCGACGCCATGTTGCCGACGCAACCGAAGCCGTTCTCGCGCATGTGAGGCAGACACTCCTTGGACAACTGGACCGGCGCGCGCACCATGACTTCCTGCATCCGGTCGTAGGCCTCCATCGGGAACTCCTCGATGGGGTCGATGTGTTGCATCCCCGCGACGTTGGCGAGGAAGGCGACGTTTCCGCGGTCGGTCGCCGCGTCCACGATGTCGGGCACGCCTTCCCGCAGGTCGCCCGCGACGGTCTCGACGGTGCCCCGTAGGTCGTGGTCTGCGGCCCTCTCGCGGGTCTCGGCGAGGCCGTCCTCGTCTACGTCGGTGGCGACCACGGTCAGGCCGTTCTCCGCCAGCACGAGCGCCGTCGCGCGCCCGATGCCCGAGGCTGCGCCCGTGACGAGCGCGACGTTCTCGGGCGCGAACCGGTCGTCGTCCACGACGAGGGCGTCTTCGGGCGCGAACTCCGGCGGTGTCACTTCGTCGGACATGCGCGAAGACAGTCGCGCCGTCGTTGAAAAACCGCAGGTTAACGCGTGAAACCGACCGACAGAGGCCCGGTCCGGGACGGACCGAGGGCCGACCGACGACGGACCGGCGACGAACCGACGGCGGTCGTTCACATGTTAACCCCGCAGTATTTGCCGGATAGGACGTATCACTCCAATCTGTTATGGTGGATGACAGCGTTTCACGACGACGATGGCTCACCGCGCTCGGCGCGACCGGGGCGGCGGGACTCGCCGGTTGTACCGGCGGCGACGGTGGACAGAGTACGACGACTACGAGTACGACCGCGGCCGAAGAGACGACGGAGAGCGGCATGACCGAAACCACGGCGACGACGACGGAGCAGGCATCGGTCTCGGGCAAAGTGAAACTCGGCGTCCTTCAGCCGACGTCGGGCGACCTGAAGTACTACGGCCAGCAGGCGCTCTGGGGGTTCTACTCCGGCCTCGCGCACAAGGCCGGGACCGACCCCATCGGCGACGCCAGCACGGGCAAAAAGACCGTCACGGTCGGCGACGTGGACTACGAACTCGTCGTCCGGGACACCCAGTTCAGCGCGAAGAAGGCCCAGTCGCTGGCGACCGACCTCGTGATGAACGAGGAGGTGGACATGCTGTTCGGGTGTGCCTCCTCCGGAGCGGCCAGCCGCGTCATCAAGACGGTAGCGAAACAGGCCCAAGTCCCCTACATGGTCGGTCCGGCGGCCTCCGCGGGCATCACGAGTAGCTCCGAGACCTGCGGGAACATGGTCTTCCGCGCGAGCGAGAACACCGCGATGGACGCCCGCTCGGGCGGGAAGTACGTCGCCAACCAGTCGGACGTCTCGAAGGTGTACCTGTTCGGCGCGGACTACTCGTTCGGCAAGGCGGTCGTCAACAACTACGAGCAGGTCCTCAAGGACGAGGGCGTCGAAATCGTCGGCAAGAAGTTCGTCCCACAGGGGTACTCGGAGTGGAAGGGGCTGCTCGACAACGCCCAGAGCGCGGGCGCGGAGGGCATCGTCGGCGGGTTCACCGTCGCCACCCTGCCGAAACTGTTCACCTCGTTCCTCAACGGTAGCTACGACTACCGCGTGTTCGGCGGCTTCGCCACCCAGATCACCAACAGCGTCGTCGGCCAGACGCTCCAGAAGGCGCTGGGCAAGCCGCTCACGAAGGAGAAGCTCTCGAAGACGGGTCTCGGCCCGTTCACGACGCGCTACCACTGGAACCAGTACGACAACGACATCAACAGCCAGTTCGTGGACACCTACACCAGCACGTACGGCGTCGTCCCGGACCTGTTCACCTCGGGCACGTTCACGGCCGCGTCGGCCATCGTGCAGGCGGTCAACGCCGGCGGTTCGACCCAGAGCGCGGACATCGCGGAGGCGCTCCGCGGGATGACCGTCACGGAGACGCCGAAGGGGAAGAACGCCTACACCTTCCAGAAGTACAACAATCAGGCCCGGTCGGCGATGACCGTGGCGAACCCGGTCCCGACGACCGACGAGTGGGCCGACAGCTGGAAGGCCGCGATCATGCCCAGCGAACCGCTGGCGACCATCGGAGCCGAGGAAGCCACGATTCCCAAGAGCGGCGTGGACTGCTCGCTGTAGGCCATGTTGCGAACCTCGGGATTGACGAAGGAGTTCGGCGGTCTCACGGCCGTCGACGACGTGGACTTCGCGCTGGAGGACGGCGAGTTGTGTTCGCTCATCGGTCCCAACGGTGCCGGAAAGACCACGTTCTTCAATCTGCTGACGGGCGTGTTGACCCCGACCCGCGGAACCGTCGAGGTCCGACGCGAGTCGGGCGGGTGGCGCGACGTGACCGACGCCACGCCCTACGAGACCGCGAACCTCGGTCTCCACCGCTCGTATCAGATAACGAACGTATTTCCGACCAGCACGGTGCTGGAGAACGTCCGCGTCGCCGCGCAGGCCGCCAGTAACGACGGCGCGAAGCTCTGGCGCAACGCGAAGGCCTTCGAGGCCCACCGCGAGGAAGCGCGCGCCATCCTCGACCGCGTCGGTCTCGCGGACGAGGCCGACACCGCGGCCGAGAGCCTGAGCCACGGCGCGAAGCGCCAGTTGGAGGTCGGCATCGCGCTCGCGGGCGACCCCGACGTGCTGCTCATGGACGAACCCAACGCCGGGGTCTCCTCCGAGAGCGTGGACCGCATCATCGACCTCATCGAGGACGTCGCCACGGACCACGCGGTCCTGCTGGTCGAGCACAACATGGACATCGTGATGAACGTCTCGGACCGCGTGGTGGTCCTGAATCAGGGCGCGGTCATCGCGGAGGGCACGCCCGAGGAAGTGCGGGGCGACCCGACCGTGCAGGAGGCGTATCTCGGCGGCTACGAGGCCGGAAGCCTCGACGCCGACGAGACCGCGACCGACTCGCCGGACGCCGGGACCGACGCGGAGGAGGGAACGGCGTGACGGCGACCGACCGCGACCCGCGCTCGGTGCGACGGACCACCGGGATGCGCTCGACTACACCGACCACGAGCCGATGCTCGGCCTCACGTTCCGCCGTCCGGGTGGACGAAAGGGGCCGGTCACGCGAGCGGTGCGCGGCGCATCGCGCCGAGCGACCGCGAGCGGGCGGGGGCTTTCCGGACGGAGGCTCCGCCGTTTCCTCTCGCAGTCGTAGCGACGACACGCACGAGAACAACAACCTACACATTTCTAAGGAAAATAAGATTATTTCTCAAAGAAATCTAAGGGAGGTTCCAAAGTGACGCTACTCGAAGTGGAGAACGCTCACACCTACTACGGCGAGAGCCACATCCTCGAAGGCGTCTCGCTCGAAGTCGGCGAGGGAGAGGTGGTCGCGCTGGTGGGTCGGAACGGCGTCGGCAAGACGACGACGCTCCGGACCATCCTCCAGTTGACCCCGCCCAGCGAGGGCGCGGTCCGCTATCGCGGCGAAGACGTGACCGGACTGGCGACCCACGAGGTCGCCGACCGGGGCGTCGGCTGGATTCCCGAGGAGCGGCGCATCTTCACGCAGTTGTCCGTCGAAGAGAACGTCAAGGTCGCCGTCCCTGAGGGCAACGACGTTCGCGCGGCGGTCGAACGCGCCTTCGAGACGTTCCCCGATTTGCGGGACCACAAGGACCGCGACGCCGGGAACCTCTCGGGCGGCCAACAGCAGATGCTCGCGCTCTCGCGCGGACTGGTCGGCGACAACGACCTCCTGCTGGTGGACGAACCGAGCGAGGGTCTCGCGCCGCTCATCGTGGAGCGAGTCGCCGAGGCCCTGAACGACGCCGCCGAGGACACGACCATCCTGCTGGTCGAGCAGAACCTGCCGCTGGCGCTCGATTTGGCCGACCGGTTCTACGTCGTGGACAACGGACAGGTCGTCGAGTCCGGGAACGCCGACGAGACCTCGGCCGACGACGAACGACTCAGGAGGTATCTCAGCGCATGACACAGGAATCGCTCGCGAGCGCGACGCTCGGGAGGTGTCGCCCGTGACCGGAGTCGAATCGACGCTGGCGAACCTCGTCGTGATGGCGGGGTTCGTGGACGCGCTGGGACGGTTCCTGCGCCCGCAGAATCTGGCTGCCGTCTTCGTGGACGGACTGGCGAAGGCCGCCATCTACGTGATGATAGCCGGCGGCCTGACGCTCATCTTCGGGCTGATGGGCGTGCTGAACTTCGCCCACGGCTCGATGACGATGATCGGCGCGTATCTGGGCGGACTGATAATGATCGCGCTCGTCGGCGGTGGCGTCGGCTTCGGCGCGAACCTGCTGTTCTTCTTCGTCGCGCTGGCCGCGACGTTCGCGCTACTGGCGGGACTGGGCGGCGTCGTGGAGGTCGGACTCATCCGACGGCTCTACGACCGCCCGCCCGTCTACCAGATTCTGCTCACCTTCGGGCTGACGCTGATTCTGGACGAACTCGTCCGCATCGCCGTCCTGTTCTACGGGATGCAACCGTCCAGCGACTGGCAGTCCGCGCTCGGGACGAAACCGAGTGCGCTCGCCGCGTCGGTCGATTTGGGCATCGTCTCGGTCAGCGGCCTCTCGCTGTTCGAAATCGCCTTCGGGACCGCGACCGTCGCGGGCCTCTGGGCGTTCCTCACCCGGACGCGGTACGGCATGATAATCCGGGCCGGGAGCGAGGACGCGGAGATGACCGAGGCGCTGGGCATCGACGTGCGCCGGGTGTTCACCGTCGTCTTCGCCTTGGGTGCGGGCGTGGCGGGCGCGGCCGGGACGCTGTTGATGTGGGACCCCGCGTGGGGTGCCAGCGTTCCCCTCGCCGCGGACACCCTGCTCCCGGCGTTCGTGGTCGTCATCATCGGCGGTCTCGGCACCTTCCGGGGCACCGTCGTCGCGGCGGTCATCGTCGGAATGACCGACGCCACGATGACGTGGTGGTTCGTCAACGAGATCGACTTCGCGGGCCTGCCCGAGATGACCATCTTCCTCATCCTCGTGGTGATGCTCGTCCTGCGCCCGCAGGGGCTGTTCGGCGTCGAGGAGGTGGGCGGCCATTAGCGCAGAAACCGCCGACTCCGACGCGGACGCGACCGCGGCGGAGACCGACCCCGAACCCGAGACCGAATCCGCGGCGTCGTGGCCCGTGCGCTACGCCCGCGAGCAGACCGCACACCTCGTGGTCATCGCCTTGCTCGCGGCCTACCCGGCCGTCTATTCGGCGCTCGTCAACTCGCCGCTGAGTTCCGAGATGGTGACCCTCCTGCCCGACGTGGAGACGATGATAGCGGTCCTCTACTTCGGGCTGTTCGCCATGTCGTTCGACTTCATCAGCGGCTACACGGGCTACCTCTCGTTCGGCCACGCGGCCTTCTACGGCGCGGGGGCGTACTTCGTCGTCCTCGCGTCGAACGGGAAGATACCGTTCGTCGCCACGAGCACGTCGTTCGTCGTCCTGCTCGTGCTGGCTGGACTCGTCGCGGTCGTCCTCGCGTTGCTCATCGGCGCGGTGTCGTTCCGACTCTCGGGAGTCTACTTCGCCATGATTACGCTGGGCTTCTCGCAGGTGCTGTACGTGTTCGTCCGCGGCTGGGACTACGCCGCCTCGAACCCGCGTGACGGTCCCGCGGTCCTCGAACGCACCGACCCGTTCAGCGTCGGCGTGCCCGGCGTGGACTCGCTGAACCTCGCCATCGGGCAACTCGCGGGCGACAGCGTGGAGGGCTTCCTCGGCTTCCTGAACTTCGGGACGACCGAGGTGTCCTACTACATGATCGGTCTCGTCGTGCTGGTCTGTTACTTCGCCATGCAGCGCATCATCCACTCGCCGTTCGGCCGCGTGCTGGTCGCCATCCGCGAGAACGAGGAGCGCGCCGAGGCCGTGGGCTACGACACCTTCTGGTACAAACTCGGCGCGTTCGCGGTCTCGGCGTTCTTCGCCGCGGTGGCCGGCGGCCTGTTCGCCGGCTTCCAGCGGTCGGTCTCGCCCGAGAGCACCTTCTACTTCCTCGTGACCGGCGACGCACTGCTGGCGTCCATCATCGGCGGGTTCGGCACGCTGGCCGGCCCGCTCTACGGCTGGCTGTTCGACGAGAGCGTCACCGAGTTCCTCTCGAAGACCGGCGAGGGCGGCGGACTCCTGCCCTATCTCCGCGAACATCTCGGCGAGGCGACGATGACGACGGAACTCTGGAACGGACTGACGGTCGGACGGGCCATCGACACGTTCCTGAACGGCCACGCCGAACTCTACATCGGCGTCGTCTTCGTCCTGTTCGTCCTGTTCGTTCCCAACGGTCTGCTCGGCACCGTCCGGGACCGCCTCGGCGGCCCGGTCGGCAAGCAGGTCGCGGCGCGACTCCGAGGTGACGGGAAATGAGCGAGGGACGAACGAGCGAGGAGAGCGCCACGGTCGGGCTGACCGGCTACGGCACCTACGTTCCCGAGGAGGTCGTCACCGGCGAGGAGATAGCCGCCCAGAGCGGCATCCCCGAGGAGGTCGTGGTCGAGAAGATGGGCGTCCGCGAGAAGCGGGTCTGCCCGGCCGACGACGACCACGCCACGGACATGTGCGTGAAAGCCGCCGAGGACGCGCTCGCGGACGCGGAAATAGACCCCGAAGCGGTCGATGTGGTCCTCTACCACGGGTCGGAGTTCAAGGACTTCGTGGTCTGGAGCGCCGCGGCGAACGTCGCCGAGCGGTTGGGTGCCGACGAGGCCTTCGCGGTCGAGAGCTACGCGCTCTGTGCGGGCGCGCCCCTCGCCATCAGACAGGCCAAGTCCCAACTGCTGGCCGACGCGCCCGAGACCGCACTGCTGGTCTCGGCGAGCCGCGAGGAGGACCTCGTGGACTACGAGAACGAGGACTCGTCGTTCATGTTCAACTTCGGGAGCGGAGCCTGCGCGATGGTGCTGGAAGCGAATCCGGACGAGTCGCGCACGCGGGCCACCGTCCGCGAGAGCGCCGCCGTCACGGACGGCAGTTTCTCGGAGGACGTCGTCATGCCCGCGGGCGGGTCCCGCAATCCGCCGAGCCACACCACGGTCGAGCAGGGCCTGCACACCCTCGACGTGCCCGACCCCGACGGCATGAAGGAGCGACTGGCCGACGCCAGCCTCCCGAACTTCGAGCGGGTCGCCGACGACGCCTTGCACCGGTCGGGCTACGACCGCGACGACCTCGACTTCGTGGCGCTGACCCACATGAAGCGGTCGTTCCACGACATCCTGACGAGCAAACTCGACGCCGCGGACTACTACCTCGACGAGTACGGCCACGTCCAGAGCGTGGACCAGATTCTCGCACTGGACGAGGGCTTGGCGCGCGGACTGGTCGAGCGCGGCGACGTGGTCTGCTTCCTCGCCGCGGGGACGGGCTACACGTGGGCCGCGACCGTGCTGGAGTGGCACGGATAGCGCGAACGCTCGGTTACGTCGGTGTTTCCGCGAGAAGCGAACTCGTTGCTACGGGCGACGCCGAAACCGCCGCCCCCGGTCAGGACTGCGTGGCCGCGCCGTTCTTGATGGCGGTCTTCTGCTTGCACTCGAAACAGCCGTGAACTTCGCCGTCCCGTCCGGCGAAGACCCGCTCGAACTCCTGGGTGACGAACGCGCCGCAGTTCTGGCACTCGGGCATGGCGTTGTTTCGGCGCGGCGATAGTTGACTCTTGGGGCTACAGCGGCGGCTCACGCGTTCTGGCGGGGCGGCCGGCGCGAGCGAAGAAACTGTTTCGTTCCGAAACTCCTTTTCCGTCTCCGCGAACGTCTCCGGTGTGAACGACGAGAGACTCCAGTTCTACGCGCTCTATCTGACGCGGTTCGCGTCCGGGTTCGGGTTCGTCACGCTCCTGACGCTCCTGCCGAAGTACATCACGCTGTTCGGGGCGTCCGGGCTCGTCGTCGGCCTGTTCACGACGGCGTTCACGGGTGCCCAGACGCTCGCCACGATTCCGCTGGCGTGGGCGGGCGACCGGGGCGACAAGCGCCTCGTCCTCGTCTCGGTCCTCGGGCTGAGCGTCGTGAGCTACGTGGCGTTCGCGCTCGTCTCGACGCCCGCCGCCGGGTCGTGGCAGTTCATCCTCGTCCGCGGGCTACAAGGCGTCGCCGTCACCGGGTCGGGTCTGATGTCGCTGGCGCTCGTCGGCGAACTCTCGCCGCCCGACGGACGCGCCAACCACATCGGGAAAGCGAACGCGTGGCGACTCGCCGCGGGCATCCTCGGCGGACTCGCCGCGGGCGGCCTGTACGAGTGGGGCGAACGGCTCGGGGTGGACGGTTTCGACGTGGTGTACGCACTGCTGGTCGCGCTCCTCGTGCCCGCGATGGTCGGCGTCTGGTACCTGCTGGACGAGGACGAGACGCGGGTCCGGGGTAACCCCTTCGCGGGACTCGCCTTCAACCGCCGCCTGCTCACGCTGACGAGCTTTCGCGCCCAGTACGCCGTCGCGGTCACGCTCGTCCGGACGTGGGTGCCCATCTTCGCGGGCGTCACCGCGGCGAAGGGCGGACTGGCCTACGCGCCGTTCGCGGTCGGCTTCGTCCTCGCGGCCGAGAAGGTAACGAACATGCTCCTCCAACCGTTCACCGGCCGCCTCTCGGACCGCGTCGGCCGCTCGCTGTTCGTCTTCGTCGGCGGCGGTCTCTACGGACTGGTCGCGCTGGTCGTCCCCTTCACGCCCGAAATCGGGACCGCGCTCGGGCTTCCCGCCACGTTCCCCGTCTTCGGGAACCTCTCGGCCGCTTTCCTCCCGCTTCTGGCCTGCAACGCCCTGCTGGGCGTCGCCGACAGCGTCCGGGAACCCGCGAGCATGGCGCTGTTCGCCGACGAGGGCACCGACGACGGGAGCGTCGCGTCGAGTTTCGGCATCCGGGAACTGGTCTGGAGACCCGGCAGCGTCCTCGCGCCGATGCTCGGCGGTGCCCTGATGACCGCGAACATGGACTGGGTGTTCTTCGTCGGCGGAGCCGCCGCCTTCTCGGGCGTCTTCACCTTCCTCGGGGTCCTCTCGCACAACTACGGCGCACAAGCGCTGACCGAGTGGTAGCGTTGGGCCGACCCCGACGAGCCGTCCCACACTACCGCAACTTCCTTTTCGGACGCCCGCGACCGCTCGCCATGGACGAACGGATTCGGTCGGTTCTCGACGCTGCGTTTCCAGACCGCGAGGTCGAGAGCGTCGAGGCCGCGGAGCCGTCGTGGAACGACAATAACGAGACCGTCGCCGTCGCGTTCGCGGACGACGATGCCGACCGCGAGCGAATTTATCTCAAAATCGCCGCGGACGGCGACGCCTCCCGAATCGCCCGCGAGCGGGCGGTGATGGAGTACGTGGGAACTCGCTCGTCGGTGCCGGTGCCGACCGTCTTGGCGAGCGAGACGGCGGGCGAGGTCCCCTACCTCGCCACCGCCGCGATGGACGGCCAGCGCCGCTTGGAACTGTGGTACGACGAGGAGGCCGACGAGGAACGCCACGCCCGCCTCGCCCGGCAAATAGGCCGGTCGCTGGCCCGCCTCCACGAACTCCGATTCGAGAGCCACGGTCACGTCGTCGGCGGAGACGCCGACGGACTCGAACTCGAAACCGGTCCGTGGACCGACGTCCTCGTGGAGCGAATCGAGCGAATGGCCGACATCGCGGGCGACGGTCGGTTCGACCACCACTTCGAGGAGGTCGTCGCCGCGGTGGAAGCGAACCGCGACCTGCTGGACGGCGCGCCCGCCGCGCTGGTCCACGGCGACCCCGCGCACCCGAACTGCGTCCACGCAGAACTCGATACCGGCGACGAGCGCGTCGGCCTCCTCGACTGGGAGATTTCGCACGTCGGCGACCCGGCCAGAGAGCTTCGTCGGACCTGTCGCTTGCAGTTCGGGCCGCTCCGGTCCGTCGGACCGGAGCGGCTGGTCTCGGCGTTCCACGCGGGCTACCGCGAGACGGCGGGGTCGCTCCCCGAGGGGTTCGAGGCTCGGCGACCAGTCTACGACGCCGTGACCTTCCTCGGAGCCTCGGGGTTCTTCGAGAAGTGGGAACACCGCGCCGACGACCCGACCGAGGAGTTGGCCGCGGAGGTGCGGGCCGAGATGGATAGACGACTGGCGGCGATTCGGTGACGGGAGGGTGATTCCATTTCGGGAGGGGGTTTCGGTTTCGGAGGTCTCGACGGGAACTCCGGAACTCGGACGCGAGAACCGGACTCGGGGACCGCGTTGTGGAACGCCCCCGGTCGCTGGCGGTCGCTCTGCGAGATACTCTCGCGCCTCACCCGTGGTTCGGCGCGTCCAAAGAATATTAACCACCTTATTTGGTATTAAAACGTCCTTAGTCATTCAGGAGTAGCCTCTTGTAGGGGTTCGCGCTTGGTTTATTCATGACCGAGTACCCACTTTCCGAGTCCCGACGGCGACCGCGGTCGGGTGACGACGACGCGCGTCTCGCGGACCCCGAGGAGTACCGCGCGAACTGCGGCGTCGGCGTCGTGATGGACCTCGCGGGCGAAGGCGGCAACGACGTACTCGCCGACGGTCTCGACCTCTTGGAGAACCTCGAACACCGGGGCACGACCGGCGCGGAGGAGAACACGGGCGACGGCGCGGGCGTCCTCCTCCGGAAACCCCACGACTTCTTCGCCGACGAACTCGACGCCGAACTGCCCGACCCCGACGCGTACGCGGTCGGGTCGCTGTTCTTCCCGAAGGACGACACCGCCCGCGAACGCCTCCAGTCGCTCTCCGAGTCGGTCCTCGCGGACGAGGGATTGGACCTGTTCGCGTGGCGTCGCGTCCCGACCGGCGACGCCGACCTCGGGCGGACCGCGCTGGAGTCGGAACCCGACGTCTGGCAGTGCTTCGTCCGGCCCGCGGACGAGGCGGAGGCCGAAGCGGAGGGCGACCGCGAGGGAGACCGGCGCGGGGAGACCGGCGACCCCGACGCCGACGGCTTCGACCCCGAGGCGTTCGACCGCGACCTCTACGTCGCGCGGCGCGTCCTCGAACGCTCGGTCGAGGGCGTGGACCTCGCGGGGTCCGACCGGTTCTACGTCTGCTCGCTCGACCGCCGGACGCTCGTCTACAAGGGCCTGCTGAAGGGCGAGCAACTGCCCGCGTACTTCCCGGACCTGCGCGACGACCGCTTCGAGACGACCTTCGCGATGGTCCACGCGCGGTTCTCGACCAACACGCTCGGCGCGTGGCACCTCGCCCACCCCTACCGCAACGTGATTCACAACGGCGAGTTCAACACCATCCGGGGGAACGTCAACTGGATGCGAGCGCGGGAGAACGACCTCGAATCCGACGCGTTCGACCCCGAGAAGGTGACGCCCGTCGTCGCCGACCCCGAGGGGAGCGACACCGCCGCGGTGGACAACTCGCTGGAACTGCTCCTGCAGGGCGGGCGCGACCTGCCCCACGCGCTCCGGCTGATGGTTCCCGAGGCGTGGCGCAAGGACGAACGGATGGCCGACGAGCGCAGGGAGTTCTACGACTTCCACGCCTCGCTGCTCGAACCGTGGGACGGTCCCGCGCTGGTCGCCGCGACCGACGGCGAACGCGTCGGCGCGGTCTTGGACCGCAACGGCCTGCGGCCCTGCCGGTACGACGTGACGACCGACGACCGCCTCGTGATGGCCAGCGAGGCGGGCGCGCTCGACACCCCGGAGAGCGAGATTCGGGAGCGCGGTCGGCTCGAACCCGGCCAGCTCTTTCTGGCGGACCCCGACGAGGGCGGCGTCATCCCCGACGAGGAAGTCTTCGCGGACCTGACCGACGAGCGGTACGGCGAGTGGGTCGCCGAGGAGCAGGTGCAACTCGACGCCGTGGCCGACGCCGACGCTGATGCGGACCCGCGCGCTTCGGCGACGCCCGACGCCCGCCTCGACGCCAGCCTCCGCGAGCGCCAGACCGCGTTCGGCTACACCCGCGACGAGTTGGACGAACTCCTCGAACCGATGGCCGAGTCCGGCAAGGACCCCGTGGGGTCGATGGGCGACGACACGCCGCTGTCGGTCCTCTCGTCGTTCGACCGGCCGCTGTTCTCGTACTTCAAGCAACTGTTCGCGCAGGTGTCGAACCCGCCCATCGACTACCTCCGGGAGGACTGCGTGACCAGCCTCGAAAGTCGGCTGGGCAACCAGCGCAACCTGCTGGACGAATCGCCGGCCCACGCCCGCCAACTCGTGCTGGACTCGCCGGTCCTGACCGACGCCGAGATGACCGACGTGCGCGAGCAGGGCGAGATTCCGACCGCGACGGTGGACGTGACGTACGCCCCGGAAACGGACCTCGAAACCGCACTCCGGCGCGTCCGGCAGGAGGCCGGCGAAGCGGTCGAGGACGGTGCCGAGATTCTGGTCCTCTCGGACCGCGACGTGGGTCCCGACAGGCTGGCGATTCCGAGCCTTTTGGCGACCGGTGCGGTCCACCACCACCTCGTCCGGCGCGGCCTCCGGAACCGGACCGGTCTCGTCGTGGAGTCGGGCGACCCCCGGACGGTCCACCACCTCGCGTGTCTGGTGGGCTACGGGGCGGGCGCGGTCAACCCGACGCTGGCCTTCGAGTCCATCGCCGATATCGTGGCCGGACCCGACGGCGTCGACGAGGCGGAGGCCGTCGAGGCGTACGTCGCGGCGTTGGAAGACGGGCTCCAGAAGACGATGTCGAAGATGGGCATCTCGACCGTCGAGAGCTACCGCGGTGCCCAGATCTTCGAGGCGGTGGGGCTGGACTCGGAGTTCGTCGAGGAGTACTTCGAGGGAACCCCGGCCCGCACCGAGGGCATCGGCGTCGAGGGCGTCGAGGAGGCGGTTCGCCGGCGTCACCGCGAGGCGTTCGATAGAGACGCCGGAAGCGAGAGTGAAGAGGGCGGCGAGAGCGAAGACGCGCCCGAACCCGAACGCCAAGGCGAGTTCGAGCATCGCTCGAACGGTCGCCGCCACGAGTGGAACCCCGAGACGGTCGGGACGCTCCAGCGCGCGGTCCGGGAGGGCGACCCCGAGACCTACGCCGAGTTCGCCGCGGCCGCCGACGACCACAACGACGGTCCCCGAACCTTGCGCGGACTGTTGGACTTCGACTCGTCGGGCCGCGAGTCGATTCCGGTCGAGGAGGTCGAATCGGTCGAGTCCATCGTGAAGCGGTTCTCCACCGCGGCGATGAGCCTCGGGTCGCTGTCGCCCGAGGCCCACGAGAACAACGCCGTCGCCATGAATCGCTTGGGCGCGAAGTCGAACACCGGCGAGGGCGGCGAACCGCCCGAGCGGTTCGGCACCGAACGGGAGTGCAACGTCAAGCAGGTCGCTTCCGGACGGTTCGGCGTCACGAGCGCCTACCTCGCCAACGCCGACGAGATTCAGATCAAGATGGCTCAAGGCTCCAAGCCCGGCGAGGGCGGCCACCTACCGGGGAGCAAGGTCAACGAGATGATAGCCCACGTCCGCTACGCGACGCCGGGCGTCGGTCTCATCTCGCCGCCGCCACAGCACGACATCTACTCCATCGAGGACCTCAAGCAACTGGTCTACGACCTCAAGTCGGCGAACCCCGACGCCGACGTGAACGTGAAACTGGTCTCGGAGGACGGCATCGGGACCATCGCGGCGGGCGTGGCGAAGGCCAACGCCGACGTGGTTCACATTTCGGGTCACTCGGGCGGCACCGGCGCGAGTCCCCGGACCTCCATCAAGCACGCCGGCCTGCCGTGGGAGTTGGGTCTCGCCGAAGCGAACCAGATGCTCCGGGAGACCGGCCTGCGCTCGCGGATTCGCGTGAGCGTGGACGGCGGCCTGAAGACCGGCCGGGACGTTGCCGTCGCCGCGTTGCTCGGCGCGGAGGAGTACGTCTTCGGGACCGCGAGCCTCGTCACCTCGGGCTGCGTGATGGCCCGCCAGTGCCACGAGAACACCTGCCCGGTCGGCGTCGCCACCCAGCGCGAGGACCTGCGCGAGCGGTTCCCCGGCGAACCCGACCACGTGGTCAACTACATGACGTTCGTCGCGCAGGAGTTGCGCGAAATCATGGCCGAGTTGGGCTTCGAGACCATCGAGGGGATGGTCGGGCGCGTCGAGTGTCTCCACCAGCGCGAGACCGACCACCCGAAAGCCCGCGAACTCGACCTCTCGGGAATCGTCGCCGACCCCGTCGACTACGACCCCGACGAGCCACGGCGGACCAAGACCCGCGAGCAGACCCACGAAATCGAGGACCACCTCGACCGGGACCTGCTGGCGCTGGCCCAGGAGGCGGTCGAAGACGCCGACCCCGCGCACGTCGAGACCGACGTCGGCAACGAGGACCGCGCGGTCGGCGCGATGCTCTCGGGCCGCATCTCCGAGATTCATGGCGAGGGTGGTCTGCCGACCGGCACGCTCTCGGTGGACTTCCGGGGCACCGCGGGCCAGAGCTTCGGAGCGTTCCTCCAGTCGGGCGTGGACCTCCACCTCACGGGCGCGGCCAACGACTACCTCGGCAAGGGGCTGTCGGGCGGCCGCATCGCCGTCTCGACGCCCGACTCGGCGGCCTACGACCCGACCGAGAACGTCGTCGTCGGCAACGTCGCGCTCTACGGCGCGACCGGCGGCGAGGCCTACGTCAACGGCGTCGCCGGCGAGCGCTTCGGCGTCCGCAACTCCGGCGTCAAGGCGGTCGTGGAGGGCGTCGGCGACCACGGCTGCGAGTACATGACCGGCGGCGTCGTCGCGGTGCTGGGCGAGACCGGCCGAAACTTCGCCGCCGGGATGTCCGGCGGCGTGGCGTACGTGCTGGACGGCGTTGCTCCGGAGGAGCAACGTGACGGAGACGGTGAAACCGTCGGAGCGAGCGGCGACTTCGCGGAGAAGGTGAACCCCGGCATGGTCAACCTCGAATCCTCGCTCTCGGAGCGCGACGAGAATGTTCTGCGCCGCCTCGTGGAGAACCACGCGGCCTACACCGACAGCGAGCGCGCCGCGGAGCTACTGGCCGACTGGGATGCGGCGCTCTCCTCGTTCGTGAAGGTGATGCCCGAAGCCTACGAGCGCGCCGTGACCGAGGAGGGCCGCAAGGATGTACGCAACTCGCTGCCCTCGCAGGCGTGGAGTCGGGAGGAGAGCGGTCGGGTCGTCCAGAGCGGCGCGGACTGACCGCGTTCTGCGCTTTTCAGCGCAGTAACTGGCTCTCGAAGGTCGCGACTTTCTCCCCGGAGCGGCGACCGCGGGCCGCGAATGAACTCGCGGCCCGCGGTCGAGGCGGCGCAGAGAACGGTAGATATTTCTCTACCAGTCATTTTCATTTCGTAGAGAAATGCGGAGTCACGGTTCGGCTGCATGAAGGAGAGTCGCCCGCGACGGGCCTACAGATACGACGCGTCCCAGCGCACCGGCTTCTTCGTGTTCCCGCAGTCGTTGCACTCCAACCGCTCCATCGAGTCCATCGCGGTGTCGAAGCTCTCGCAGTTCGAGCAGAAGTAACCGAACAGCTCCTCACCGTCCTCGTCGCTGTAGGCCGCGTAGAACGGGGCCTTCGACCCCCGGTTGCTCTCGGCCCAGTTCACGTAGAGTGTCTGGCCGTCGTACTCTCGGGTCTCGTACTTGGCTCGGCCCTCGTGGACGTAGAGGTTCTCGACGTAGGTGTCGCCGCCGATTTCCCGTTCGCGCTCGCTGGCCTTCTCGAAGCCGTTGGCCTCGTAGAAGGTGCATCCGGCCTCGTTCTCGGCGAGTACCTCCGCGGCGATGCGCTCGACGCCGCGGTCGGAGAAGGTCGCCAGCGTCTGGTTCAGCAGGGTCGTCCCGACGTTCTCGTCGCGGTTGTCCGGATCGACGTGCAACCAGAGGACGGTTCCCGTGCTGCCCGACTCCGACAGGAGGTTCTGGGAGAACCCGACCACCTCGTCGCCCGCGACGGCGACGAGATAGAGCATCCCCTCCTCCTCCAACTCGGCGTCCATCGCCTCGTCGGCGTACCAGTTCTCGACCGCGGTCTCGATGACCTCCTCGTCGAGGACGTCGGCGTAGGACGCCCGCATCGACTCCAGCGCGACGCTTCGAATCCCCTCGGCGTCGCTCGATTCGGCTTCGCGGATTTCGATACCGTCGGAGTCGGCCTCTCTCTGTCCCATGCCCCATGTATTCGACGTTCTCACTGATAAACGTTCTACCCGATTCGACCAAATCGGACGAAAAGGGGACGAATGACACGACTAACTCCGAATTTCGACACGCGCGTCCGGTAACTGGCGCGTAAACGGGAGAACGCCAGATTTCCGACTCCAGTAGGTCTTTGGGACCGGCCGTCCAAGCGCGGGCATGGACACCGCACTCGTTATCGGCGGCACGCGGTTCATCGGCCGCCACCTCGTCTCTGAACTGCGCGACCACGACTACGACGTGACCATCTTCAACCGGGGGAACCACGACAACCCCTTCGAAGAGACCGAGGGCGTCGCTCACTACGAGGGCGACCGGAGCAACGAGACCGCGCTCGAACAGGCGAAGCGGGAGGTCGAACCCGACGCCGTCTTCGACTGCGTGGCGTACCAACCGCGGGAGGTCCGGGCCGCGACCGAGATTTTCTCGGACGCCGACGCCTACGTCTACATCTCGTCGGGCGACGCCTACGGCAACGAGGAGATTCCCAAGCGCGAGGGCGAGACCGAACTCCGGCCCTGCACGATGGAGCAGGCGACCGACGACTCGGGCGAGACCTACGGCAACCGGAAGGCCGAGGGCGACCGCGCGATTCGCGCCGCCGCCGACCGCGGCGTGAACGCCTACAGCGTCCGGCCCTGTATCGTCTACGGCCCGCACGACTACACCGAGCGACTGGACTACTGGATAGACCGCGTGGCGAACTACGACCGCGTGGTCGTGCCCGGCGACGGCGACAACGTCTGGCACCGCGCGTACGTCGAGGACGTGGCGAGCGCGCTCCGGGTCGTCGCCGAGGAGGGGACGCCCGGCGAGTCGTACAACGTCGGGGACCGGCGCGTCGTGACGATAGACGAGATGCTGAAGCTAATCGCCGACGCGCTCGATAGCGCGGAACCCCGTTCCGCGGACACGTCGAGCGGGCAAGGCCCGCGAGACACCGACCTCGAAATCGTCCACGCGGGCGAGCGCGAACTCGCGGCCGCCGACCTCGCGTCCGACGACTTCGTCCTCTACCGGGACTACCCGCACGTGCTGGACACCGACAAACTGGCGGACTTGGGGTGGGACTCGACGCCGCTCTCGGAGGCGATGGCGACGACCGTCGAGGAACACCTCGACAGCGACCGCGACGGGAGCGAGTACGACCCCGGCCGCGAGGCCGAGGAGCGCGTGCTGGGCGTGCTGGACACGCTGTAGGCCGACCGACTCGTCCGGTGGCGCGCCGACGCTCCGTCGTTTCTTCTGCCGTCGGTGATAGTTTCGAGCCACGCAGCCCGCGTCGCAGCGTCCGAAACCCCCACTCGCGTCGTTAACCCCCACTTTCGACCGTTCGCAGGACCACGCTACCCGTTTCAGGCGGCTGATAACAAACACCCTTCCCGACCATTGTCAAGCCATGTCACTGCATCGCTGTCGCCGACCGCCTCTCGCCCGCTCCGAACAATGATACGCGGGGCGATTCGGACGACCGTCAGAGCCGTCGGAGTGGTCTGCCTGACGGTCGTCGAGGTCACGGCGCTGTCGGTCTGGCTCGGACTGGTGAACGACGCCGACCCGGTGTCGCTCTCGACGCTGGTGGGGGTCGTCGGTCTCGCGGCCGGCATGCTGGTGGAGGCGTTGCTCGCCCACGTCACGGTCAACGGGTGGGGCCGGGCGATTCCCGCCCGGACGGTGGCGGGCCTCGCGCTCGCGGAGACCGCGCTCTGGGCGGGGTGGTTCGGGTGGGTCGCGGTCGCCGACGGACTGGTCGGCGTCGTGACCGCCGGACTCGCCTTCGCCGCCGCGCTCGTGGCCCGCCACACGGTCGCGGACAACGTGATTCGAGGCCGGAACGCGCTCGCCTCGCTGGTCCAGCGCGCGACTATCGGGCTGGCGGTCTTGCAGGCCGCGGGCGCGACGGCCTGGCTGTTGGTCGTCACCGGGCAGGTCGCGGTCCCCGAGTGGTTCGTCTCGGTCCCCATGGCCGGGTTCTCGGCGACCGCGGTCGTCGGCGCGACCCTCCTCGCGGCCGCGACGTTCGCCCGCCACCTGCTCGCGGTCCGCCACGCGCTCAGGCGACCGCCCCAATCCTCGACCCCGACGTGGCGCTCCTCGCGGACGACACCGCGGAAGTAGTCGGTGACAGTTGGATTTTCACCTGTGGATGGACGCGCTCGATTGACCAGACCACAGGATGCGCCGCGTCTGCGCTCGCGCGGTTCCGCGCGAGCGCAGACGTACGCGGGGAGGTTCGGGGCGCGGTCGCTGTGCGGTCTGCGGTGCTGTGCTGTCGCGGTGACTCCTCGGAGTCGGCGATAGAGTGCTGTCCGGTCGCGGTGCCGTGCTGCCTGCTGTCTCAGTCCGATTCTTCCCACCGACTCGAAACCCCCGCAACCGGACAGAGAGGTAAACTGTTTTCCCCGCCCGCGAGAGAGTAGCGGGTATGTTCGACAAATCGACGTGGATTCGCCTGCCGCGCAACGTGGTAGTCGGCCACGGCGTCCTCGACCGGACCGTCGAGGCGGTCTCGGAACTCCACCTCCACGGGCGGCCGCTGGTCGTCACCAGCCCCACGCCCCGGCAGGTGGCCGCAGAGCAGGTGGCCGCCGACTTCGAGGAGGCGGGCGAGGACCCCGCGGTGGTCGAAATCGGGGAGGCCAGCTTCGAGTCGGTCCAGCGGGTCATCGGCGCGGCCGAGGAGATAGACGCCGGCTACCTCGTCGGCGTCGGCGGGGGGAAGGCCATCGACATCGCCAAGATGGCCAGCCACGACCTCGGGCGCGGGTTCGTCTCGGTTCCGACCGCCGCGAGCCACGACGGCATCGTCTCGGGCCGGGGGTCGGTCCCGGAGGGCGACACGCGTCACAGCGTCGCCGCGGAGCCGCCGCTCGCCGTCATCGCCGACACCGAGATTCTGGCCGACGCGCCGTGGGAACTGACGACCGCCGGCTGTGCGGACATCATCAGCAACTACACCGCGACCAAGGACTGGCGGCTGGCCAACCGGCTCCAGAACGTCGAGTACCACCACTACGCCGCCGCGCTCGCGGAGATGACCGCCGAGATGCTGGTCGAGGAGGCCGACTCGATAAAGCAGGGCCTCGAAGAGTCGGCGTGGGCCGTCGTCAAGGCGCTGGTCTCCTCGGGCGTGGCGATGTCCATCGCGGACTCCTCGCGCCCCGCCTCGGGCGCTGAACACCTCTTCTCCCACCAGTTGGACCGGATGGTCCCCGACGCCGCGCTCCACGGCCATCAGGTGGGTATCGGCACCATCGTCGCCGAGTACCTCCACGGCGGCAACTGGCGGGGCGTACGCGACGCGCTGGCGACCATCGGCGCGCCCACCACGGCCGCGGAGTTGGGCATCGAGGAAGAGACGGTCGTCACGGCGCTGACCTCGGCCCACGAGATTCGGGACCGCTACACGATTCTGGGCAACGGGATGAGCGAGGCGGCCGCCTACGAGGCCGTCGAGACGACCGGCGTCATCTGAAAAAGAGTCTCGCCCGTACCGCTCGCCGTCGCGCTCCGCCGTTCAGTCGTCCTGACCGATTCGGAGGAAGGCGATCGCGCCGCCGAGCAGGGCGACGTTCTTCAGGAAGTGTATCAGTTCCTGCTCTCTCTGCTGGTCGTCGTCGATGGCCCAGAAGTCGTGCATGGCGGGCGTGACGGACACGAGGAAGGCCGCCACCGCTCCGGCCGCGAGACGCGGGAACTTCCACGCTGCGATGCCGATGCCGCCGAACAGCAGGCTTCCGCTGATGAACGGAACGGTCCGCTCGGGTTCGGGCGCGCCCTTGCTCTCGGCGTAGCCGACCATCTCGTCCAGGTTCCGGAGGTTGTCTATCGCCGTGAACGCCAGCACGCCGCCGAACAGGACGCGGGCGAGTTTGAACGACGTGGAGTGGGTCTTGGGCGGGGATTCGCCCGTCGCCGCTCGCTTGGCTTCCTGTGCGGTTTCCGCGACGCTGTCTGTCGAATCGCTTCCGAGTAGTGACACAGAGATAGGTAGCCAATCGAGCGACTTACGTCTGTTCGCCGCGCGCGGACTCGCCGGTATCGCTTCGGTCGGCGGCGGCGGCCGACCCGTCACTCCCCGGCCGGAATCGGAAACTCGGCCAACTCCTCGTACAGCAGGTCGTCGGGGCGCTCGCGCCACCAGCGAACCTCCGCGATTTCGCCCTCCCGCGGTCGAGTCTCCCCCGAGACTGGCTCGCCGTCGAAGATGGCGATGAGTCGGTAGACGGGCGGCCGGTTTCCTTCCTCGCCGTCGCCCGCATCGCCGCCGTCGTCCCGAATCTCGACGCGGTGGACCTGCCGGAGTCCGGTCAGTTCGACCTCGACGCCCGACTCCTCGCGGGTCTCGCGGCGGGCGGCGGCTTCGAGGCTCTCGCCCGGTTCCTGTTTTCCGCCGGGGTCGCTCCACGCCGTCCCGCCCTCGTGGCGCACGAGCAGGACGCCGCCCTCTTCGTCGGTTGTCCAGACGCCCGCACCGCCGATGGTTCCGGCCTCGAAGCGGTCGCGGACCGACTCGTACGCCTCGGGCGGATGGTGCCACGTCTTCTCGACGACCTCGAACGCGGCGTAGTCGCGTTCGAGGCGGGCGACGGCCTCGGCGACCCGGCGGCGCGAGCGCTCTGCGACGGTCATGCCACGCAGTCGAACCGGAGGGAAGAAGACGATTTCGCTATCCGAGGTCGGTCCGCTCGAAGCGCAGGTAGCCCACCAGCAGGGGGAGCAGAACCCACGCGGCCAGAATTACGAGCGAGAACTCTGGCGTCAGGTAGAACGGCGTCGAGGGGTCCGCGGGCGGGATGTCCCGGTAGCCCTCGGGGAACGCCAGTCGGAGCGACTGGAGGTACGCCGCCGCGGGACTCAGCGACTGGACGAACTGCTCGGCGTTCTGCGAGAGCGCGACCCCGAGCGTGTCCTCGAAGACGAACCGGAGCGCGCCGACGACCGAGAACGCCGACCCCTGAATCCAGAGGACGTTGAACACGAAGAAGTAGCCGACCGACGCGGCCATCGCCCGCGAGCGGGAGGCGGTCAGCGCCGAGATGCCGATGGCGACGGCGACGTACGCCAGCGCGAAGTAGACGACGAGACCGACGACGCTGGCGAAGGTGGCGAGTTTCACGGCGGGGTAGAGCGCCGCGGTCAGGACCGCCCCGACCGCGAACGCGACGACGATGGCCCCGCAGACCAGCGCGGCCCGCGAGAGGAACTTGCCGAACACCACGTCCCGGCGGCGGTTCGGAATCGACAGCAGGAACTTGATGCTCCCGGACTCGCGCTCGCCAGCGACCGCGAGGTAGGCCGCCACGAGCGCGACCAGCGGGATGAACAGGATGGCCAGCCCCGACATGTTCCAGAGCTGTCGCAGCACCGAGGGTTCCTGTCCCGTACTGCCGGTGTAGAAGAACAGCGCGGCGAACAGAGTGTAGATGCCGCCGACGAACCAGAGCAGTTTCGCGCGGCGAACGTCCTTGAAGTCCTTGCCGACGACGGCGCGGAGGCTCACGCCGTCACCCCCGAGGCGTCTTCGACTTCGGGTTCGCCGTCGGTTCCGCTCGCTTCGCTCTCCGTCCGACCGGTCCCGTCGCCGGGGTCGGCGGCAGTGTAGCGGTTGAACAGGTCTTCGAGCGAGGCTTCCTCGGAGTGCACGTCTCGGACCGTCGCCACCTCGTCGATGCGCTTGAGGACCTCCATCTTCGCGCCGGGGTCCGAGCAGACCGCGGTGACGTCGTTCCCGTCGGCGCTGGCGCGCTCGACGCCGGCGAGGTCCGCGAGCGTCGCCGGGTCGAAGCCCTCGGGGAGCGCGTCCACGGTGGCGGTAATCTCGCTACTCCCGCCGGTCGCTTCCCGGAGGCCCGCGATGGTGTCCTCGGCGACGAGCCGACCGTCGCTCATGATGCCCACGCGGTCGCAGACCGCCTCGACCTGCGGCAGGATGTGGCTGGAGAAGAAGACGGTCGTGCCTCGCTCGGCCTCCTCGCGGAGGAGGTCGCGCATCTCCTGAATCCCGTTCGGGTCGAGGCCCGACGAGGGTTCGTCCAGAATCAGGAGGTCGGGGTCGCCGACCAGTGCCATTCCGAGCGCGAGGCGCTGGCTCATCCCCTTCGAGTAGCCGCCGGTGCGTCGCTGGCGGTCGTCGCGCCCGAGACCCACGCGGTCGAGAATCGCGTCGGGGTCGGCGTCCGCGCCCTTGGTCCGGGCGACCCACTCGACGTGTTCGCGCCCGGTGAGGCGGTCGTAGAGCGTCGCGCCCTCGGGCAGGACGCCGACCCGCCTGCGGATGGCTTGGGTCTCGCGCTGGGCGTCGTAGCCCAGTACCTCGGCGGACCCCTCGGTCGGCCGGATGAAGTCCAGCAACACGTTGATGGTCGTGGACTTGCCCGCGCCGTTCGGCCCGAGGAAGCCGAATATCTCGCCCGATTCGACGGTGAGGTCGAGCGAATCGACCGCGACCACGTCCTCGCCGAAGCGCTTGGTCAGTCCGCGGGTCTCAATCGCGGTCATGGCGCTCCCGTCGGCGTCGCGTCGGTTCCGGACTCTCGGGCGGTGGTCGCACCCCGGAGTCGGTTCGCCACGGCGTCGGCGACTCGCGGCGCATCTCTCGTCGGTCTCACGAGTAGAGCGAGGGCCACGACGAACTTAAAGGCCCCCGCACGGTTGCAGGGTCGGAAACTGCGCTCGGCGTCGCTGGCGGCGTCGCACTCGCGTTCGATGGCGACCGACCGCTCGGCCGACGTATCGAATCACCGATACGTATTTGGCGGCGGCGTGCGCGCGAGTGAACGATGACCTCCCGGCAGTGGGCCACCCTCGACGGGACGCCCTTCGAGGGACGGGCCGACCGGTTCTACTGGCTCTGGATAATCGCCACGACCACCTACGGCGTCGGCGACGTGGTGACGACGGTGACGCTCCTCTACTTCGACTCCTCGGTCGGCGAGGCCAACGTCCTCCTCCGGGCCGCGGTCGCGGAGTTCGGACTCGCGGGACTGGTCGGCCTGAAACTCGGCGTGTTCGGGGTCTGTCTCGGCCTGCAACTGGCGGCCATCGGCGACACCGACGACCCGGTGGTCGTCTACGGCCCGCCCGCGATTCTGGCGGCGTTCGGCGGGTTCACGACCGCGTTCAACCTCAGACTCCTGCTCGGATAGCGCGGTCGAGACCGGGAGAGCCAATTTGCTTCGACGCGAGCGCAGACGGGAAACCGCGAGACGAGGGCGTCGCGCCGCCGTTCGGCGGCGCGACGCCCGGCAGCGATGTCCCGTCCGACAACGACGCAACGCCCGACAGCGACGCGACCGTCGCGTTCGCCTCGGCCCGCACGCCGACTTCGGGGTCGCTCCGGCCGGTCGAACGCCGGTCTCGGCGGTCGTTGTCGTCGTCGCGGTCCGCGTCGGCGGAGTCGGCGGTCGTTTCGCGGGTCGTCGCGGCCGTTCCGTCGCCGGTCGTCGTCCCGACGGGAGAGCCATCGCCGCCGTCGCTCGACCCGGCCTGCCTCGTCGCGGTCGCTGTGCGCGTGGTCTGTTCCGCTTCGGTCGCGGTCGCTCGCGGCGTCTCCTCGGTCGGTGCCCCGACCGAGGTCCGCCGGGTCGCTCCCGCCGAGCAGTCCCGGTAAGACGCCGAATCCGGCCCCGAGGACGCCCGCCGAGACGACCAGCAGGACGACGACGCCGCGCTTCGTGACGGACAGCGCGGCCAGCGGCCCTCGTTTCGCCGCCATCGTCACTTCCCGTCGGCCGCGTCTCGGCCCTTAGAACTATCTGTATTGCTTTTAGATATGTTTGTATTGTTCTCCACCGCCTCTGTATTATTCCGGTCCGAAGTCGTCGCGGTGGTTCGGGTCGTCGTGTCCGAGCCGGTCGTCCTTCCGGAGGCGGTCGTAGCGTTCTCGGAGGTCGTCGCGGTCGTTGTCGTCGTCTCCGTCGGATTCTCGGTCGTCGTCTCCGTCGCGGTCGGCCGGGAAGTGGTCGTCGCGGTGTTCTCTGCGGTCGTTTTCGTCTCGGTCTCGGTCGTCGTGTCGGTCGGTTTGGACTCGGTGGTCGTCGCCGTCGTGGTCTCGTTCTCGGCGGCGGTCTCCGAGGTCGTCGTCCCGTTCTCGGAGGTCTCGTCGCCGGTCGCGGCGGTGTTGGCCCGGCCATCGACGCCGCCGCTCTCGGGGCGGTTCACGACCGTCACGTCGAATCGGGCGTCGGCGTACCCCGTCGTCAGCGTCGTCTCGCCGTCGGCACCGACCACCGTCACCGCGAGTCTGAGCGCGACCCGCCGGGTCGCGCGCTCGCCGTCGTCGGGGTCGAAGTCGCTCGTGTCGAACCCCTCGACGGCGAGCAGGTCCCGGCTCTGGAAGGCGTAGTCAGCTTCGCCGTGGAGACCCGCGGCCGGGAGGCGCTGGCCGGCGAGTTTCCGGAACCGGAGGTCGGCGGCGTACTTCGCGTACAGCGTCAGCGCGACCCCTCCGGCGGGGGTTTCGAGGCCCGACCAGGAGACGGTGCCCGCGGGCGCGACCGTGACGGCACCGAGCGCCCCGTCGTCGGTCCGGACCGTCAGGTCGTCGGCCGCGAAGGTGGCTCCGGCCCTCGCGCCGCTCCGAGACGAGAACGCCGACGCGCCCGCGCCGCCCGACGCGACGCCCGCGATGACGCCCAACAGCCGTCGTCGGTCGAGATTCATGGAGGACCCACCGGGGGAGTCGAACCCCCGCGAGGCCGACGTGGGTCGGGTGCCGGGTCGGACGACGGCGCTACCGACGCGCCGCTACAGCGACTCGGTCTTGAAGTGTTCGCTGGAGGTCCAGTTCGGGCCGAAGTAGCCGCCGGTTTCGTCGCGGAACTCCGAGCGCGGGACGTTGCACACCGCAAAGTTCGTCCCGTCGGGGTAGGAGTCCGCGAGCGTGTCGTACCCGCTCGCGCCGCCGCCGGCGTACGCGAGGCGGAAACCGAGGCGGTACGTCGAGTTGATGAGGCTCCGACTGATGGAGACCGTCACGGTCTCCATCGCCGAGTCGATGGAGATGTCGAGTCCCGAGACGGAACTAACCTCGCTCCAACCGCTCCCGTCGTTCTTCTGGTAGCTCACGCCGTTCGAGGCGTGGTAGATGGCCTGATAGTTCGCCGTGCCGTTGTCGTTCGCGTCGAGCAGTACCGGGAGGTTGTCCTGCGACCCGCTCGTGAACGCCGCCGGGAGCTGGAACGTGTAGACGACCGGGTCGTCGTAGCTGACCTCGACCGTCAGGGGTGCCCCGACCACGTCGCTGGCGAGGTAGGTCTCGGGGTCAAGGTTCGGGTGCCCGCCCTCGTCGAAGGAGTAGAGCTGGTCGTAGCTCGACGCGCTGGCGTCGGACTCACCTTGGATATTGGCGTCGGCTGCTTTGTTGTCCGCGCCGACGTACATCGTGTCCGCCGCCTTCGCGTCGTGGGCGTTCCCGCCGGTCGTCGTGATAGTGACCGAGACGCGCAGGTCGATGCCGGTCGTCTTCTTCTTGCCGTCGTCGTCGGACTCGAAGTGGTCGTCGCCGAAGGTCTCGGTGAGGTCCACTTGGTCGAGCGTGAACGACCGCTCGCCGTCGAGACCGTTGATGGAGTAGGACTTGCTCGTGACCTTGGTGTAGTTGTTCGGGTGCGAGCCTTTCTTCTTGGCTTCGAGCGTCACCATCCCGGTCTTGGCCGCCGAGTCGAGACCGCTCCACGAGAACGTACCGGAGGTGTCCACCAACACCTTCTGGATGCTCCCGTCCGCGGTCGTCACCGTGCCCGCGTTGTTCGCCTTGAAGCTCGTACTCACTTGTGCGGCCGCGCTCCCCGTGAACGCCGCGAGTCCGCTCCCCGCGAGCGCGAGGCCGCCAACTGTACCCAGTACCTTCCGCCGGTCGAGTTCGATGTTCGATTTCATGGTTAGGTCCGTGTCCTCCGCGCCCTCTCCTCGGGAGGACTCGTTTCACTCGATGGAGAGATTCCGCATTATTCATACACCCCGACACGTCTCACAAAGAGAACGAGAAGGGAGTGCATATACCCCCAGAAGGTTCGTTAAGCGCCTCCTACCGGCCGTTAAACGACCCCAGAATCGCACCACGGCGCGGCTTCCTCTCGGGAAGGTGATGATTTCAGCGAGCACCGAGTCGTAACTCGTCGGAAGATAAATAGTAACTGAAAGTTATGAATAACACGACGTTGACCGACCCGCGCGGACCGACAGGGGGAACCTATCCAATGGCCGCCGAAACGCTCCACCGAGAAGACCGCGACGAGGCGAACGAACCGACCGACGGGGCGGCGTTCTCGCAGGAAGTCGTCTTCGAGATGCTCAGCAACAGCCGCCGCCGGTACGTCGTCCACTACCTGCTGGACAATGACCGCGACGCCGAACTCCGAGACCTCGCCCGCGCGGTCGCGGCGTGGGAGAACGACAAGCGACCCGACGAGGTGACATCGCAGGAGCGCCGCCGGGTCTACAACGCGCTCCAGCAGGCCCATCTCCCGAAGATGGACGACGCGGGTCTCGTGGCGTTCGACGCCTCGCGGGGCACCGTCGTCGCGGCCGACGGCTTGGCCGACCTCCGGGTCTACCTCGAAATCGTCCCCGGCGACGAAATCTCGTGGAGCCAGTACTACTTCCTGCTCGGCGCGTTCTTCGGGTCGATGACGCTGGCCTCGCTGGTCGGCGTCGATCCGTTCGGCGCGGTGCCGGGGGTCGCGCTCGCCGGCGCGTTCGCGCTCGTCCTCGTCGCCTCGGCCGCGGCGCACGTCTACCACGACCGGAAGATGCGCCTCGGCGCGGACGAGCGCCCGCCGAGCGCGTGAGGAAAGACAGCCAACGCGGCCGACGCGGGCGGTGTCCGCCCGCGTCGGCCGCGTTTCGGACGTGTTTGTTTCGGACGCGTTCGTCCGAGGAGTTCTCAGACGTGTTCGTCCAAGAAGTCGGCGACCGTGGTGTACGCCTCGATGCGATTCTCCAGCTTCGAGAAGCCGTGCCCCTCGTCTTCGAATATCAGCTTCTCGACCGGGACGCCCTGCTCGGCGACGGTCTCGACTATCTGCTCGGCCTCGCCGACCGGGACGCGGGGGTCGTTCGCGCCGTGGAGGACCAGCAGGGGCGCTCGGATGTTCTCGGCGTTGGTCGTCGGACTGATGGATTCGAGGAACTCGCGGTCCTCCTCCAGCGACCCGTACTCCGCCTCGCGGTGTTCGCGCCGCCAGTCGCCCGTGTTCTCGAGGAACGTGACGAAGTTGGCGATGCCCACCACGTCCACGCCGGCTGCCCAGAGGTCCGGGTACTCGGTCAGCGCCGCCAGCACCATGAATCCGCCGTACGACCCGCCGAAGGCGACGACCTTCTCTGGGTCGATTTCGGGCTGGTCGCGGAGCCACTCGACCGCCGCCGCGACGTCTTTCACCGAGTCCATCCGGTTTCGCACGTCGTCCAGATGGGTGTAGGCCGTGCCGTACCCCGTCGAACCGCGGACGTTCGGTTCGAGGTAGGCGTACCCCCGGTTCAGGAAGTACTGCTTGACCGAGTGGAAACTCGGGCGGCGCTGGCTCTCGGGACCGCCGTGGATGTCCACGATGACCGGCGTCTCGCCCGGCGTCGCGTCCTCGGGCACCGAGAAGAACGCCGGAATCTCTCGGCCGTCGAACGTCTCGTAGTGGACCAGTCGGGGTTCCACGAACGACTCCTTCGGCAGGCCCGCGGTGGCGGCGTCGGTCCAGCGCTCGGCCTCGCCCGACGCCGCGTCCACGACGTAGACGTTGGTGTTCTCGGTGCTTCCGGTGACGGTGACCGCGAAGCGCTCGGCGTCGTCGTCGAAGGTCCCGCCGCTGGTGACGGCCTTCGGGAGGTCGGGCGCGGGGAACGTCTCGAAGTCGGTCTCGCCGGTCAGTTCGGCCGCCGTGAGTTCGGTGTAGCCGTCCACGTTCGTCCCGAAGACGAACCGGCCGGTGTCCTCGTCGAGCGTGAGGCTCTCGACGTTCCAGTTGCCGTCCTCGGACGGCGGGTCGCGGGACTCGTCGGCACCGGCCCGGTCGTCGCCGGTCGCCACCGTCTCTATCTCCTCGGTGTCGAGGTCGAGGCGGGCGAGGTACGTCGTGTCGGTCCCCTCGTCGGTGATGAGGTAGAGCGCGTCGCCGTCGGGACCCCAGTAGACCGACTGGAAGCGAACGTCGCCCTCGTGGGGCGTCACGTGGTTCAGGTCGCCGGTCTCCACGTCGAGGACGTACACGTCGTAGTCGAAACTGGAGTGCATCTCGGTGAGCGCGAGGCGGTCACCGTCGGACGCGTCCGACGAGCCTCCGGTCGCGTCGCTCCCGGAGACGTCGCTCGGACTCCACCCCGAGACCGAGAGCCAGCCGTCGCCCTCGTAGACCATCTCGGCGTCGTCGCCCCGCTCGTCGCGGCCCTGCACGTACACGTCGAAGACCGACTCGTCGCGTCGGTTCGACGCGAACGCGAACCGCGAACCGTCGGAGTTCCACCCGCCCCAGTAGTGGATGGCCTCGGGCGTGTCGGTCAGGGGCGTGACGGTCTCGCCGTCGGCGTCGAGGCGGAACAGTTGAGTGCGCTCGTCGCCCCCCTGGTCCATCCCGAAGACGAGTTCGTCGCGCTCGGGCGACCAGTCCGCGAAGCCGATGGCCTCCTCCTCGAAGGTGAGTTGCCGGGGCCACTCGCCGGGTTCGTCGAGTCGCCAGACCTGCGGGACGCCCGTCGTGTCCATCAGAAACGCGAGTTCGCCGTCGGGACCGAACGTGGGGTACTTCGCGCTTCTGACGTTGAGATAGCGCTCGAAATCGTACGTCGGCATGCGAACTGCTTGCAAGCCGACGGGCAAATCGTTTTGGTCTCCGGAAGGCGGTCCCCCGGCGGACTCCCCCGGTTACTGCCCCCGGAAACGGGCGGTTTCTTCGGTTCATCGGCCGGATAACAAAACGGAGCCAGAGAGAACGCCGACGAGAGAAATGACGGACGCTCCCCGACTGCTCCCGTTGGTCGTACCGGTTTTCGCCGCACTCGTCGTCACCGCGACCCTCCCGGTCCCCGCCGCGACGGGTCTCGAATCCTCTCCGACTGCCCCGGACGGTCTCGACCCCACGACCGGTCTCGACGCCTCCCAGACCACGACCGGTCTCAATGCTTCCCAGAACGTCACGCTGACTGGCGCGAACGCCAGTGACCGCGCCGGGGCCGCAGTCGCCGCGGTCGGCGACGTGAACGGCGACGGCGTCGGCGACCTGCTGGTCGGCGCGCCGCGGGCCGACGCCGCCGGAAACGACAGCGACACCGACGCCGCCGACGCAGGAAGCGACGCCAACGACTCCGGCGCGGCGTACCTCTTCTACGGACCGGTAGACCGCGAGGAAGTAGGTCTCGCCACGGCCGACGTCACCCTCGTCGGCGCGCGACCCGGCGACCGTGCCGGTTTCGCCGTGGCCGGCGGCGACGTGAACGGCGACGGTGCGGCCGACCTGCTAATCGGCGCGCCGGGCTACGACGCGAACGGAAACGGGCCCGGCGGGAACGACTCCGACGACGACGCCGCGGGCGCGGTCCACGTCGTCTACGGCGGCGACTCGCTCTCCCGCGCCGTCTCGTCCGCCGGGGGCGACTCGTCCGCCGGGGCGGATTCGCCGTCCGGCACCGTCTCGCTGGCCGCGGCGAACGCGACGCTCGTCGGCGCGGGCGAGAACGACCGCGCAGGGTGGTCGGTCGCAGTGGCGAACGGAATCGACGACCGCGCCGCGGTCGTCGTCGGCGCACCGGGCAACGACTCCGCCGGGGAGAACGCGGGCGCGGTCTACGCCCTCGGACGCGACCGCTTCGCCGGCGACTCCCCGGACGCGATTTCGCTCGCCACCGCCGGGACGGAGCTCGTCGGCGCGCAACCGGGCGACCGAGCGGGGACGGCGGTCGCGTTCGCGGGCCACGCGAACGTCGACGGCGCGGCCGACCTCCTCGTGGGCGCGCCGGGACACGACGCCGCCGGCGAGAACGGGACCGAGAGCGACGGCAACGAGAGCGACGGTGACGGAGACGAACGCGAGGACGCCGGCGCGGCCTACCTCGTGCCCGACGCCCTCGACGCCGGACGAATCGATCTCGCCGAGGCGGGCGCGGCGTTCGTCGGCGTCGCCGAGAACGACCGCGCAGGTGCGGCGGTCGCGTTCGCTGGCGACCCGACCGGCGACGGCGCGGCCGACCTCCTCGTGGGCGCGCCGGGCGACGACGCCGGCGGAAACGCCTCGGGTGCGGTCTACGTCGTCTCGGGCGACGCGACGAATCGGACGGCTCGCACGCTCGACTCGGCGGTCGCCACGCTCGTCGGCGCGGAATCGGGCGACCGCGCGGGTGCGGCGCTCGCAGCGGTCCGGTGCGGCGACGCGACCGACGTGCTGGTGGGCGCACCCGGTTCTCTCGCCGGCCCGGACGGCGGGGAGTCCGCGGGCGCGGCGTATCTCGTCTCCGGCGCGGACCTCGACGGCCGGACCGACCTCGCTGACGCGGCGGCGACGCTCGTCGGCGACGCGCCCGGCGACCGATTCGGCGCGGCGGTGGCCGGCGGCGACGTAGACGGCGACGGCGGCGACCTGCTGGTGGGCGCACCGGGGACCGACGCGACCGGAAACGACTCCGGCACGGCGCTCCTCGTCCGGCGCGACTGCGCGAACGCGACCGGCGAAGCGACGGCGGGGACCACCGATGAGAGCGAGGAAACCACCGACGGCACGACGGAGCGGACGACCGCGACGACCGAAATCCCGACCGCGACGGCCACCGAGACCACGACGTCCGCGGCGAACACCACGACTGCGGAGACGCAGACGGAGACGACCACGGAAACGACGACAGAGACCACGACCGCGGAGACGCCGACGACAACCGAAGCTACCGAGACGACTACGGAAACGACCGAGACGACCACGGAAACGACGACTGCGACCGAAACGACGACGACCGAGACCACGACGACGGAAACCACGACGGAGACGACCACCACCGAGTCCGACGACGGGAACCTCGAACCGGGCGACAGCGTGGGGCGTGACGGCGACCGACGCGGCAGGCCAGACAAGGGCGGAGAGCGCGGGACGACTACGGAACGCGAGAACTAGTCGGACGGCTGACGGGGCGTCGGCGGTCGTCGGCGGTCGGCGGCTCTCAACGCCGAACCGATAGCTCTCGCGGGGATTGACCGACGAGTACACGGCGACTATCCTCGGCGCGAACTCGAAACCCGCAATGGAAGTGCCGGTAACGGGCGGTTCCAGGCGCGACGTGACCCACCGCTCGCCGAACGGCGACCGTGCCCGGAGCGTCGGCCGATTCGTGGCGGTCGCCGAGCGGGTCGCTCGCCAGAACTCAGAGAAAACGGTTTCGGCCGTGAGTTTCGTCCGGCGGTCGTTCGCCGGAACGCGGAGTTTCTTCCCCCGGCCAGCCTGCAACTTTCGGTTGAAGCGTTGAACGATACTCGCCGAGTAGTAAACAGTCAAATCCGTTTATCCGGGGTTCTGTCGTCCGTTTTCTACGGTACACATGGCTACCGAAACCACACGTCCATCTCGGGAGGAAGTGTTCGACGCCGTGAAGAACCTCCGGCGTCGGTACGTCCTCTACTATCTCCAGCGATACGGCGGACCGGTAGACCTCGGCGAACTCGCCGAGCAGGTCGCGGCGTGGGAGAACGACACCACGGTCGCGGAGGTGTCGCCGAGTCAGCGGAAATCCGTGTACAGCGCGCTCCACCAGACCCACCTCCCGAAGTTGGAGTCGGCCGCGGTGCTTCGCTACGACCCCGAACGGAGTCTGGTCCGAGCGACCGAGCGGACCGAGCGACTGGAGCTACAACTGGCCAGCGACCCTCAGACGTCGGTTCCGTGGCACCGACTCTACCTCACGCTCGCCACGGTGAGCCTCGTCCTGCTGGCGTCGGTCTGGGTCGGTCTCTACCCCTTCACGCTCCTCTCCGGCGTGCAGTACGCGCTGTTGGTCGTCGCGGTCTTCGGCGTGACGGCGCTGTTTCACACCCACGACCTGCGGCAGTGGCGACGCCGGGCCGACAACGCCGCGCCCGACTTCATCCTCGAACTGAACGACTGATCGGACCCCGCGGGCGGACAGGACTCGTGTGGTTTTGGCGGTCGTCGTTTTCGGAGTCGCAGGTCGGTCTCGGGTGACCGTCTAGAGTCATCGGTCCTCGTCGAGCGGTGGACGCCGAGTCGAAGCGAGTCACCGCCGAGTCGAAGCGAGCCACCGCCGACTCCGGGTCGATTCCTCGCGCGACCCCCACCGAGAACGCCGGGCGAACGCAAAGAGTTGGGTTTTTAGTGGGTGACTTCGTGGCGCTTCGTATGCGCGTCGCGCTCGTCTCGGAGACGGTCGCCCAACACCGCCAGACGGGGGCAACGCGACGACTCCAGCGTACCGCCGAGGCGCTCGCCGGCCGGGGCCACGACGTCGTCGTCTGCTGTGCGCAGTGGTGGGACGGCGACCACGAGACCTTCGAGCAGAACGACGTGACCTACCGGGCGGTCACCGACGAGCGCGGCGACGGCCGATTCGCCCTCGCGCTCCCGGCCGCGCTCCGGGCCGCCGACCCGGACGTGATTCAGGCCACCGCCGACGACCCGACGCACGTCCTCGCCGCGAAAGCCGCCAGCGTCTTCCTGCGCGCGCCGCTCGTCGTCGACTGGTACGAGTCGCCGCAAGCGGGCGACGCCGACGACCCGCGGTGGCGACTCGCCGCGACGGTGCCCGAACTCGTTCTCGTCCCGTCCGAGACCGTCCGAACCCGCGTCCGGGAACTGGGCGCGGACGGCGAGGCGGTCCGGGTCGTGCCCAACGGCATCGATACGGACGCCATCCGCGCGGCCGAACCCCGCGAGGTCGCCGACATCGTCTACTCCCGGCGGCTCGACGCCGACGCCAACCTCGAAAGTCTCCTGCTCGCCTTGGCGGAACTCCGTGACCACAACTGGTCGGCGGTAGTCATCGGCGACGGTCCCGAACGCGACGTCTACGAGCGACAGGTCCGTGACCTGCGCATCGAGGACCGGGTGTCGTTCGCGGGCGACCAACCCCTCGAAAACCGGCTGTCGGCGTTCAAGGGCGCGCACGTCTACGCCCAGACCGCCCGCCGGGAGGCGTTCCCGACCGACCTGCTCCGGGCGCTGGCCTGCGGCTGCGCCGGCGTCGTGGAATACCACGTCGAGTCGAGCGCCCACGAACTGGTCGAGCAGGAGGACCGCGCGTTCCGGACCACCAGCGAGCAGGAGCTGACCGACGCGCTGATCTCGGCGAGCGAGATGGAACCGATGGAACTCAACGAGAACTTCGCGGAGTACGACGAGGCGAAGGTGCTGGACAGGTACCTCGCGGCCTACGACGAAGCCGAGGAACGGATGAGTTGGGTCGAACCGGCCGCGGTTGCCGGCGGGGCGGTGTTGGTGGTCGCGGTTCTGGTGTTGCTGGTCGTCCTACTCTGACCGTAAACGGACCAGCAGCGACCGCAAGTCGCTACTCGATTGTCCGACAGTAACGAGGAAGGCCACGAGCCGTCAGGAGCGGCGATTGCTCGCGTACCGACTCCCGTCGGACGGACGCGGCGGCCGCTACTCAGGAACTCGGGCCGAGGAAATCGACGTTACTGAATTCGAACCGAGCCCCGCCGCCCGCGCTCTCGGTCACGCGATACGACCAGTCGTACACCGTCGCCAGTTCTCGGACGAACGCCAACCCTAATCCGGTACCGCCCTCGTCGGCCGTGGTCGTCACACCCGCCTTGAACACGTCCTCCCGGTCGCTCGCCGGGATTCCGATTCCGTCGTCCGCCACGAAGAACCCGTCTTCCGCCTCACCGACGCGGACCGCGACGTCGCTCCCGCCGTGTTCGACGGCGTTCTCGAACAGGTTCTGGAACAGGTGGCGGAGGTACGTCTCGTCCGTCTCCACTCGGGCATCGAGGTCCACCTGCAGCGTCGCATCGGGCGCGTCCGCTTCGTCCCACGCTTCCCGCGCGACCGCCGCGAGCGAGAACGGTTCGGTCTCGCCGATCGCGTTCCGGCCCTGCGTCAACACCAACATGACGTCGATCATGTCCTCGATGCGGTCGAACGCCTCCGTCACGTATCTGACCGCCTCGGAGTCCGACTCCTCGGGGAGCTGCTGGCCGTATATCTGGCCGATGGTGACGGGGTTGCGGAGTTCGTGGGCGAGCATGCTGGCGAAGCTCTCGAGGCGCTGGTTCGACGCCTGGAGTTTCCGTTCGTGTTCGACCCGTTCGGTGATGTTCCGAACGGTCATGCCGATTTGGCCGCTCGACGGTCCCGCGATGGGAAACGCCTGACACTGCAAGACCCGGCTGTTCGCTCCGAACTCGCGCTGGAAGGTGACTTCCTCCCCGGTCCGCGCGACGTCTTCGAGGATGTCGAGCCACTCGCTCGGCTCGCTCGGAGCCCGATCGCGAATCGTCTCCCCGACCACGTCGTCGAGACCGGTGTGTTCGTTGAAGGCCGGGTTGGCCTCCACGTAGCGGAAGTTTCCCGGCTCGCCCGGAGCGGTTTCGACCTTCTCGAAGACGCAGTAGCCTTCGGTCATCGAGTCGAACAGGGTGCGGTAGCGTTCCTCGGACTCGCGCAACTCGTCGTAGAGCCGGGCGTTCTCGATGGCCGCGGAGGCGACGTTGGCGAGCTGGACGAGAATCGCCTCGTCCGCCTGCGTGAACTCCCCCCGATACTTGTCCGAGACCTGAATGAGCCCCATGTTCTGGCCCTCCGACCCGACTATCGGGACCGCCAGCCATCCCCGCATCGGCGGGTGTTCGTCTCCCTCGTCGCCGAAGTCGTTCCAGGCCGGGTGGGACTCCAGCTCTGACTGCGTCAGTCGCATCGGCTCGTTGCGTTCGCACACCACCGAGTAGATGCCGCTCCCGTCGGGTTCGGTGTCGTAGTCGCGGTAGTCGGCGTACTTTTCCGAGAGGGACACCGCGTTTATCGCCTGCTCCCAGTCCAGGTTGATCGTTCGGCTCGTGACCGACTGGTGGGCTCCCACCAGTTCCCGCGCCTCTTCGGTGATGAGGCGCAGGAGGTCGTCCAGGTCGTCGGTAATCTGGATTCGAGTGACGAGCTGGGCGAGCTGACGGTGGTTCTTCAGCAGCCACTGGCGCGAGGGCTGGGTCTGGTCGTCGGCGCTCGTCAGCTCCGCATCGGCTTCGCGGTCGTACTGGGGTGACCACCACACCCGTTCCCCGTTTATCTCCTTCGCTTGCAGAAGTTCTCGTTCGACGAGTCCGTTCGCTTCGGATCGAATCTTTCGTGGCGAATACCCGGTTTCGGCGGCGATTTCGGACGCGGTAGACGGTTCGCGCCCCTGTTCGTCGAAGAACTCGAGAACGATGTCCGACGGTGAGCGCTCAGGCGGACCGGGCATCTCTTCTCACTACTACAGTACGTACTCCCTCGGCGTTCTATATCTGACGGTGACACGAATCGGTTCGACGGAACGACCGCGGGAACGGTACACGTCGAGCGGCGGTTTCGCGGACGGCTCCGGGGAACGAGACCGAGCGACTAGCTACTGCCGTCCTCGAACCGCTCGGGATGGTCGGCCGCCTCGACCGCCCGGACCGCCGCCACGTTCGCTTCGACGTCGTGGACTCGGACGATGTCGGCCCCGCGCTCTGCCGCGAGCGTCGTGCCCGCCACCGTGGCCGCGGTCCTGTCCTCGCCCGCGTCGATTAACTCGAACATCGACTTGTGGGAGTGGCCGACGAGGACCGGACACTCCAGCGCGTGAAACTCGTCGGTCCGGGCGAGCAACTCGAAGCTCTCGGCGCTCTCCTTGCCGAAGCCGAGTCCGGGGTCCACGATTATCTGCTCGCGGTCGAGACCCGCCTTCTCGGCGAGGAGGACCTTCTCTTCCAGTTCGTCTATCACGTCCTCCACCACGTCGTCGTAGTGAACGTCGCGGTCGGGGACCACGGGCGCGTCGATGCTGTGCATCACGACGATGGGCGCGTCGTGGTCGGCCGCGACGAAGCGCATCTCGGGGTCTTCGAGGCCCGACACGTCGTTGAGGACGTCGGCTCCGGCGTCGAGCGCGGCCTCGGCGACCGCGGCCTTCCGCGTGTCGATGGAGACGAGGGCGTCCGAGTCGGCGATGCGCTCGATTACGGGGACCACGCGGTCGGTTTCCTCCTCGACCGGAATCTCGTCCGCGCCGGGACGGGTGCTCTCGCCGCCCACGTCGATGACGTCCGCGCCGGCCGCGACCATCTCCTCGGCGCGCGAGATGGCGTCCTCGACCGCCTCGTAGCGCCCGCCGTCGTGGAACGAGTCGGGCGTGACGTTCAGGATGCCCATGACGGCGGTGCCGTCCTCCCACGGGTAGCCCCGCCGGTCGGGGTCGGTCCGGATGCCGAGCGCGTCGCGCAACTCGTCGGCGAACACCGAGAGGCCGTAGGGCTGGCCGTCCAACTTCCCGGCGAGGCGCTTGAACTGCGCGAGGGTGCCCATCAGCACCACGTCCACGTTCTGGTCGTCCTGCTCGTTGGTGCCCGAGACGGCGCACTCACCGCCGAGGCTCAGCATCTCCTCTTTGAGGTAGCGCGCCTGTCGGACCTGCACGCGAGTCTTCAGCACGCGGTGGACCGCCTTGCCGCGCATCCGCCAGACGCCGGGGTCGGTCACGTCCGCGCCCTCCAGCGCCTCGCGGGCGTCGTCCAGATTCCGGATGCGCTTGGGAATCTCGGCGCGAGTCCAGCGCGTCCGGGCCTCCGCGACCGCGAACAGCGACCCCGCGACCAGCACGAGGTCGTCCTCCCCGGCCGCCGTCAGCGCGTTCTCGACCGCGCCCTCGACGGCGTTCCGAGTCAGGACCTCGCCGGCACCCGCCTCCTCGAAGGCGCGGGCGACGACCGCCTCGTCCTCCGCGCGGTCGAGATTCGGTCGGCAGGCGACCACGCGGTCGGGCGTCGGCAGGGCCTCGGCCATCCCCCGGAGGTCCTTGTCGTGCATCGCGCCGAAGACGAGGTGGAGGTCGTCGTACTCGCCGTCGAACTCGCTCACGGTCGCGGCCAGCGCCTCGCACGCGCCGGGGTTGTGCGCGCCGTCGAGGACGACCACCGGGTCCCGGCCCATCACCTCGAACCGGCCGGGCCAGTCGGCCTTCCGGAGTCCGCGGGCGAGCGCCTCCCCGTCCAGCGCGGTCTCGGGCAGGTCGCGGCGCGCCGCGACCTGCCGGGCCAACGCCGCCGCCACGCCCGCGTTTCGCGCCTGATACTCGCCGAGCAGGGGAATTTGGGTCTCGACCTCCCAGTCCGGGCCGGAGAGCGAGACCGCGGCCTCGGTGTGGTTGGTCCGGCCGCCGTACTCGACCCGCACGTCGGGCGATTCGGCGGTGTCGTCGTCTTCGCCTCGTTGCCCCGTCGAAGCGTCGGCCTCACCGACCCGAACCACATCCCCGGCGTAGTCTCGAACGCTGTCGAAGGCCTCGCCGGTGGTCGCGGTCACGAGCGGCGCGTCGTCGGGCGCGACGTGAGCCTTGTCGTGGGCGATTTCCGCGATGGTCTCGCCGATGATGCCGGTGTGCTCCAAGGTGACGCTCGTGACCGCGCTGGCTATCGGTTCGACGACGCTGGTCGCGTCGTACTTCCCGCCGATGCCGACCTCCAGCACCGCGACGTCCACGTCCTCGCGGCCGAAGTGCCAGAGCGCCAGTCCGGTCATCACCTCGAAGAACGTCGGGGCCTCGCCGTCGGCGGCCCGGTCCTCAACGTACTCCTCGACCGACTCGACGTACTCGGCGAGCGCGGCCTTCGGAACCTTGCGGCCGTTCACCCGGACGCGCTCGCGCACGTCGTCGAAGTGCGGGGAGGTGTAGAGCCCCACGTCGAGGTCCGCCTCGCGGAGCGCCCGCTCGGTCATCCTGGCGGTCGAACCCTTCCCGTTCGACCCGGCCACCTGCACGAAATCGACCTCCTCGTGGGGGTCGCCGAGGTGGGCGAGCAGTTCGGCGGTCGATTCCGTGCCCGGTTTCGGGCGGAACCGACGCAGGTCGAACAGGAAGTTCGCCGCCTCGTGATAGTCCATATCTGCGAAGATTAGCGCGGCGCGCTTAGGAGTATCGGAGTCGGAAACGAGCCGGTTCGACGCCCGCCTCGCTCACAACTCGAACTCGCGGTCGCGCTGGCGGTCGGTCCGCTCGCGTTCGCGGCGAACGCGGTCGTCGCTCACGTCGTCGTCGCTCATCAGCTCCTGAAGTCGCTGCTCGTACTCCAGTTCGGTTATCTCGCCCTCGACGTACCGCTGTTTCAGTTGGTCGATGCGGTCCTCGGTCGTCGGTTCGAACTTCTCTGAGAGACCGAGACTGCGTGCGCCGGGATAGTACCGCTCGACCGTCCGGGCGAGTCGCGCGAGGCGGGCGTCGCGGGGCACCGACGCGCTCCGGACGACCGCGACCGCGAGGCCGACCAGCAGGACGAGCGAGACCACCCCGAGCATCGCGGCGACGGCGACGAAGGGCGCGGCGGTCTGCAACAGCGCGACCAACAGCGGCGTGCCCGCGGCCGGGTCGAGGAACGCCGAGAGAACCGCGAACGCGCCGAGTGCGGTGACGCCGACCAGCGCGAGTAGCGACAACAGGAACCCGCCCAGAAGCACCGTGACCCGCGAGTCGTCTACCAATCCCATCGTCGGGGGTTGGTGGCGCGCGCACTTGAATTTCGTCCTTCGGGCGGAGCGAGGCGTTCGGTACGAACGGCTCGTGTCCGCCGCGTCCTTCGGGCGGGGAGGTCACCCCTGCTCGGGGCGCTCCCGACCCAAACCCACGAAGTCGAAGCGGTCGGTCCGGACCAGCCCCGCCGACAGGCCGACCGCGAGCGCGACCGCGACCCAGTTACCGAAGTAGACGTTCATCGCACCCCACAGCACGACGAAGCTCACGAAGTCGTCGAGCGCGAACTCGCAGGTTTCGAGGCGGTCGGCCAGCGCCTCGATGTCGAAGCTCCACTCGACTATCGAGACCGCGACGAGGCCGCTGAGAATCCAACCGAGGAAGTTCGAGAGCGGAACGCCGTAGTAGAACCCGCCGCCGTCGTAGGTCCAGAAGCCGAGACCGACCGCCGCGGGGTCCAACACGAGGTCAACGACGAGGACGACCGCGAGCGCCGCGAGCGTCCGCTCGACGCGGGAGGCCCGCGGGAGCAGGAGCAACACGAGCAGGTAGCCGTTGACCACCAGCGGGAGGAAGAAGACGGGGAGTCCAATCGGCACCCCGCCGACCATCGGCCCGAGTTGAAGCTCGTAGCTGAATTCGCCGTAGGGCACGCCGTAGTGGACGCCGACGTACTCGATGAAGTAGCTGTAGGCCGTGACCGCGAGCAGGCCCAGTCCGGCCTTCCGGTCCACGAGCGGCGCGAGACCGGCGACCAGCGGCAGGCGCATCACGGCGGTCCCGAAGAGGACGAGGACCGGGTTCATCGCCAGCCACGCCGGGAGCAGGACTCGCTCGTGGCTCAGGACGAACAGCGCGGCCCCGACCAGCGGGAAGACGACCGCGATGGTGAATCGGTTCTCGCGGACGAGTCGGGAGAGTTCGGCCTCGACCCGCGCTCTGGTCGCGCGCTCGTCGGTCGCGCCGTCCCCGGCCGCGCCGTCCCGGTTCGGACTATCCACGCACGACCCCCCAGAGACCGCCCAGCGTCAGCACCATCCCGACCAGTCCGTTGACGGCCGGGAACCACCAGTAGGCCCGCGAGACGGCCACGTCGGTCGCGGCGACGCCCGCCGCGAGCAGGGGGTAGACGAGCAGGAGCGCCCCGCCCCGCCAGTCGAGCAGGCCGAAGGCCCCGGCCGCGAGGAGCCAGACCGCCCCGCAGTACGCCAGCGTCCGGCGCTCGCCGAGGACGGTCGCGGTCGTGCGAATCCCGGCCCGGCGGTCGGGTTCGATGTCGGGAATCGCCGAGAAGGTGTGCATCGCCATCGCCCAGAGCCACCCGCCGACGACCGCGAGCGCCGGGGGCTGGTGGCCGGCGACGGCGACGAAGGCCGCCGCGCCGGGCAGGACGTAGAGCCCGTTCGAGACCGAATCGAGCGGCGGGACCGTCTTGAGGCGGAACGGCGGCGCGCTGTAGGCGTAGCCCAGCGCGAGGAAGGCGACGACCCACGCGGCCGGGCCGACGGTCGCGCCGGCGGGTGGGTTCGGGTAGAGCGCGAGCGCTCCCGCGGCGAACGCGCCCGCCAGCGCGAGGCCCGCGAGACCGCAGGCCGCGACGACCGCCGCGACCGCTCCCCCGCCGCGGAACCGGGCTTCGCGGGCCTGCTCGCCGGTCTTCTTCGGATTCTCGACGTCGATGTCCGCGTCGAAGGCGTCGTTGACGCCGTAGAGGTAGACGTTCGCCGGCACGAGGAAGTACGCGAACAGCGCGACCGCGGCCGGGGCGAACAGCTCGCTTACCGCCGACGCGCCGTAGGCGACGCCGACGAGGACTGGCCCGGCCAAGTAGAACCAGAACCGGGGCCGCGAGAGCGTCAGGAGGTAGCCGAGCGTGACCGTCGGTTGGCGTTCGTGCATGGCTTACCGGCCGTAGTCCTCCAGCACGGCGTCGGCGGTGTGCTGGCCGCTGATGAGACACATCGGGACGCCGATGCCGGGCGTGGTGAACGACCCGGTGAAGTAGAGTCCGGGCACCTCCGACGAGCGGTGGCCGGGCCGGAGCGGGCCGGTCTGACGGAGGGTGTGAGCCAGACCCAGCGCGGTGCCCTCGATGGAGTTGTACCGGTCGGCGAAGTCCGAGACGCAAAAGCTCTCCTCGACCACGATGCGGTCCCGCAACTCGACGCCGGTGTTCTCGGCGATGTCGTCCAACACGAGGTCCCGGTAGCGCTCGCGGGTCTCGGGGCCGTCTTCGAGACCGGGCGCGACGGGGACCAGCGCGAAGAGGTTGCTGTGGCCCTCGGGCGCGACCGTCTCGTCGGTCTCGCTCGGCACGCAGAGGTAGTACGCCGGGTCCTCGGGCCACTCGGGGGCCTCGAATATCTGGTCGAAGTGCTCGTTCCAGTCGGTCGGCAGGACGAGCGTGTGGTGGTCGAGCGGGTCCACGTCGCCCTCGACGCCGAGGTACAGCAGGAACGCGGAGGGCGCGTAGGTCCGCGAGTCCCAGTAGTCGGCGTCGTACTGGCGGCTCTGGGGCGGGAGCAGGTCCTGCTCGGTGTGGGCGTAGTCGGCGTCGCTGACCACGAGGTCCGCGCGGAGATAGTCTTCGGGGTCGTCGGTGTCGATTTCCACGCGGAAGTTCCCCGCCGACCCGAGAACCGACTCGACGGGGCTGTCGGTCCGGTACTCGACGCCCAACTCCCGGCCCAACTCGGCCATCGCGTCCACGACGACCCCCATCCCGCCGGGGGTCGCGCGCTCGTCGCCGTCGTCGGCCGCTCCGTTTCGGTCGGCACCGTCGCTCGTCTCGCCAGCGTCGGCCCCGTCGCCGTCGGCGCGCACGGGGTAGTGGACTCCGAGGTTGAAATCGACGTGGCTCATCAGGTTGTAGAGCGCCGGGGTGTTCTTCGGGGAGCCACCGAGGAAGACCAGCGTGTACTGCATGATCTGCTGGAGCTTCGGGTGGTCGAAGTACTCCTCGACGTGGCCCTGCATCGACCCGAGGAACGTCAGGCCGCGGGCGTGTCTGAACACGTCCAAGTCCACGTAGTCGCGGAACCGCGGCCGGTCCTCGTAGACGAAGTGCTCCATCCCGATGTCGTAGGTCTCCTCGGACTCCGCGAGGTAGTCGTCGAGGGCCGCGCCCGCGCCGGGTTCGTACTCCTCGAAGGTCGCCTTGGTCGCCTCGCGGTCGGCCGTGACGGTCACGTCGTCGCCGTCCTTGAAGAAAATCCGATAGTGTGGGTCCAGATGGTGAAGTTCGTAGTAGTCGTCGGGACGCCGACCGAAGTGGCCGAAGAACCGCTCGAACACGTCGGGCATCAGATACCACGACGGACCCATGTCGAATCTGAAACCCTCGCGTTCGAGGACGCTCGCCCGGCCGCCCAACTGTTCGTTCTTCTCCACGACGGTCACGTCCGCGCCCGCGTCGGCGAGGTAGCAGGCCGTCGAGAGACCGCCGAAGCCGCTTCCGACGACGACGACTGACCGGTCGGCGAGTTCCATATCCGGTTCTGAGGGCGCGAGTCACATAAATCGACGGACCGCACGCTCGGCGACCCGGCCGGGCGAGCCGTCGCGTAGTCGTGTAATTTCCGGAAAATATCACCGACACGCTTATATCTGAACCATGATGCCTTCGAAACAGGAGATGAACCCTGCGAAGTTCGCCCTCCTGTTGGGCGTCGGCCTGCTCTCGTTTCTGTTCGTCGTGTCGCTCTACGTCGTGTGGACCCGAATCGTGGGGCTGGACCCGACGCTCGCCCAGCGATGCGCGAAGTTCTCGCTCCCCGGCCGGGCGACCCTCGCGCTGGTTTCGGGCGTACTGTTGGGCACCGCGAGTCTGGCCGCACCGAACGTCGAAATCGGCATCGCGGGGATGGTCATGCTCGCGGCCAGCACGTTCGCGGCGCTGATGCTGTTCGAGTTGGCACAACAGCGCGAACGCGCGGCGAGTTAGCGCTTTTCGAGCGCCGCCCGGTAGTGCGGCCCGTCGTCGCCGTAGTACACGTCCGCGACCTGCCAGTCGGTTCCGACCGCCGCCTCTCGGACCCGGTCGGGACCGAACAGGCGAAAGAGCAGGGTCTCGCCCAGTTCGCCCTCGTACTCGAAGGTCATCACGCGCGCGGACAGTCCGGGCGTCGGGTCCGGACGGTAGCCGAGCAACTCGCCGTCCTCGATTCGGGCGGGGTCGTAGCAGTCCACCACGGCGGTCCCGTCGGGCGCCGTCACGTACGCGAGGTCGGCCAGAAACCGCCGGAGACCGTCCATCGACCCCGCGAGACCCAGTTGAGTGCCGACGGCGAGCGCCGACCGGAACCGGTCGCGCTCGAACGCCTCGCGGAGCGCGAACATGTCGCCCTCGCGGGCGTCCGCCACCCCCCGGTCGCGCATCGTCGCCACCAAGTTCTCGCTGACCTCGATTGCGACCGTCTCGAACTCCTCCTGAAAGTACAGCGCGTGGCGGCCCGCGCCCGCCCCGAGGTCCACCAGCGGTCCGTCGAGGTGCGATTCCAGCCACCGGCCGGTCTCGCCCTCGGCGGTGAACTCCGCGAAGTAGAACTGTTCGATCGGATGCTCGCGGGTCTGCTCGCCGTCGCGCTGAATCAGCGGTGCCTCGCGCTCGCCGCGGTGGTGGTCGCGGACCGCGCGACCGAAGGGGTCTGCCATGCGTGAATCCGCATCGGGCCGTCGGAAAAGAGTTCGTGAGAGACGGTATCGAGTTGCACATTGAAGACAGATGCCCCGTTCTTTGAGAACGGGGCATCTGTCTTTAGGAATTGCAGAGGAATCTCTACCCCCGACCGACGTTCGGCCGCGCTCAGTCGTTCGTCACGAACCGGAGTCGGTACTCGTAGTACTCGCCGTCGTACAGTACGAGCGGCGGGCGGTCGGGTTCCGCGAACGCGTCCTTCCGGACGTTCCCGTCGATGTACGCCCGGCGGTGGAGTCGCTTCAGCACCGACCGGTACGCCTCGGAGTACGGGTGGCGCTCGGCGTAGCCCTCTCGACTTCGGGCGTCTCGGAGAATCGACCGCTCGGTCTTCGAGAGGTCCCCGCGGCCGAACCGCGCGTCCACGAACCGAGCGCGGAGGACCGCCTCCATCTCGTCGGACGACTCGGCGACGGGTTCGACCTCGGCGCGGTAGACCGGTTCGTGGAACGTCTCTCGCGAGACTTCGACCCGATAAATCGTCCCGCGGTACTCGACGTGGCTCGGTCCCGAGTCGCCGACGAGGTTGCTCGCACCGACCGCCTCGTCGCTCCGGTAGACGTAGCCGCCGCGCTCGACGAGTCCCCACGGCACGCCGCCGACGTTGCCCCGAGCGCGGGCGGCCTTGTACGCGATGGAGACCGCGCGCCGGTCGGCCTCGTGCAACTCGTCGTAGGCCGCGTGGTCGGGCACCGAGTCGAGTTCGTCGGGCGACCCGACCGTCCGGAGTCGGAGGACCGGATGGGTCGCCTCCCGCTCGCCGACGACGACGGAGCCGAGTCGGTAATAGGTTCCCTCGCGTTTCGCGTACTTCGGGTTCTCGCGCGCGAAGAACGGTTCCCTGAACTGCGTCGTGTACGTCTCGCCGGCGACCGCGGCCGCGAACGCTTCTTCGTCCCAGTCGGGGCGGGTCGCTTCGAGGTCGGTGACGTATCGGTCGGCGAGCGACCCCGACCGGCGCGAGAGCGAGAGCCTGAGACGCCGGTCGCCGGTCGCGCTTCCGCCGCCACCGTCGCTTCCGGTCGCGCCGCGAATCGCGTCGAGACAACCGCTCGACTCGGCGAGACAGACCGTCGCACCGGCCGCCAGCAGTCGCCGTCGCGTGAACGTGGAGGGCATCGTCGGGCAGTTCCGACGGGGTTGACAAATCCTTTGTGTCTCGGGGTGTCGCTGAGGTCGCGTCTCGTCGTGGCCGGGACGTTCCGTGCGTCGCGCCGGACCGACCGCCGACCGACGAGTCGCGGTTCGGTTACGGTTCGTACGAACAGCTATCGCCGCACTCGCCGGAACAGCCACACGCGTCATCGGCGCAATCGTTGCAGCAACTGTTCCGTCGGTACGTGACGAATGCGAGAGCCAACCCGATGCCACCGAGGACCGTCGCGGGAATCGGCCCGAGAACGGGAACGTCGATGGGGCCTTCGCCGACGATGCCGAGGCTGTAGCCCGCGAGGACGCCAGCGAACAGTAGCACGGTGTTTCGGAGGCCGATTCGGTCCCTCGCGGACGAAACGACGCTCCGTTTCGGAGGAGCGGAATCCATCTCAGAGGACATACTCGTACCGAAACGCCCTACCGTTTTAACCGTCAGCGAAGCTCGCACTGACCGAGTACGGGTTCCTGACTTACTTGCAGTTTCGTGCCTAGTTTCGGTTGGTAATCCAGTGGCGATAGAATGATACGTCCACGTCCGGTACGCTCTCGACAGATGACCGAAACGGTCGAAGAGGAGGCGTGCGTCGCGTCGTGGTGCGCTGGCGACGACTGGTGTACCGTGACCTGTACGGCCCACCTCCTCGGAAAGAAGTGGCATCCGGTTATCCTCCATCGACTGCTCGTTCACGGACCGCTCGGATTCAACGCGCTCAAGGACGACATCGAGTCGATTTCGAGCACCGTACTGTCGAACAGTCTCGAGGACTTGGAAGACAAGGCTCTCGTGAATCGAAAGATAGTGAGCGAGAAGCCGGTCCGGGTCCAGTACTCGCTGACCGAGCGGGGTGCCTCGCTCGAACCGGTAATCGAAGCGATGGACGCGTGGGGCGAGACGCATCTCCCAGAGACGTCCTGTAGTTGATCGCCGTCCGTCTCGGCACAGATACGGTATCGGACCGACAGTCGTTCCCGCGTACCTCGGAGAACGGGCGGTCCCGACAATTCACTCCATTTCGACGTTCGTCTGCGTCTCGGACTCGGCGACCGCTTCTTCGACCGCTCCGAAGACGGCGTCGGGACCGACCACTCGCCCGCGCTCGCTCAACTCCCGATAGAGCGCGGCGGCGTCGCTCCCGGCGTAGTTGCGCTCGTCGAACGGGCGTTCCTCGACCACGACCACCGAGTCGGCCTCGCGGGCGGCCCGGAGGTTGGCGAGGTTGCCCGCGCCGACCTCCACGTCGGCGAGGACCGTCGCGTCGGCCTCTCGGACGCGGGCCTCGACCTCTCGGCGGGCCGCCTCGCCGACCGGCGCGAACGGCTCCTCGGTCACGGCGTCGAGACCGAGCGACCGGGCGGTTTCGAGGTCGGAGTCGCCCTCGTTGAGCGCGCCGACCGAGACCTCGTAGCCCGCCGCCGAGAGGACGTAGAGCAACCGCGAGACCGTGCCGCCCCCGCCGACGACGTGGACTCGGCCCGCTTGGTCGTCCTCCGCCGGGCGCTCGGGGAGCGCCGTGACGTAGGTCGAACCCGTCACGGGGTGGCTCGAAACGACCGCCCGCGTGTCGAAGGCGGCTTCGAGGTGGTCCTCCGCGAGGACCGTCTCGGGGTCTCCGCTGGCTCGAATCTCGCCGCCCGCGAGCAGGCGCAACTCGTCGCAGTAGTGGGCCGCCAGATTCAGGTCGTGGATGGCCGCCACGACGGTCTTGCCCTCGTCGGCCAGTTCGCGGACGAGTTCGAGCGTCCGGACCTGATGGTTGATGTCGAGGCTCGCGGTCGGTTCGTCCAACAGGAGCGCGGGCGTGTCTTGGGCCAGCGCGCGCGCCAGCAGGACGCGCTGGCGCTCGCCGCCCGACACCGCGGTAATCGACCGCTCGGCGAAGTCCCCGACCTCGGTGCGCTCCATCGCCGACCGGACGCGCTCGCGGTCGGAGGTGTCTTCTCGGGACGATTGCGGACCGGAAAAGCGCGACCGATAGGGGTGGCGACCCATCGCCACGGCTTCCTCGACGGGGAAGTCGAATGAGAGCGTGGTGTCCTGCGGGACCACCGCGACCCGGCGACTCGCCTCCTTCGAGGAGAGCGACGAGACGGGGTCGCCGCCCACCCGGACCTCGCCGCGGTCGGGCGCGAGGACGCCGTGGATGGTCCGGAGCAGGGTGGTCTTTCCGGCCCCGTTCGGCCCGACCAAGCCGACGAACCGGCCGTCCTCGACGGTGGTGGTCACGCCGTCGAGGACTCGATTGCCACCGAGTTCGACTGCTACGTCGTCTATCTCTATCATCGGTTTCTAGGCGTTTCGAGTGTTTGCTCTGCTGTTTATGCGGTCGCTGGTATCGGAATTGGAGTCGTCCGTGCTGTCGCGGTTGCGGTTACGGTTTTTGGCGTCGGAGTTAGAGGCGTTGCAGTCGCGGTTTTTGGCGTCGGAATCGGAGTCGTCGCAGTCTTCTCCCGAGTTAGAGGAACGTCGTTTTAGAAAGCCCCCGACCGCTCGCGGTCGCTCCGGCGGATATCCTCGGCTCACCTTCGGTTCGCCTCGGATAGAGCCGCGGGAGACGACCACGGGTCTCCGACCCCCGAGCGATCGGCCCCTTTCGGTCCACCCAAACGGTAGTTCGTTGCGGGTAGTGCGTCCCTGTCGGCTGAGTAGCCGAGCGCATCCAGTCGAAAAGGACTGCCTTCCGAAAACGTCCGAAATACGGCTCATAGCGCGTGTACCTCCCGCGAGCGGAGCAGGTAGAGGAAGAAGGGCGCGCCCAGAAACGCGGTCACGATGCCGACCGGTAGCTCCGCGGGGCCGGAGCGCGCCAGCGTGTCCGTGGCGACGAGGAACGTCGCGCCCGCGAGCGCCGAGGTCGGGAGCAGAATTCGGTGGTTCGGCCCGACGAGCAGGCGCATGACGTGGGGCACGACCAGTCCGACGAAGCCGATGACGCCCGTGACCGCGACCGCCGCGCCGGTCATCACGCTGGCGACGCCGAGCAGGAGGCGCTTGGTGCGTTCGACCTCGACGCCGAGCGCGTGGGCGTCCTCCTCGCCGAGCAGGAGGACGTTCAGGTCGTTCGCGTACGCCAGCAGGACGGCGAACCCGACGAGCGTCACCGGTAGGACCATCGCCACGTCGGCCCACGAGGCCAGATGGAGGTGGCCCATCAGCCAGTAGACCGCCCGGCGAAGGCTCTCGCCGCTCTGGAGGAGCAGAAAGGAGACCACCGCGCCGAGGAAGGTCTGGACCGCGACGCCGGCGAGCAGGAGGGTGGCGACCGGCGTCCGGCCGTCTTCGGTGGCGAGCAGGTAGACGCCGAACGCGGCCCCGATAGCGCCGAGGAAGGCGGCGGCCGGGAGCGCGAGGTGCGGACCGACCGGGAGGGCGAACGGGAGCGCGATGGTCGCCACCGCGCCCACCGCCGCGCCCGACGAGACGCCGATGATGGAGGGGTCGGCCATCGGATTCCGGAAGAACCCCTGCATCACGACCCCCGCCGTCGAGAGCGCGAAGCCGACGACCGCGCCCAAGACGATGCGGGGCAACCGGAGCGTCACGACGATGGTCCGGGCGGTCTCGGGCACCGCGAAGTGAAAGAGGGGCGCGAACTCGACGGTCGGGGTCGGAGCCGAGACCGCCAGCCCCGCGATCCGGAGCGTCCGCTCGGCCACCCCGACCCCGGCGGGCACCGCGAGCGCGTTCAGGAGGACCTTCCCGACCACCACGTAGTCGAGCGGGACCGGCCCGATGGCGGCGCTCGCGATGACGACGACCGCCAGCGTCGCGGCCAACCCCGTCGACCAACCGACGACTCTCGCGGAGTCGCGCATCGTCTGAAATCGAGGTTGCTTTAGGTAAATACTTATTGGATACGGCCGGAGATGGGCACGCATGAGCCAGCAGGCAACGACTCTATTCGCGGTACTGCTCGTCCTCACGGCGGGCGTCGCCCCGGTCGGAGCGGTCTCCGAGGCGACCCCGAGCGACGCGAGCGCGGTCGGAAGCACAGCGCAGTCGAACTGTTCGTTCCCGGTCAACGCGACCGACGCGACGGGAACCGAGGTGACGGTCGAACAGTCGCCCGAGCGCGTCGTCACGCTCGGGCCGAGCGCGGCCCAGACGATGTGGGAGATCGGCGGTAAGTCCCAGGTCGTCGGCGTCACCAAGTACTCGTCGTATCTGAATGGTACCGAGTCGCGGGCGAACGTCTCGGGCGCGGGTCGGACCTACGTGAACGTCGAGAAGGTCGTCGCCCAGGAGCCCGGTCTCGTCCTCGCGGCGAACGTCATCTCGAACGAGACGGTCGGAAAGCTCCGGGAGGCGGGACTCACCGTCTTCAAGTTCGCGGAGGCGAAGTCGGTCGCGGACATCTACGCGAAGACGAACCTGACCGGGGAACTCACGGGTAACTGCGCGGGCGCGGCCGAGACGGTCTCGTGGATGAAAGACCGCATCTCGACAGTCCGCGAGGCCACCGAGGGCGAGTCCTCGCCCTCGGTCTTCGTCTCGCAGGGCGGTGGCTGGACCGCGGGCAACGGCACCTTCGTCGGGAACGTGGTCGAACTCGCCGGCGGGAGCAACGTCGCGGCCGAGGCCAACATCACCGGCTACGCCAAGATCAGCGAGGAGGTCATCGTCGAGCAGAACCCCGAGTGGATCGTCCAGATCGGCGCGCTCGGCGGCTACCCCCAGACCGAGGCGTACAACGGCACCGCCGCCGTCGAGAACGGCCAAATCGTCACGGTCAGTAGCGAGAACATCAGTCAGCCGGCACCGCGGGTGGTCTACGCTATCGTGAAGATGGCGAAGTCGTTCCATCCCGAGGCCTTCGCCGATGCGAACGCGACGACCACGACCGCCACGGCGACGACCGAGAGTACGGAGACGGCGAACACGGAAACGACGACCAAGACGACGACTGACGCGCCCGCGACGACCTCCGAGGGCGCGATGCAGGAAGCGACGACCACCTCGACCGCCGCCGACGACTCCTCGTCGGGGTCCATCCCCGGCTTCGGCGTCCCCGCCGCGCTCGCGGCGCTCGCCGGCGCGGCGATGCTCGCGCGCCGTCGCTGACGTCGCCGAGATTCGCTCTTTTTCATTTCCTAAGTTGTTTAACGGCCGGAGCGAGACGTTGACGTATGGTCGAGAAAGTGCTGTGGCCCGCCTACTTCGACGCGGAGAAGACCCGCAACGAGGGCCGACGGGTGGCCGCCGAGATGGCCGTCGAGGAGCCGACGGTGGACGAAATCGCTCAGGCGGTCCAACAGGTCGGGTACGACGCGATAATCGAGCGCGACAAGGCCTACTCCCGCGAGAACTGGGACGAGCGCGGTCGCGTGCTGGTCCAGAACGCCGACGACTCCTCGAAGAACGACCTGATTCAGGCGGTCGCGGCCTACGTCGCGGCGCTCCGAGACTGATGCCGATGCAGAGACTCGGCGAGGTCGTCCGGACCGCCCAAGGATTGGCGGTCGTCCGGTGTCCCGACGACGACCCGCCGGACGTGGGGACCGAAGCGGTGGACGAGCAACTGACCGTCGTAGGTCGGGTCGTGGACGTGTTCGGCCCGGTCTCGCGGCCCTACGTCGCGGTCACGCCCGACGAAGGGGTCGCGCTGGCGACGCTGGTGGGCCAGAAACTGTACGCGCGGTGAGGCTCGTACGCCCGCCGAGCGCCCGATTCTACGCTCGCCGCCAGTCGTCCGCCTCGGCGAGTCGGGTGCGCTTCTCCTCGAAGTCGGCTTTCGCCGCGCCGTAGAAGCGTTCGCGCCCGACCGGAGTCCGGACGGCGAGGACGACCGTGTTCTCGGTCACGTCGTAGACGCCGAGCGTCCGCCCGGTGGAGCGGTGTTCCCACGCGGCCACCTTCGACGCTCGGGAGACGACCCGCGACCCTAACTCCCAACTGAGGCGGTTCAGGGCGGGGAGGGTGAACGGCACGGTCTCGGGAAGGCGGACGGTCCCCGACGAGCGCCCCCGCGCTCCGTGACTCGACATACCATCGCATGGACCTGCCGCGACGAAAAACGTATCGATTAGCTGGTGAATGAAACCGGCGGGGGCCGGTCGCGGGACGCCGAGAGACCACAACCACAAAGGCGGCCGGGTGGCAACGACCGGGCATGGAGAATCGAACGCGCGTGTTCGCGGCCGCCGGGTTGACCGTCGCCATGTTCCTGTTCGTCCAACTCGGTGCGCTGGCGCTCGTCGAACCGTTCCAGCAGGCGGGCTACCAGCAGGTCGAGAACCCCTCCGACCCGACGAACAGTCTGGTCTACGTCGCGGCGGTGCTGGTCCTGACCGGCGTGATGCTCGCTATCATCAAACTCGACGTGCAGTGGCTGCTCCGCGGGGCGCTCATCTTCACCAGCGGACTGCTCTCGTGGTACGTCTTCTCGGTCGTGATTCCGGCGTGGGTCGTCGTGCAGTTGGGCGGCGCACCCCTCAATCTGGCCGCGCTGGCCGCGGCCGCGACCGTCTCGCTGGCGCTCGCGGTCCACCCCGAGTGGTACGTCATCGACGCCGCGGGCGTCCTGATGGGCGCTGGCGCGGCCGGACTGTTCGGCATCAGCTTTGGCCTGCTTCCGGCCGTCCTGCTGTTGACCGTCCTCGCGGTGTACGACGCCATCAGCGTCTACGGCACCGAACACATGCTGACGCTCGCCTCGGGCGTGATGGACCTGAAGATTCCCGTCATCCTCGTGATTCCGATGACGCTCTCGTACTCGTTCTTGGACGACGACGGGATGGCCGACGGGGAAGACGCCGCGGACGCGCCCGACGAGACCGAGACCGCCAGCGCCGCCGACGGCGGCGAGACGCCGGAGGCGGACGCCGAGCGAGCGCCGGAATCGGACGCCCACGACGAGGCCGAGCGCCCGGACGTGACCGACCGCGACGTGTTCTTCATCGGGTTGGGCGACGCGGTGATGCCGACGGTGATGGTCGCCAGCGCGGCCTCCTTCGCGCCGCCCGAATCGCTGATCTCCGGGTTCGCGCTCAACCTGCCCGCGCTGACCTCGATGGTCGGCACCATCGCGGGACTGCTCGTCCTCCTCTGGATGGTCATGAAGGGTCGCGCGCACGCCGGACTCCCGCTCCTGAACGGCGGCGCTATCGGCGGCTATCTGGTCGGCGCGCTGGCGAGCGGGATGACGCTGATGCAGGCGTTGGGACTGTAACTGAACCGACGCTTCAGCGACGTTCTCGTTCTGCGGACTTCAAAACCGATCGCGAATCGGCGGAACCACGCCCAGCGTCACCGCGCCGAGGTAGAGGCCGAAAGCGATGATGAGGCCGCCTAGCACCGTTGGGGCCGAACCTCCCGTCCGAGTCACCATTCCGATGCCAGCCCAAACGACCACCAGTGCGACGCCGACCAGCAACAGCGTCCCGATAACGCCGAGGATGGCGTCCTCGACGGCCTCGCGGACGACGCCGTAGAGCGCGGCCTCGTCGAAGCCGATTTCGTCGCCCCCGTCGGGTTCGGCGGTCTCTTCCGGGTCGCGGGAGGGTCGGTCGGACCGATCGTCAGAAGCGGAGCCCATACGTTGTCATCGGAAGGCGACCACAGAAATCTGTCGGTGTCCCTACGTGTCGGCGGCGTCCCGCCGGGACTCCGTGATATGCCATCACAAATGATTTGCGAGCCGCTCACAACCCATAACCGAGACGACATACTCAAGTGCGAGTAAATATTTTGTATGGGTATGCGATGGCAGCATCCCCGAAACATGACCGACGTAGAGCGCAAGAAAGAAGAGACGAAAGCGGGCACCGACTCGTCGTTCATCGCGGCGATGATGCTCGCGGCGTAAGGTAGCCTTGCACCGAACGACCACTCACTTCTCCGAATCGTCTAATTCGTAGTCCGGCCCGACCAGTCGAGGTCTACCGTCCCGTCAGCGCCTCGCTCGCGGGCGCGAACGAGATTTCCGAGCCGAGACCCTCGTCATCCGCCTTCTCGTAGAGCATGTGCGCCGCGGCGACCGTCTCGATGCCGGTGCCGCCGCTGTCGAAGACGGTGATTTCGTCGTCGGACTCGCGACCGGGCGCTCCCCCGGCGACGACCTCGCCCAGTTCGGCGTACACGTCGTCCTCCGAGACCACGCCCTCCTCGACCGCGGCGATGAACGACCCGGCGTCCTTCATCACGCGTTCGCGGAGGTCCGGGACGTACTTGGCGCGCCCGACTGTCGTCGCGTCGAGTTCGCGCTTCTCGGGGTGGTACTGGCCCATCGCGGTGACGTGAGTGCCCTCCGCGAGCAGGTCGCCGTCGAAGACGGGGTCGCTCGCGGTCGTCGCCGTGACCACGATGTCGGCCTCCTCGACCGCCGCGGCGCTGGACGCGACGGCGGCGACCGAGGGACCTAACTCCTCGTTCATCTCGGCCGCGAAGGACTCGCGCGACTCCTTGGTCGGCGAGTACACCCAGACGCTTTCGAGGTCCCGGACGGTCGCGGCCGCGCGCAACTGCCCGCGGGCCTGCGAGCCACTGCCGATGAGCGCGAGCGTCTTGGCGTCCTCGCGGGCCAGCGCGTCGATGCCGACCGCGCCCGCCGCACCGGTCTTGAAGGGGTTCATGCTCGCGCCGTCCAGAAGCGCCAGCGGTTCGCCCGACTCGGCGTCGAAGACGGGGGCGACGAACCACGCGTCTTCCGCGCCGAACCCGGCGGCGTACATGTACCCGCCCATCGCGCCGGTCTCGGGCAGGACCGCCGAGTAGTCGGTGAGCATCCCCGGCGGCTCGGCGTTGGTGAGTTTCGCGCGCGGACGGGCCGGAGCGCCCTCGCCGCGCTGGCGGTAGCCGTCGCGGACCGCCTCGACGTATTCGGCGGGCGTCGCCAGTCCGGAAACCTCCTCGCTGGTCAGGAACAGAGCGTCCGTCATGCCCGAGTGAACACAGTCCAGTCGGAAAACGATTGAGGGACGACGCGAGGCGTGACGAGTGGTTGACCTGTCCGCGTCGCGGTCGGAGAAGACACTCGACATCGAAACCACCCAAAGCGAGAAGTGAAAGGAGAAGCCGCAGCGACGGAGTCGAGAGCCGATTCAGTCGGCGGGTTCGAAGGAAGTCGAAGATTCGACGGTGTCGGACGACGACTGGGTGTCGTCCACGGGGCTGTTGACGAACAGTGCGTGACCGATGAGCGCGACGGGGATGCCGGCAGCCAGCGGGACGGCGGACGTAATCGAGAAGCCGACGACGCTCAGCGCAGCGGTTACACCGATCAGGGAAAGCGGAATCAGTCCGAGGATTAGGTCGTAGTACCCAGTCATAATCTATTACAAAATATGCTCCATAGGTATATAACTCTTTCCCGTAGTTGAGCGGTTCAATACCGATAGGCGAATCCTATGCTCTGGATGAGATTCTCATAACTTATAGATACGCCACCAGAATGTTTTCGCGCTCAGAACGCCCAAAACGAACCACAGGGCGGTTCTGAGACCGGCGGTGAAATTCACAGCAGTAATTTCGAGCGGCCGACCGGACGCGCGGCTCACCTCGGTAAACCGGTCGAACGAATCAGCGAGCGCGGGAGAACCGACGAACGACGATTAGAAACCGGGCGAGAATCGCTGAGGAACGCCGCCAGAATACCGATTTCCGAGGATTGGGAGATGGGACGTTACTCGCTCGGTTCGCGGAGCAGGAACGCCCCGAGTCCCGCCAGCACCGCGAGAGCGCCGCCGAGCGCGAACGCGACGGGCCAACTGGTCTGGGACACGAGCCACCCCGTCACGCCACCGCCGAAGACGCCGCCCCACATCTTGCCGGAGTAGAGCAGCGCGTAGTTCGTCGAGGAGTGTTGCTGGCCGTAGTAGTCGCCGACGACGCTCGGAAAGAGGGTGTACTGGGGGCTCCAGAAGAACGTCGCTATCACCACGGCCGCGAGGAAGCCCAGCGGCGTCTGGGCCACGCCGAACCAGACCACCGCGAACACCCCGAGACCGCAGAGCAGGAACGACACGCCCATCGCGCTCTCGCGGTCCATCCGGTCCGAGAGGTCGCCGACGACGAGGCGGCCGACTCCGGCCGCGATGGGGAGGACCGTCGCCCCCGCGGTCGCGGTCAGGGCCGTGAGACCGACGTTCTGGGCGAACGAGATCACTTTCGCGGTCAGCATCAGTCCGGCCCCGCTGGCGAAGACGAACATCGCGTACATCAGCCAGAACTGCCACGTCCGGAGCATCTCGCGGGAGGTGTACTGTCTGGGCGCGGCGGCGCTCGCCCCGCCGTCGGTCTCGGCGGGGGCCGATTCCGAGTTACTCGCCACGACCGACTCGCTCGCATCGCTCCCCTCGCTCGCGCCGACCCATCCGCTCGGCGGGTCGCGCAGGACCAGCGCGCCGACGAGGACGCCGACGCCGATGAGCAGGCCCATGTTGCGGAGGACGTCCGAGTAGCTCGCTACGGTCGCGTTGGCGCGGACGTACGGGATGAACAGGGCGCTCCCGGCGGCGAACGCCATCGTGCCGACGCCGGTCGTCAGCCCCCGGCGGTCGGGGAACCACTTCAGCGCGGTGTTGACCGCGACGGTGTAGACGATGCCGACGCCGACCGCGCCCATCGAGTAGAGCAGGTAGAGATGCCAGACCTCGGTCGCGTAGGCCAGGCCGACGTAGCCGCCGCCCGCGAGGAGGCCGGCGAGGAGCGCGAGTCCTCGCGGCCCGTGACGGTCCCGGTACCATCCGACCGGGAACTGCGACCCCGCTTGGAAGACGACGAACAGGGTGAAGACGAACCCGAGAGCGGTCGGATCGAGTTCCAGCGACCGCGCGATGGGCGACTCGATGGACGACCAGACGTACTGGTACGGGCTGATGAGCCCCATCATCACCGCGGCGGCGGCGACCTGCCACCACCGCGAGAACCCCAGTACGTCCCGCGCCCGAGCGGCGTAGTCGATGTCGGACTGCGACGACGCTGTCATTACTTCGCACCTGTCTTCGGCCCGCAATCAGCGTTGTGCTTGCGGAAGGTTCGTGGAGAACGAGTTTTCGGAGGTGTGGTTTATGACGGGTGTGAGGAGTCGGGGGACGAGCGGGAGAAGACGAACGACGGAAGAAGCTAGCTTCAGGCTTGAACGAAGGAGTCTCCGTACTGCCCCGCACAACACCTCGTCTTCCCCAGCCTCCTGCGTTGTCTGCGAACCGCGTTCGCAGACTACTCGTCCCTCGCGCGGTTGGCGCGTCGCCGCGGGCGCCGCGCCAGCGCGCGCCGACCGCCGACTGGTGAACGTTCGAGACTGACTAATTCTATCTCACTCGCCGCGCGTCGGCAGGTCCTCGACCGCGGGGCCGTCCAGCACCTCGCCGTCCAGTCCGAACCGCGAGCCGTGACAGGGGCAGTCCCACGACTGCTCGGCGTCGTTCCAGTGGACGATGCAGTCCATGTGGGTGCAGACCGCCGAGGAGACGTGGAGTTCGCCGTCCTCGTCGCGGGCGACCGCGAGTTGCTTGCCGCCGCGCCGGACGACCTCGCCCTCGCCCGGTGCGACGGCCGGATCCTCGCCGCGGAAGGGGGCCTTCGCCCAGTCGCGGGTGAACTCCGTGCCCACGTCGAGGTTCTCTTTGAGGAACTCCTTGCCGCCGGCCTCGGGGTCGAAACGTTGCGGGTCGAAGGCGTCGGCCCACCGGGGCGTCTCCCCGCGGGCGTACGCCGCGAGCATCTTCCCCGCGGCGGTCCCGTTGGTCATGCCCCATCCGGCGAACCCCGTGGCGACGTAGACGCCGTGGGTCGTCGGGCCGAGTTCGCCGACGAAGGGAATCCGGTCGATGGACACGTAGTCCTGCGTGGACCACCGATAGCGGACCTCCGCCACGTCGAAGTGGTCGCGCGCCTGACGTTCCAGTTTCCGGTAGCGCTCGGCGGTCGAACCGCCCTGTCCCGTCTTGTGGTTCTGGCCGCCGACGAGCATCACGGGTCCGTCGGCGTTCCACTCCGCCGAACTCGGAACCGGCCGCGCCGAGAAGTAGGGCGACTGGTCGCGGTAGAACATCCCGCGGGGCGGTTCCTCGGCGAGTTCGACCGCCAGCACGTACGACCGCTTGGGGTACTGGCGCGCGAAGTAGAACGCCGGGTCCACGATGGGGAAGTGAGTCGTCAGCAGGACGCTCTCGGCGGTGACGGTGCCGCCCTCGGTCTCGACGCGGCAGGGGTCGCCCTTCCCGCCGTCGTCCACGTCGGTCACCTTCGTCCCCTCGAAGACGTGGGCGTCCTCGCGGGGAATCTCGTCGGCGAGGTCGAGCAGGTATTGCCGCGGGTGGAACTGGGCTTGGTCGGCGAACTTCACCGCGCCGGGAGACTCGTCGGGGAACGGCGGGTCCGCGACGAACTCGGCGGGTAGGTCCAGTCCCTCCGCGACGGTGGCCTCGCGGCCGACCGCGCCGCGTTGCTCTCTGTCGGCGGCGTAGGTGTAGGCGGGCAGGCGCTCGAACCCGCAGTCGATGTCGTGGCGCTCGACGCGCTCGGCTACCTCCTCGATCGCGGCGGCGTTGGCGCGGGCGTACTGCCGGGCGGCGTCCCGGCCGTGCTTGTCGAGCAGGTCGTCGTAGATGAGTCCGTGCTGGGCCGTGACCTTCGCGGTCGTCTTGCCGGTCACGCCCTCGACGATGCGGTCCCGTTCCAGCAGGACGACCGATTGGCCCGCTTCCGCGGCGTGGAGCGCCGCGGTGACGCCCGCGATTCCCCCGCCGACGACCGCGGTATCGACGTGTCTGTCCCGGTCGAGCGCCGGGAAGTCGGTCCGGTCCGTCGTCGCCAGCCAAAGCGATTCGTCCTCCCCCGGTAGCGTGTCTCTGTCGGCCATTTTGTCCCCCGGAATCGACTCGGAGTTCGTTCCCGGCGCACTTACCCTCGGTGGCTGTGACCGTGGCCCGAGTTCGTCATCCGGGGTCCGCGACGACCGGCGGCGGGTCCGCGTCGGCCTTCGCGGCCAGAAAGTCGCGCTCGGCCGCCGAGAGACCCTCGCGCTCGCGGTAGGCGTCGAGACCGGTTCGGTAGGCCTCCGGCGGCCGGTCGCTCGGGGCGACGAGGACCAACTCCGCGAGGCCGGTCTCCTCGCCGGTGTAGCCGAACCCGGCCTTGTAGAGCGCGTGGAACGCGAAGGGGTTGTTGACCGCGATGCGGACGCGCTCGTATCCTCGCTCGCGGAGTCGCGCGGCGGCGAACCGACAGAGGCGCGCGCCGAGTCCGGCCCCGCGGCGGTCCCGCCGGACGGTGACGTAGCGAAGCCACGCGGCAGCGGAGTCGGTCCGGTCCTCGTTGAACGCGACGGCGGCGACGATGCGGTCGTCTTCCACCCAGTCGCGGTCCGGAGCGTCCGTCTCGGGCGTGGGGGTCTCGGCATCTTCACCGCCGGTCGCGCGCTCGGCGTCCTCGTCGCGGACGACGGCCTTCCCGGTGTTCGACATCACGAACTTCCCGGCGTAGCTGAACGCGCGGTGGTCGAGTCGGAGCGTGGGGTCGTCGTCGGGCCACCCGAGTACCGCGTACTCCATAGCCGACGTTGCGTTTCCGGGGGTAACTGCCCTTCGCTCGGGAGGGTCGCGCTTCGAGAAATCGCCGCGACAGTGCTATCGCAGCTCCGCCACCAGTCCGCGCCACGCCGAGAAGGCGACGAGACCGACGCCCGTCACGACCAAGATGAAGGTCAACGGCGAGTCGCCGTGGAAGAAGCCGGTCGAGCGAAGCGTCAGTCCGATGGCGGCCGCCGGAACCCACGTCGCCACCGCGCGCAGGACCGCCCCTTTGACCGTGCGGGTCGCGTCGGGCGCGTACGCGCCCGACGCGAGCGCGGCGACGACCCACCCGACGAGGAACGGCGCGACGGTACCGGCGACGCGTCCGGGATTCGCCACCGGGCTGAAACCGTGGTTCATCGACCCGAGCGTGAGGAATCCGGCCAGCACCAGCAGGTCGCCCAAAGCGAGGCCTGCGGTGGCCGAGGAGGGTTCGACCCGCGAGCGAACGAATCCGTCGGCGTTGCTCATGGTGGCGGATTTGGTCCGACCGGTAATGTTTCTCCCGGTGTCCGACGAGCGACGCCGACCGGCGGAGAGGGGCGGTTCTCGGCGTCGAATCGGTCGTCGCTCGGCGCTACTCACTCTTCCTCGGACTTCCGGCCGACTGCGGTGTACTCGAAGCCCCGCGAGCGGTACTTGGCGTCGAGGCCCGCGTCGGCGACGAGGCGGCCGAGGTCGGCGGGCGCGAAGAATTTCGAGTCGAAGCCGTAGAGGTGTTCGCCGGCCTCGATCAGTCGGCCGACCGGCGCGCTCGGGTCGATTTCGCGGACGACGAGGACACCGCCGGGTCGCAGGACGCGCGCCGCCGATTTCAGCGCGCGCTCGGGGTCGCCGAAGTGGTGGAGCGCGTCCACCACGAGGACGGCATCGACGCTCTCGTCGGCGAAGGGCAGGCGCGCGGCGTCGGCCCGGACCGCCTCGAAGCCGTTGCAACGGGCCTGCCGAGTCATCCCCTCGGCGGCGTCGGCGACGATGCGCTCGCGCGCCCCGAGCGCGGAGGCCCCGCGTCCGGTGCCGCCGCCCACGTCGAGGACGCGCTCGACGTCTCCGTCGGCGAACGCGAGCGCCTCGCGTAGCTCCTCGGCGTCGGCGGTCGGCGCGAGCCAGTCGTAGACGCGGGCCACGCGGTCGAAGGTGGCGGTGTCGCCGAGTGCGTCGCTCATGTGGAGACGGACGCGACGCGGCGAGAAAAATCGAACGCTCGGTTCGGGGCCTGTTCGTCGTCTCGCGCTCACTCGTCGTCGCGTTCCCGGTCCACTCTACGCGCCGACCTTTCGGTACGCGACGTAGGAGTAGACCGTGCTGTACAGCGCCACGGCGACCGCCGGGGCCACCACGAGCAGTTCGGCGTAGGACGGGACCAGCACGCCCAGCACGGCCACGACGCCCGCGAGTTTGAACAGCGGCGCGGCGCGCTCGTGAGTCCGGTCCCAGACCTCCTCGTTCGAGATGGTCCACGGCGTCCGGATACCGACGAACCAGTTCCGCTCGGCGTGGGCCGTGAGGACGCCGACGTAGTAGTACAGCGCGCCGATGGCGGGCGCGAGCGCCTGCATCACCGCGAACTCGTAGCCCGCGTTGGCCGCGAGGACGAGACCGTGGACGTAGGTCAGGAACGCGAGCAGGAGGACGACGAAGGTGTCGTACTGCTCGCGGAACGCGGCGACGTTCTCGCCGAGCGGGTCGATGCGCGGCAGGAACGCGAACAGCGCGAGCATCCCGGCCGACAGCGCCGGGAAGAGCGCGAGCGCGACCAGTCTGGGCGTCCGGCCGTCGATTTCGCCCGCGGCGTTCCAGTGGGTCGCCATCTCGGCGGGCATCTCCGGGTACGCGAGCGCGCTCATCACGGCCGAGAGCGCCACGAGGAGACCACCCGCGAGGTAGCTTCGTCGGAGGGTCATACTCGACTCTTGTCCGCTTTCGGATATAAATCCGCGGCCGGAACTGCAGGGACTGAAACGGAGCGACGGATTTCCGAGTGGGAAGCCGAGCAGTAGTAGCTTTCAAACCCGCGCGCTCCCTACTCCGACCAACGATGGGAAACACGGACATGCGCCAACTGGCGGTCCTCTCGGAGGTCCCCTTCGACGAACTCGACGGGAGCGTCGTCGCGGTGGACGCCCACAACTGGCTCTACAAGTACCTCACGACGACGGTGAAGTGGACCCGCGACGAGGTGTACACCACCGACGACGGCACGGAGGTCGCCAACCTCGTCGGCGTCGTGCAGGGCCTGCCGAAGTTCTTCGAGAACGACCTGACGCCGGTGTTCGTCTTCGACGGCGCGGTGACCGACCACAAGTCGGCGGAGATCGAACAGCGCCGCGAGGAGCGCGCGAAGCGCGAGGAAAAACTGGAGGAGGCCCGCGAGGAGGGCGACGCCGTCGAAATCGCGCGATTGGATGCCCACACCCAGCGATTGACCGACACGATTCAGCGGACCACCCGCGAGTTGTTCGATAGGTTGGACGTGCCCTACATCGAGGCCCCTGCGGAGGGCGAGGCGCAGGCCGCCCACATGAATCGGACCGGTGCAGTCGATTACTGCGGGACCGAGGACTACGATTCGCTCCTGCTCGGCGCACCCCTGACCCTGCGCCAGTTGACCAGCAAGGGCGACCCCGAATTGATGGACTTCGAGGCGACGCTGGAGGAACACGACGTGACGTGGGAGCAACTGGTGGACATCGGCATCCTCTGTGGCACGGACTTCAACGAGGGCGTCTCGGGCGTCGGCCCGAAGACGGCGCTGAAGGAAGTGAAGGAACACGGCGACGTCTGGGGCGTCTTGGAGGCCCGCGGCGCGAGCATCGAGAAGGACGTGGACGTGATTCGGGAACTGTTCCTGAACCCGACCGTCTCGGACGACTACGAGTTCGACGCCGAGATGGACCCGGACATGGAGGCGGCGCGCGAGTACGTCGTAGACGAGTGGGGCGTCGCGGAAGACGAAGTCGAGCGCGGCTTCGAGCGCATCGAGGAGTCCGTCGTGCAGACCGGACTGGACAAGTGGACGTAGCGGTGACTCTACCGCGTCCCCATTTCACCAATCGAACGGGACCGCGATGTCCTACGCGGGCGGGTCTGCGTCGTCACCGAATCCGCTCCCGTACGCCTCGACGACTTCTGTAACGGTGACTTCGTACGCATCGTACCACTCCGTCCACCGCTGTTTCGCCCGTTTATGCTCAGAGACCGCTCCAAACGACTCGAGCGCGTCCAACGACTCCCAGTAATAAACGACGAGAACCTCCTCACTCTCCGAGGCGTGCCACGTCCGCTTGCCCAGATACCCCTCCGTATCCTCGGCGGCCGCTTGTATCGCGTCGTTCAACTCGTGAAACTCCTCGTCGTACTCCCCCGGAGCGAGGCGAAACGTAACGAGATACATCAGTACGGTTCACTCGCCCACGCGAACAAAACGCTTCTCCTCGGAGGACGCAAAATTTCGTTACAGACCACTCCTGACCCGCTCCATCGCCGGTTCTGTCTCTGCCCGGTCTCACTCGAAACCGCACAGCTATCCGTCGGTAGAGAGAACACCCTATCAACTACCCGACCGTAGCAGGCTATCTCTCATTACTTCCCGGACAACGTTTATACCCCAGAGCGAAGCAGTCGGGGATATGAACGACGAGCCGAACCGACCGGAACCGACCGCCGGGAACCGTGGCCCGTCGCGGAACGCCTTTAGGCCCCGGACGCAAACGACGACGCAATGACACGGGTGATACACACGGGGGACACCCACCTCGGGTACCAGCAGTACCACTCCCCCGAGCGCCGGGAGGACTTCCTCCGGGCCTTCGAGCAGGTCGTAACGGACGCCATCGAGGAAGACGTAGACGCCGTGGTCCACGCCGGCGACCTGTTCCACGACCGTCGCCCGGACCTGAACGCCCTCCACGGGACCATCTCGATTCTCCGACGACTCCGCGACGCCGGCGTCCCGTTCCTCGCCGTCGTCGGCAATCACGAGGGCACGCGGGGCCGCCAGTGGCTCGACCTCTTCGAGATGCTGGGGCTGGCCACCCGACTCGGCGACGAACCGGAAGTCGTCGGCGACACGGCCTTCTACGGTCTCGACCACGTGCCCAAGTCCAAGCGCGACGACCTCGATTACCGGTTCGCGCCCCACGACCGACCCCACGCCGCGCTGGTGAGCCACGGTCTGTTCCAACCGTTCGACCTCGGCGACTGGGACGCCGAGGAGGTCCTGACCGAGGCGAGCGTCGATTTCGACGCGATGCTGTTGGGCGACAACCACGACCCCGGCAAGAAGCGGGTCGCCGAGACGTGGGTCACCTACTGCGGTTCGACCGAGCGCTGTAGCACCGACGAGCGCGAGGACCGGGGCTACAACATCGTGGAGTTCGACGGCGAGACCACCATCGCTCGGCGGGGTCTCGACGCGACGCGGGACTTCGAGTTCGTGGCGGCGGACCTCGCGGAAGGCGAAGGCATCGAGCGCGTCCGCGAGACGCTGCGCGAGCGCGACCTCGAAGACGCCGTGGTCGTGGTCGAAATCGACGGCGACGGCGAGGACGTGACGCCCGCCCGCGTCGAGGAGTTCGCGCTCGACGCCGGGGCGCTCGTCGCGCGCGTCAAGGACCGCCGCGAGGCCGAGGACGAGGACGGCGAGTTGGACGTGTCCTTCGCCGACCCCGACGACGCCGTGCGCGACCGCGTCCGCGACCTCGGCCTGAGCGAGGCCGCCCGCGACATCGACGAGACCGTCCGCGCGAGCAAGGTCGCGGACGCGAACGTCCGCGAGTCGGTCCGGAACCGCGTGAGCGAACTGGTCGCCGAGGGCGACCTCGACGCCTTCGAGTCCGCGCCCGAGACGGACGAGAGCGAGACGGTCGAGAGCGAGGGTGAGGCCGAAGGTGAAGCCGAGAGCGAGGAGCGCGACCCGAGCGACGACGGCGAAACGAGAGCGCCCGACCCCGACGACCCCGAAGCGGTGGAAGCGGTCGCCGAGGCCGCGGCCGACGCCGCGGCGGAGGGCGAGACGACGGCGGACAGTGAGACGACGGCGGAGGGCGATTCGCCGGAAGCCTCCGACGCCGACGGGACGCTGGAGGAGTACCTATGAAGTTCGACCGCGTGCGCCTCCGGAACTTCAAGTGCTACGCCGACGCCGACCTGCGACTCGACCGCGGCGTCACCGTCATCCACGGCCTGAACGGGAGCGGGAAGTCCTCGCTGCTGGAGGCCTGCTTCTTCGCGCTCTACGGCGCGAAGGCCCTCGACCGCACGCTGGAGGACGTCGTGACCATCGGCGAGGAGGAGGCCATCATCGAACTCTGGTTCACCCACGACGGCGGCGACTTCCACGTCCGGCGGCGGATTCGTGCGACCGGCGAGCGCGCGACGACCGCCGAGTGCGTCCTCGAAACCCCCGAGGACACGATAGAGGGCGCGCGCGACGTTCGCCGGGAGGTGACGAGCCTCTTCCGGATGGACTCGGAGGCGTTCGTCAACTGCGCGTACGTCCGGCAGGGCGAGGTCAACAAGCTCATCAACGCCTCGCCGGGCCAGCGCCAGGACATGATAGACGACCTGCTCCAGCTCGGGAAACTGGAGGAGTACCGCGAGCGCGCCAGCGACGCCCGCCTCGGGGTCAAGTCCGTGCTGGACGACAAGGAGGGCCGGCTCGCGGGGCTCGACGACCAGATAGAGGAGAAAGAGGAGAAGAACCTCCACGAGCGGCTGAACGACCTCAAGTCGAAGCTCGGGGACACCCAGGGCGAGATAGAGCGATTCGAGGGCAACAAGGAAACCGCCGAGGAGACCTACGAGCAGGCCGTCGAGGTGTTGGAGAGCTACGAGGAGAAGCGCGAGGAGCTGGAGTCGCTGTCGTCGGACATCGAGGAACTGGAGTCCGAAATCAGCGAGACGGAACGAGAGCGGACCGAACACGGCGAGCGCGTCCGGGAACTCCGCGAGCGCGTCGAAGACCTCGAATCCGAGGTCGAGGACCGCCTGTCGGAGACCGACATCGCTACCGCCGACGAGGAGTCCATCGACGCCCGGCTGGACGAACTCGACGCCGAGGACGACGAGTTGCAGTCGGAACTGAGCGACGCCGAGAAGCAGGCGATGATGTTCGGCAACCAAGCCGACAAACTCGCCGAGAAGGCCGACGAGTTCGAGTCGCGCGCCAGCGAGAAGCGCGAGCGCGCCGACCAACTCGAAACCGACGCCGAGGAGGCCGAAGCGGACCTCGACTCGTATCGCGAGAAACTGGAGACCCTCGGCGAGCAGATAGACGACGAAAAAGCCGCGTTCGAGGACGCACCGGTCGCGTTCGGCGAGGCCGAGTCGTACCTCGAAGAGCGCCGCGAGGAGCGCGAGGGCCTCCGGGAGCGCGAGCAGGAGCTGACCGCCGAACTCACCAGTCTCCGAGATAGCATCGAAGAGGCCGAGGAACTGCTCGACGAGGGCAAGTGCCCCGAGTGCGGCCAACCCGTCGAGGACTCGCCCCACGTCGATACGCTGGCGAAGGACCGCGAGCGCGCCGACGAACTCGACGCCGAACTCGCCGAGGTCCGCGACGAGCGCGAGCGAGTCGAGGCGACCGTCGAGGAGGCCGAGCGACTCCGCGAGGCCGAGCAGACCGTCGAGAACACGCGCGAGAACCGTCGGAACGTCGAGCAGTTGGTCGAGAACAAGGAGGCGTCGGTCGCCGAGAAACGCGAGGAGGCCGCCGAGTTGCGCGAGGCGGCAGACGACCTCGAATCGGACGCCGCCGAGAAGCGCGAGGACGCCGAGAATTTGCGGGAGAAAGCCGAGGACCGCGAGGCGCGCGTCGAGGAACTGGACGCGGAGCGCGAGGAAATCGAGACCAAGCGCGAGCGACTGGACGAGATTCGGGACCTCCGCGGACGAATCGCGGACGCCGAGGACGACATCGAGCGCCACCGCGAGAAGCGTCGGAACCTCGAAGAGGTCAACGACCAGCGCCGCGAGCGCCTCGCCGACAAGCGCGAGCGTCGCAGCGACCTCCGGGAGAGCTACGACGACCGGAAGGTCCAGAGCGCCCGCGAGGACAAGAAAGAGGCCGAGGACTACTTGGAGAAGGTCGAGGTGAAGCTGGAAGAACTCCGAGAGAAGCGCGACGACCTCCAGAGCGCCATCGGCGGCGTCGAGAGCGAACTCGAAGAGTTGGAACGACTGCGCGACCGGCGCGACGACCTCCGCGAGCGCGTCGAGTCGCTGGAATCGCTTCGTGAGGAGGCCGCAGAGCTACAGGAGATGTACGGCGACCTGCGGGCGGAACTCCGCCAGCGCAACGTCGAGCAGTTAGAGGAGATGCTCAACGAGGTGTTCGACCTCGTGTACCAGAACGATTCGTACGCGCGCATCGAACTCGACGGCGAGTACGAACTGACCGTCTACCAGAAGGACGGCGAGGCGCTTGACCCCGAACAGCTCTCGGGCGGCGAGCGCGCGCTGTTCAACCTGAGCCTGCGGTGTGCCATCTACCGACTGCTCTCGGAGGGCATCGAGGGGACCGCACCGATGCCGCCCCTGATTTTGGACGAACCGACCGTCTTCCTCGACTCGGGGCACGTCTCGCAACTCGCGGAACTGGTCGCGTCGATGCGCGAGTTGGGCGTCGAGCAGATAATCGTCGTGAGCCACGACGACGAACTCGTCGCGGCGGCCGACGACGTGGTATGGGTCGAGAAGGACTCGGTGTCGAACCGCTCGACGGTAGAGCGCCGCGAGACCGTGCTGGAGGCCGCGGACTGACGGAAGCGCGGTCCGGGCGACCGCCGTACGCCGACCACCGTAAGCCGACTGCCGCGAGCCGACCGTCGCCGTCGGAGGATTTTTTGTGCCGAGACAGCAACTTGAGAATATGCATATCCGTGCTGGAGAACGGGTGCGACAGTTCGTCCAGCAGCGGGTCGGCACCTCGTTACACTGTGTCGGCGCGTACGACATGGAGTCGTTTTCGGTTCTCTACCGGAGCGACGAGGTAGAGCGGGCGTTCTCGGACGACGGGGTGGACGAGTACTCCGAGTTGGTCCGGACCGTCCATCGGACGCTCTACGAGGCCGACCGGCTCAACTCGGCGGTCGGCGAACCGCGATGTAACCTCACCTACTACGGCGGAATGCACGTGCTACTCGTGCCGATAGACGAGGAGAACGGCGTGACGGTCGCGCTCTCGAAGGAGTCGGGGACTCAGTTCTCGGAGTTCGCCGACGAGTGCCTGCGCAGGGCGCGAGCGGAGGTCGAGTGAGCGCCGCCGGGGGCGGCCGCTCCGGGACCAGTCACTCGCCGGTCATCAGTGCCAGTCCCTCGTCCGCCGTCTCGGTCGTCGCGTAGCCGCGCTCGCCCATCACGTCGGTCTCTTCGACCAGTCCGGCGGCGCGGAACTCCGTCAGAATGCCCAGTAGGTCGCTCTCGCAGAGGTCGGTCGCGTCGAGCAGGTGGCGGACCGAGTGCGGCCCGCGCTCGCGGAGGTCCACCAGCAGGCCGAGCGCGCGCTCGTCGTGCGTCGCAGTCAGGACCGCGCGGGCCGGTTCCGGGACCGCGCGGGCGGCGGTCGCCAGCGGCGACTCCCCCGAGACAGCTTCGAGTTCGTCGCGCTCCCGGTAGCCCTCTTCGCCGGTCTCGGGGTTTCGGACTTTACAGGCGTCGCTCGACTCGGCGAGCAGTAGGAATCGCTCTCCCGACTCGTCCCGGACGGTTCGCATGGCCGCCGGTATGCCTGGCGCGCGGTTAGTCCTTCTGAAGTTCCCCGTCGGTGGTCTCGGCGTCGTCCGAACCGGCGGCATCCAAGTCGTCCAAACCGGCGGAACCAGAATCGGCAGAACTGCTAGCGTCCGAGTCGTCCGGTTCGGACGATTCGGACGCATCGGTGTCAGCTTCGTCGTCTCCCTCGGCGTCCGGTTCGTCGTCCGCTCCGTCGTCGGCGTCGCTCCGAGCCTTCCGGTAGCCGCGCCAGCCACGGAGGAACGCGACCGCGCCGACGGCGACCATCGCGCCGCCGAGTCGCAGGCGACCCTCGAAGGCGACGAGCATCAGGCCGAGGCTCACGCCGAACAGCGCGACGTTGAAGACGAAGACGAGCGACCAGAACCGCCGCTTGAGTTCGGCGTCGGCCTCGCTCTGGGACGTGTCCGGAACTCGTGGCGGGTCGGGACCGAGGTCGGCCGAGGGGTCGTCGGGGAGGAGGTCGGCCTCCGCCTGCGGCGGGTCCTCGGGCAACAGCTCGGCTACCGAGTCGTCGCTGTCGTCCGGCGTGGAATCGTCGGAAGCCACTGTTCGATAGTCGAAAGGGAACGAGGAAAAACGCTTCGTCCTCGTCGGTGCGGTCGGACCGGCCGTCAGTGACGACCGGTCCGGGCCGGGAATCGGGGCGGGACCGTCAGATTTGCTCTTTCAGCGTAAGCGGTCGTCCCGCCTTCAACCACGCCAACGGATTGTCCGCGTCATAGAATACGACGCCGTCCTCCGTCTCGTAGGCCTCGATGGGTGCTTCCGTCTCCGTGGTCTCGGGAAGCGCCGCTTCCGCACGGTCCAGCTCGTCGCCAGGGTTGGCGTGGTCGGACATTGGCGTCACCTAATCCCGTGGTAAGTGTTAACACGTTATATAGCTTTCCATTCGACACCCTCTCAGGGTCCCAGAAGGGAGGGTTTTTAGCCGAACCCGCCAAAGTCGATTCACATGAGCGATTCGGGGTCTACGACACTTACAGACTTCTCCGACGACGGCGGCGACGACCGCGACGTGGAGGCCGAGGCCCGCGCGGTCGCCGGTAGCGACCACCAGAGCGCCGATTCGGTCGTCGGCGACGACGACTGGCTTCCGGACGTAGACGGCGAAGTCGAACTCGCGGTGATGCAGGTCGATTACACCGTCGAAGGGTCGGGAGACGACGAAGCGCCAGTGGTCCACGTCCTCGGTCGGACCGTGGACAACACCCTCGAACACGTCCGCGTGGTCGGCTTCCGACCGTACTTCTACGCGCCGACCGCCTCGCTGGACGGCCCGCCAGAAGAGGAGTACGACAGTCTCACGGGAAGCGAGACCACCGACGAGAACGGCGACCCCTACGAGAGCATCCGGGGCGAGAAACTGACCAAAATATTCGGTCAGACGCCACGCGACGTGGGGAACGTCCGCGACGAGTTCGACCACTACGAGGCCGACATCCTCTTCCCGAACCGGTTTCTCATCGACAAGAACGTCAAGAGCGGGATTCGCATCCCCGAGCGCCGCGACGAGTCGGGCGACCTCTACTTCCACGACCAGTTAGATACCGTCGAACCGGTCGAAGTCGAAGCGGACCCGCGCGTCCACTACTTCGACATCGAGGTGGACGACCGCTCGGGCTTCCCCGAGGAAGGTGAAGAGCCGATTATCTGTCTGACGACCTTCGACTCCTACGACGACCAGTACATCGCGTGGCTCGCCGACGCCCCGAACGGCGACGCCGAGGCCCCCGACGACCTGCCGGGCTACGACCCCATCGAGGAGATAGACCTCGAAGTCCGGTCGTTCGAAGACGAACGCGCGATGCTCGCGGCGTACCTCGACTACTTGGACGAGACCGACCCCGACATTCTCACCGGATGGAACGCCGACGACTTCGACGCGCCCTATCTCATCGACCGGCTGGACAGACTCGACGGACCCGACGAGTACGACCTCGACTCCGACCGCCTCTCGCGCGTGAACGAGGTCTGGGACTCCGACTGGGGCGCACCGACGGTCAAAGGTCGGGTCGTCTTCGACTTGCTGTACGGCTACAAGCGCACCCAGTTCTCCGAACTCGAATCCTACCGCCTCGACGCGGTGGGCGAGGTCGAGTTGGGCGTCGGCAAGGAGCGCTACGCGGGCGACATCGGCGACCTCTGGGAGAACGACCCCGAGCGCCTGCTGGAGTACAACGTCAGGGACGTGGAGCTGTGCGTGGAACTCGATCGCAAGCAGGACATCGTCTCCTTCTGGGAGGAGGTCGCCTCGTTCGTCGGCTGTAAGCTCGAAGACGCCACGACGCCCGGCGACGCGGTGGACATGTACGTCCTCCACAAGGCCCACGGGGAGTTCGCGCTCCCGTCGAAGGGGAAACAGGAGAGCGAGGACTACGAGGGCGGCGCGGTGTTCGAGCCGATCACCGGCGTCAAGGAGAACGTGACGGTGCTGGACCTCAAATCGCTGTACCCGATGTCGATGACCACCATCAACGCCTCTCCGGAGACGAAGGTGGACCCCGACGAGTACGACGGCGAGACCTACCGCGCCCCTACAGGCACCCACTTCCGGAAGGAACCGGACGGCATTATCCGCGAAATCATCGACGAGACGCTCGCCGAGCGCGAGGAGAAGAAGGCCCTACGGAACGAACGCGACCCCGGAACGACGGAGTACGAGCGATTCGACCGCCAGCAGGCCGCGGTGAAGGTCATCATGAACTCGCTCTACGGCGTTCTCGGCTGGGAGCGGTTCCGCCTCTACGACAAGGCGATGGGGGCCGCGATTACGGCGACCGGTCGAGACGTCATCGAGTACACCGACGAGACGGCGACGGAGCTCGGGTACGAGGTGGCCTACGGGGACACGGACTCCGTCATGCTAGAACTCGGCGACGGCGTTTCCAAGGAGAGCGCCATCGAGCAGTCCTTCGAGATAGAGGAACACATCAACGCCGCCTACGACGACTTCGCGCACGAGGAACTCAACGCCGAGGAACACCGCTTCCAAATCGAGTTCGAGAAGCTCTACCGCCGATTTTTCCAAGCCGGGACCAAGAAGCGCTACGCGGGCCACATCGTCTGGAAGGAGGGCAAGAACGTAGACGACATCGACATCACGGGCTTCGAGTACAAGCGCTCGGACATCGCGCCCATCACGAAGGAGGTCCAGAAGCGGGTCATCGACATGATCGTCCACGGCGAGGAGTTAGACGACGTGAAAGACTACGTCCACGAGGTCATCGAGGACTACCAGTCGGGGAACGTGAATCTGGACGACGTCGGCATCCCCGGCGGCATCGGCAAGCGACTCGACGCCTACGACACCGACACCGCGCAGGTCCGGGGAGCGAAGTACGCCAACCTCATGCTCGGGACCAACTTCCAGCGCGGGAGCAAACCGAAGCGCCTCTACTTGGAGGGCGTCCATCCGGACTTCTGGCACCGGATGGAGAGCGAGGAAGGCTTCGACCCGAGCGGGTCCTCGAAGGAAGACCGCCTCTACAGGAAGTTCAAGAAGGACCCCGACGTGATCTGCTTCGAGTTCTCCGACCAAGTGCCCGAGGAGTTCGAGGTCGATTGGGACAAGATGCTCGACAAGACCCTCCAAGGCCCCATCGAGCGCATCCTCGAAGCGCTCGATATCTCGTGGGACGAGGTGAAATCCGGACAGGAGCAGACCGGACTCGGCAGTTTCGTCTGACCCGCGACTGCGGGACCACCGGTCGCGTCCCGTGACAGTTTTTCCCATTCCGAAAAGATATTTTCCGTCGGCGCGAAACCATTTACGTGGGAATGCGAAAGCATTATGGGTCGCACAACCCATTCTCCGAACGACTTAGGTGAGCCTAACAATGGCAACGCTAGAACTCAAAAATCTACACGCTGAGGTGGTCGAGGCCGACGAGAAGATTCTCAACGGCGTCGATCTCGAAGTCAAATCCGGCGAGATTCACGCGCTGATGGGACCGAACGGAAGCGGAAAGTCCACGACGGCGAAGGTCGTCGCCGGACACCCCGCCTACGAAGTAACCGAGGGCGAAATCGTCCTCACCCTCGAGGACGACGAGTTCGGCGAGGAGATTCCCGAGGAGAAGCGCTCGTGGGACCTGCTCGACCTCGAACCGAACGAGCGCGCGGCGCTCGGCGTCTTCCTCGGATTCCAGTACCCGGCCGAAATCGAGGGCGTCACGATGGTCAACTTCCTCCGACAGGCGCTCAACGCGAAACTCGACGAGCGCGAGGAACTCTTCGAGGACGACGAGGAAGAGGCCGAAGCCGAAGACGAAGAGGAAGACGCGGGCTACGACACGAGTCCGATGGAAGGCCCCGCCGACGAGGGCGAGGTCGACGTCGCCCAGTTCCAGCAGATCCTCTCCGAAAAGATGGAACTGCTCGACATGGACGAGACGTTCGCCCAGCGGTACCTCAACGCCGGCTTCTCCGGCGGCGAGAAGAAGCAAAACGAGGTGCTGCAGGCGGCCATCCTCGAACCGTCCATCGCGGTGCTGGACGAGATCGACTCCGGGCTGGACATCGACCGCCTGCAGGACGTGTCGAACGGTATCAACGCCCTGCGCGACGAGCAGGGAACCGGGATTCTCCAGATTACCCACTACCAGCGCATCCTCGACTACGTGGAACCCGACCACGTCCACGTCATGCTCGACGGCGAAATCGCCATGAGCGGCGGCGCGGAACTCGCCGAGAAGTTGGAAGACAAGGGGTACGACTGGGTCCGAGAAGAAGTCTACGAGGCGGCTTAAGGTGATAGCATGAGTTCGGAACAAGACCAACTGAAAGAGACAAACACGGAGGAGCGTTTCGCGTTCAAGAAAGAGGAGAGCGCGGCGGTCCGGTCGGACAAGGGACTGACCGAGGAGGTCGTCCGCCTCATCAGCGAGGACAAGGACGAACCCGACTGGATGCTCGACCGACGGCTCCGGGCGCTGGAACACTGGCAGAACATGCCGATGCCGACCGACTGGCCCGGCCAGCCAGACCTCACGGAACTCGACGTCGAAGAGATCGTTCCGTACATCCGCCCCGACGTGGACAAGCGCGAGGGCGCGGATAGCTGGGACGACCTGCCCGAAGATATTCAGGACACCTTCGAGAAGCTGGGTATCCCGGAAGCCGAGCGCAAGGCGCTGTCGGGCGTCGGCGCACAGTACGAGTCGGAGGTCGTCTACCAGAACATGCAGGAGCAGTGGGAGGAAAAGGGCGTCGTGTTCTGCAACATGGACGAAGCCGTCCAGGAACACGAGGACCTCGTGAAGGAACACTTCATGACCAGTTGCGTCCCGCCGAGCGACAACAAGTTCGCCGCCCTCCACGGCGCGGTCTGGAGTGGCGGGAGCTTCGTCTACGTCCCCGAGGACGTGACGGTCGAGATGCCCGTCCAAGCCTACTTCCGGATGAACTCGGAAGGGATGGGCCAGTTCGAGCACACTCTCATCATCGCCGAGGAAGGTTCGGAGGTTCACTACATCGAAGGGTGCAGCGCGCCCAAGTACGGCAGCCACAACCTCCACTCCGGCGGCGTCGAGGTCTTCGTCGGCGAAGACGCTCACGTCCAGTACTCGACCGTCCAGAACTGGTCGAAGAACACCTTCAACCTCAACACCAAGCGCGCTATCGTCGAGAAGGGCGGGCGCATGGAGTGGGTCTCCGGCAGCATGGGGTCCAAAGCCACCATGCTCTACCCTGCACCATCCTGAAGGGCCGCGGAGCCTCCGCGAACAACATCACCATCGCGTTCGCGGGCGAAGGCCAGAACATCGACACCGGCGCGAAGGTCTACCACAACGCGCCCCGCACCAAGTCCACCATCGAATCGAAGTCCATCTCGAAGGACGGCGGCCGCACCAACTACCGCGGCCTCGTCCACATCTCCGAGGGCGCGGAACACTCCTCGACCAGCGTGGAGTGCGACGCGCTGATGTTCGACAACGAGTCCACGTCGGACACGATGCCGTACATGGAGATCGACGAGTCGAAAGTGGACGTCGCTCACGAGGCGACCGTCGGCAAAATCGGCGACGAGGACGTCTTCTACCTCCAGTCGCGCGGACTGGACGACGACGACGCCAAGCAGATGATCGTCTCCGGCTTCATCGAGCCGATTACGGAGGAACTGCCCATCGAGTACGCGGTCGAACTCAATCGACTCATCGAACTCGAAATGGAGGGGAGTCTCGGATGACTGCGACGCAGGTACACGAGACCATCTCGGAGGAGACGGTCCGGGAAATCTCCGACGAACTCGGCGAACCCGACTGGCTGCTCGAAACGCGCCTCGACGCGCTCGACGCGCTCGGCGAACTGGAGATGCCCGACGTGATTCGAACGCCGGGCCGCGACTGGACCAACCTCGACGCGCTCGACTACGAGAGCTTCGTGGACCCGCTGAACGCCGCCGAGGAGAAGGACCAAGTCGGTCCCGACGAGGCCGAGGTCCTGCCGCTCGCTGCGGCCATCGACGAGCGCGAGGACCTCCTGAAAGAACACTTCGGGTCCGTCATCGACCCGCAGGAGAACTACCTGACCGCGCTCTCGACGGCGCTGTTCAGCACGGGCACGCTGGTCTACGTCCCGGAGAACGTCGACGCCGAGGACGTGACCATCCGGACGACCCAGCACTCCCAGTCGCTGTTCAACTACACGCTGGTCGTCACCGAGCAGTCCTCCTCCGTCACCATCCTCGAACGACAGGATACAGGTGAAGACATCGAGGGCGACCGCTACTACAGCGGCATCGTGGAGGTCGCCGCGGGCGAGAACAGCCACATCCAGTACGGCTCGCTCCAAGACTTGGACGAAGAGACGTACAACTACACGCTCAAGCGCGGCGAGGCCGCCGACTACGCCACGGTCAACTGGGTCGAGGGCAACATCGGCTCGCGGCTCACGAAGTCCTCGGTCGAGACGAACCTCGACGGCGAGGGTTCGGAGACCAAGACCGTCGGCGCGTTCTTCGGCCACGACGACCAGCACTTCGACATCGCGGCCCGCGTCTGGCACAACACCGCCCACACCACCGCGGACCTCGTGACCCGCGGCGTGCTCGACGACGACGCGCGCTCGGTCTACGAGGGCGTCCAAGACGTCGGCCGTGACGCGTGGGACACCAACTCCTACCAGCGCGAGAACACCCTGATGCTGAGCGACGAGAGCGAGGCCGACGCGTCGCCGAAGCTCATCATCAACAACCACGACACCGAGGCCAGCCACTCCGCCACTGTCGGCCAGATAGACGAGGAGGACATGTTCTACATGACCTCCCGCAGTCTGGACGACGAGTCGGCCCGCAACATGCTGGTCGAGGGCTTCTTCGTCCCCGTCTTCGAGGAGGTCGAAGTCGAGGAACTGCGCGAGGACCTCGAACTGCGCGTGCAGGAACGACTCCGCGAGTAGTCGTCCAGCGGTCGTCTTCGGTTCTCTTCTCTCCGGTTCTCCTCTCTCTGATTCGCTTCTATTCTCTCCTGTTCTCTCGTCTGCTCCGCTCGTCTCTTCGCCTCGTGCCCGGTCCGCCAGTACCGCACGCGTCGGACCAAACCTGTTAAGTCTCCCAACTCCCCACTGTCTACTCATGACAGCGGTATCGACGGACGACCACGGGTGGTCGGGATGACGGTCAACGACCGCGTCTCGACCGACAACCAACTCGCGCGCCTGCTCCAGATCGGCATCGTGTTGGAGGAGGTCGTCGAGGTCCGCGCGGCCCGCCACTACGAGACGCTCTCGGCGGACGAGCGCGACGCGGACGTGGAGGAACTGCTCGACGAGGCCCGCGAGGAGTCCGCGGACCACCGTCGCCGACTGGAGGCCCTCATCGACCAGTTGGACGCCGAGGCGGTGCCCCTCGAAGAGATACAACGACTGGTCGAGGCCCGCTACGCCCAGACCGGACCCGAGGGCTTCGACGGGATTCTCTACGACCAACTCCACGGCGAGGAGACCGCCTACAAGTTCTACGACGACCTCATCGAGGCCATCGAGGCCAGCGACACCGACTACGCGCTCGACCGCGAGGAACTGCTGGCGACCCTGAAAGCGATTCGCGAGGAAGAGGCCGACGGCGTCGAGGAAGTGACGAAATTCATGGAGAGACGAGCATGAACACCGCAGACCAGTATCTGAAGGCGATCTATCTCGTGCAGCGGATGGAGAACGGTCCCGCATCGACCGGCGCGCTCGCCGACCGTCTCGACGTGAGTCCCGCGAGCGTCAACGAGATGATCGGCAAGCTTCAGGACCGCGGACTGGCCGACCACGAGAAGTACAAGGGCGTCTCGCTGACCGACGAGGGCATCGAGCAGGCCCGCGAGGCGCTCCAGACCTACTGCATCATCGAGCGGTTCCTCCACAACGTCCTCGAAGTCGAGGAGTTTCCGAGCGAGGCGAAGGCCCTCGAGAGCGTCATCGACGAGACCGTCGCGGAGCGACTCGACACAATCATCGACCGCGAACCGCAATGCCCGGACTGCTTCGACGCCGAGGCCGACATGTGCGCCGAGTTGGTCGGCGAGGGCGAAGCCGACTGAGTTTGCGGGGGCTTGCCGGGGCTTTTCGATTGCGATACGTTCAAGTAATTCGTCGCTTTAGGAACGGATGCAGTCCCGTGGTGTAGTGGCCAATCATATGGGCCTTTGGACGTAGCGGGTCACGAGCCGTTACGGAAGCCAGCCTATGACGGCGGTTCGAATCCGCCCGGGACTACTCCACCGTTCGTTCGTGTTCTCCGTCCGGTCGGTAGCCGAGACGACTCGCGGACGTTCGGCCAACGTGACCCGAGCTAGAAGCCTATCGAGACACCGCCACCGCCGACAGCGATGTCCCTAACGCCGCAATAACTTATTTCGTGTCCCACGTTGACTAGTGTCACTCCATGCACCCCGTGAAACTCGGTCTCGGCCTCGTCTTGGTCGCGTGGGGCTTCGCGGATTACCTGTTCCCGCTGACCGTCCTCCGCGTCCAGTCGGACCTCCTGAACGTCCCGCCGGAACCGAGCGAGGAGTTCGCCGACCACAAGCGCCGGGTCGGTCTCGTCTGTCTGCTCGCCGGGGTAATCACGCTCGCCGCGACGGTCGGATGACCGTGCCTACTCGGCTACAAAGAGTCGTTACCGCTCGCACCTCGCTTCGGCGGCAACGTGGAAGACTCCGTGACGGTCGTCAGACGACGTATAACAAAACCGCTCCGACCCGTCGGTGCCGACGATGGCCCCCGTTCACACCGACCGACAGTCCCGCGGTCCCGACGCCCGAGACCGATGCAACTGACGTGGCTGGTACTCGCTTCGGTACTCCTCGTCGGCGTTAGCTACGTCGCCGTCCGGCGCGCTCGGCGACCGCGAGTCGTCGATTGGACGTTCCTCGGCGCGTCGCTGTTCGCGCTCGCCACCCGCGACCTGTTCCGGACACGCGAACAGGCCCGGCCCGCGCACGCCCGCCGCGAGTCGGCGGCCGAGAGCGCGACCCGGCGGCCGAGTCGCGACGACGACGACCCGCAGCGGACGCCGCTGTTCGCGCGACTCCGGCGACGGGTCGCCGGATGGCTGAACTGACCCCGCCCGAGCGCTGGCGCGGGCGACGAGCGGTGTCCAGACGGTGTCCCGACGTTCCGCCAGCCAATCGGTTAAGCCGCTGGACCGCCTTGGGCCGGGTGTGACCGAGCAACGCTATCTTCCCGACGCCGACGACGTGACCGAGTTCGAGGCGACCGTCAGCGAGGTGGGCGACGACTACCTCGTCCTCGACGGGACGTACTTCTACCCCGAGGGCGGCGGCCAACCCGCCGACCGCGGCGACCTCTCGTGGGACGGCGGGTCGGCGAGGGTGACGTCGGTCCGGAAGAACCACGGCGACGTACGCCACTACGTCGAGGCGTTCGAGGGCGAGCGCCCCGCAGTCGGCGAGACCGTCTCGGGGCGCATCGACGCCGAGCGCCGCGAGGCCCACCGACGGATGCACACCGCCCAGCACGTCGTCTCGCGCGTCGTCTTGGACGAGTACGGCGCGGAGACCGCGGGCAACCAGGTCCACGCCGACCGCTCGCGCATCGACTTCGAACCGGCGGACTTCTCGGAGGAAAACGTCGCGCGCATCGAGCGCCTGTCGAACGAGGCCATCGAGCGCGACCTCGAAGTCACGAAAGCCGAGCGCCCGCGCGAGGAGGTCGAAGAGCAGACCGAGGAAGGGCGCGCGCTCCTGAATCTCATCCCCGACCAAGTGGACCCGCTCCGCGTCGTGGAAATCGAGGAGTTCGACTACTGCCCCTGCGGCGGTACGCACGTCGATAGCCTCGGCGAGGTCGGCCGCGTCGAGATAACGAATCGGGAGTCGAAGGGCGAGGCGACCGAGCGCATCGAGTTCGTGCTGTCGGCGTAGCGCGCGGCCGACCACCGAGTCGCCGTGCGCGCGTCGGTGGGTAGGCGGGTGGGTGAGGGGGGAGGCCACCGACGTGCGTCGCGGACGCGCGCCGACCCCGAGGTGTCAGGAACCTGCCGACAGTCGGCGTTCAGGCCCCCGATTCGAGCGACGCGCGTTCCGGACGAACGCGGAGAAACCGCCGAACCGTTCTCAGTATCGTCGTCGTAAGTCTAAAGAGTCAATCATTCGTTTATACGAGTAAGAATGAGCACGAACGTCTGCAAATCGAGGTGGTTCTGTGGGAGTCGAAATTAAGGAGTCACCCGTCACCGACGCCGAGTTCGAGGAGATGGAGGACTTCGTCTACGAGTATCTCGCCGCCAGCGTCGAGAACGAGGACGGCGGCGGTCGGATGCGGTGGTACCCGTGGCACTCCGCGGAGTACCGGTTCAACCACATCCTCAACGTGGTGGACCTCGCGGGCACCATCGCCGAGAAGGAGGGCGCGAACGTGGACGTGGCCCGCGTCGCGGCGCTGTTCCACGACATCGCCAAACTCGACGCCGACCAAGAGGTCCACGCCGAGGAGGGCGCGCGCATCGCCCGGAAGTACCTCGAAACCCACGGCGACTTCCCGGAATCGTTCATCGAGGAGGTCTGCAAAGCGGTCGAGAACCACTCCTATCAGGGCGACCTGACCGACCTGCCGAAGGAGACCCAGTGTCTCATCGAGGCCGACCTGCTCGACAAGGTGGGCGCGAACGGCACCGCGCTGATGCTCCTCCGGATGGGCTACGAGGCCCGCACGCACATGGACGCCGCCGAGATGGTCGATAGAGTGATGGAACGCGGCAAGGACGCCGCCGGTCGCGTCCAGACCGACACCGCGGAGGGCATCGCCCACAAGCGCCTGAAGCGCGTCAAGTGGTTCCGCGAGTGGCTGGAGGGCGAGGTTCCCGAGATGGACCACGAGGAGTCCTCGGACCGCCGGACGCAACGACGGCCATAGCGAGCGGACGGCCGCGGAGTCGGCTGTTTTTCGGGTCGGGGAGCGAGTGCTGACGTGTTCGGTGACTTCGCAGGCAAACTGGACATTGATCGAAGCGAGCGACTCCCGTCACCAATCGGACCGCGACCGCACGACACTGCATCCGCGAACCGCACTGTTACCGACGCCGAGGAGTCTCCCGCACAGCACTGCAACAGCACCGCGACCGCGCCCCGTCCCTCCCCGCCTGCGTCTGCGCTCGCACAGAACTGCGCGAGCGCGGACGCGGCGCGTCCCGTAGCCGGTGAAACGGAGCGCACCCCGTAGTCAATGAAGATGCGCGAAACTCGAACCCTCGGCGCTCTCCCTTACGCCAGAAAGCCGGTCGCCTTCGAGAGGAACGAGAGGCCGGCCAGCGCCAGCACGACGGCGCTCAGATAGGCGACGACGGGCGCGAAGGCGTCCACGCGCCGCCCGACCGTGACCAGCGCGGCCGGGAACCCCGAAATCCAGAGCGCGATACCGGCGAAGAAGCCGACGACGATGACCGGACTGCCCGTCGAGACGGTCAGGCCGCCGAGCCAGTCCAGCGCGAACGTGCCGGGGTCGAGCAGGCCGACGCCCGCGGTCAGCCACCAGAGAATCTGGTAGGGGTTGGTCAGCGCCAGCACGAACGCCTTCCGGAACCCCTTGCTGTCCTCGCCTTCGGGCGGTCCGTCGGTCGCGGTCTCGATCCCCTCGCCGCTCGCGGTCGAATCGTCCGCTCCGTTCCCCGCGTCGCCGCCGAACGCTTCGTTGGCGTCGGTCGCCGTGCCGTAGGCGAAGTACAGCATCAGGAGTCCGCCGAAGCCGAAGAGGGCCCGCTGGACGACCGGCACGTCGCGGACCACGGTGACGACGCCAAGCAGCGCCAGCACGAAGAAGCAGGCGTCGGCCGACATCGCGCCGAGGCCAGCGCGGAAGCCCGACCCCCACCCGCGGAGGACGCTCTCCTCGGCGATGATGGCGTTCATCGGCCCCGGCGGGGCCGCCAGCGAGAGGCCCAGGGCGACGCCCGCGAGCGCCGAGACGACGACGTCGAACATCCATCGGGAGTGATAGCCCGGACGAGAAAAATCTGTCTCTCCCGAGCGAAGCGGCGGTCGAGCGCAGCGATTCGGAGAGCCGAACTACCCGAGGACGCCGAACCCGAAACTGGCGTACGGCCAGAAGTAGTGGAGACCGACGCCGACGAAGACGGCCGGAATCGTCGTGTAGATGGTGGCGATGATGGCGGCCTTCGCGTCGATGGCCATCAGCGGGAACAGCGCGTCGCCGTCCTGACTGACCGCGTTGGCCGCGAGCGCGGAGAACGGAATGGCCCCTTCGATGGCGTACAGTTGTGCGAACACGATTTGGGGCGCACAGCCGGGGACGAGTCCGAGCGCGGCCGCCGCGATCGGTGCGAGAACGCCCGCGGTGTCCGAGAGCGCGCGGATGTCCAGCCCGAAGACGGCCATGCCGTACGAGAAGACGAGGTAGCCCGCGATGACCCAGACGGTGACCATGGCGGTCTCCATGGCGGCGTGCTGGAACGTCTCGTACGCGCTGGCGAACGACTCGCGGACGCGGCCGGTGTCGCCCTCGCCGATGTAGTGGCGACCGACGAAGTAGAGGTAGAACGACAGCGTGGTGCCGAGGAGACCGGCGACCGTGAACAGGCCGTCGTACGTGAGCGCGACCTGCCACGCGGGTTCCGCTGCACCCTTCGCCAGATACGCGACGCCGGCGACGAGCGCGCCCGCCGCGACGACCCACCAGAGGACGTGGACCGCGTGGGTGACCCGCGCTAACAGCCGGGATTCGTCGGGGAGAAACAGCGGCGCGCCGCCGTGGGCGTGGCCGGGTTCGCAGTCGTGGTCGTGACCGTGCCCGTTGTCGCAGTCGTGGCCGTGACCACCCGGCCCGTCGTAGTCGGGGATGCTCGGGCCGCCGTCCGCGACGCTCGCGGTGGCGAACCCGCCGTCGGTCATCGGGCGGCCGAAGCGTTCCACGGCGTCGTCTACCCGTCCGACGCCCATGCCCCACGCATCGACCATGTACCCGAAGGTGACGCCGGAGACGAACGCGAGCGCGTAGGCGTAGAGCGCGGCCTCGGGAGCGAGCGCGAGGATGACGAACGCGGAGTCGCCCGCGGTCGCCGCGAGCGTGGCGACGACGGTGCCGAAGCTGATGGAGCCGCGGATGTACAGCGGCATCGCGACGATAGCGCCGCCGCACCCCGGCGTGAGTCCGAGCAGTCCGCCCGCGAGGGGTTGGAGTCGCTCGTGGTCTTCGAGCAGTTCGACGAGGCGGCCGTCGTAGCGGTACTGGAGGAGACTGAACAGGAGGACCGTGACGGCGACGAACCCGCTGACCTGCACGAACCCCTCGCGCCACGACCCGACGAGGATGTCGAACGCTTCGTTCGCGCCCATCACGCCGACCACCGACGTCGTGAGCGTCTACGGCCGGCCGAATTCCGGAGGGCAAATCCATTTTTTAGACGCATCAAAAGTACGTACGGCAGAAGACGTACTTATCTTTTTGGGGTTAGCTAAAGAAGTAGGGCGGCCAGCGTGACGTCTCGAGAAGCTATACGCCGCCGACTCCGGACTCGGGCGTCGGACCCTCGGCGTCGATGCGATGCACGCGGATGGACGCCGCGACCGACTCCGGGAGGCTCTGCTCGCGCGCGCTCTCGTCGGAGCGGTCCTCGGACGCGTCCGGACAGTCCTCGGGCGCGTCGGCGATGCGAACCGTCACCATCCCGAACGGGGCCACGTCCACGACTTCGAGTTCCGTGCCGGGCGCGATGCCGGCGTCCGCGAGGTAGCGCAGTTCCTCCTCGTCGCGGTCACTGACGCGCGCGACGACGAGCCTGTCGCCGGGCGCGTACTCCGAGAGCGCCGCGGTGTCGTCCTCCTCGGGCGGCGTGAGGTCGGCGCTCGGGATGGGGTCGCCGTGGGGGTCCACCTGAGGGTCGCCGAGTACCTCGGCGACGCGCTCCTCGAACTCCTCGCTGATGTGGTGTTCGAGGGTGTCGGCCTCCTCGTGGACCTCGCTCCACGAGTAGTCCAGGTGTTCGGTCAGATAGGATTCGAGCAGGCGGTGGTGGCGCAAAACTTCGAGCGCGACGGTCTCCCCCTCCGCGGAGAGTTCGACCCCCTTGTACTTCTCGCGCTCGACCAGCCCTCTGTCTTCGAGTTTCTCGACCATGCTGGTCACGGTCGGGGGCGTCACGTCCAGATATTCGGCGATGGCGGACGTGGCGACGGGACCCTCCTCGTCCTGCTGGAGGGCGTAGATCGCTTTGAGGTAGTCTTCCATTACGTCGCTCAGCATCACGTAGGTCCGATTAGACCCGTCTAAAACTTATATTTGTCTCAGGTCGGTTCCCCCGTCCCGCGCGAATTTCGACGCCGAGTACGGTCCCCGTGACGGTCGATAGGTGCCGACAACCGGGGTCGGACCGAGCGTACACTGAGGCTAGTCGGAAGTAGTCCGCGACAAACGCCGGTTCCACGGGTCGTTTAGACGGTTTATAACTAACCCGTCGGCTCACGTCGTTGCGGACATGTCGCAAGCAGCAACGAGTATCGGATGCCCGAACTGCGAGGACCGGTCCGTCGAACTGGTCACGGACGGCGGCGAGTCGGACCCGCAGTTCAGGGACGCCGACCGACTCACGGGGACGACGGTGGACTGTAGCAGTTGCGGCGACGAGTTCGAAGTATACTTCTACTGATTTTCGGCCCCGTCTCTCGGCGTCTCCGTCGCCGGTTTCCGAACTCTCGACTTCCGAACTCGCGAACGCCTAGCGACCGACTCCGGCGACGCGACCGACTCCGGGATATGGCCGGTTCCGGCGACAGGACGGACTCCAGCGACTCGTCCAGTCTGGCTGGCGACGACGCCGGGATTCGCGGAAGGCGGTCGCACCGACCCGGAGTAGCCCGGCCGTATCGGTGCGTAGTCCGCGTGTATCGACGCGTAGCCCGGCGGTATCTCGGCTTAGACGGCCTGTACTCCCGCGTAGACGCCGAATAGTAATGTCGGGGTCCGGCGTAGCGGGAGACACGATGTCCGAGTCCGAGACGAGCGAGCGGATCACCGCTCACTTCCACGAGGGGAGCCTCGAACTGCGGTCGAAAGAGTCACCGGACGCGTGGATAATCGCCGAAGACCCGGTGAGCGTCGAGCAGTAGCCGCGAGGGCGGACGGCGACGAGCGCCACTTGCCGCGCGTGACCGCCGTAACCCCGCTTTCCTCGCCGAGGCGAACATCTAATCGCTCTTATCTAAAGCAACGGCCACGGCGTTTATTGAAGTCTCGTCCCTGCAAGTAGTGTGAACTCAGAAGACCGTACGCATCGCCGTGACGTACTCCGAACCGCGGGCGGGGTCGCGGCGACGGGCCTCGTCGGCGGGGTCGCGTCCGCGCAGGACGGCGAGACGACGACTGGGGGAGACGGGACGACGACCGAAGGTGAGGAGACTACGACCGCCACCGGGCAGGCCACCGACCGGCCGCTGGTCGTCACCTGTCGGCTGGCGAACTCCGTCGCGCTGTTGAACCAAGAGACCAAGGAGGTGTTCGCCGAGATACCGGTCGGGAAGAAACCGCTGTACTGCGCGGTCTCGACCGACGGCGAGTTGGCCTACGCGCCCAACACCGCGTCGGCGGACGTTTCGGTGGTGAACGTCGAACGGCAGGAGGAGGTGAAGCGAATCCCGCTCGACGCCGCGCCCCGAGGTGTCAATGTCCACCCGGAGACGAACGACGCGTTCGTGGAAGTGGCGGGCGCGAATCAGGTCGCGGTCATCGACAACGAGAGCTTGGAGGTTCGCGAGACCATCGACGTGGGGAACGGCCCGCACAACATCGTCTTCGACGTGGCGAACGGCTTCGCCTACGTCACCAATCAGGCAGGGAACAGCCTCGGTTTCATCGACCTCGACCGACTGGAGATGGTCGATAGGGTCCCGGTCTCGAAGGCCCCGCACAACCTCCACGTGGACCACGAGCGCGGCGTCGTCTACACCGCCAACGCGCTGTCGAACGACATGGGCATCATCGACGTGAGCGAGCGCCAACTCCTCGGCAAGCGGCCGCTGACCGACCAGAACGCCGACATCCACGCGACACAGGACGGCGAGAAGATATTCGTCGCGGGGATTCAGTCCGACGCGGTGACGGTCTACCGCGCGCCCGACGACCCCACCGAGGGGAACTACCGCGCCGAGGACATCATCACGGTCGAAGACCAAGACGAGATACAGCCGCCACTTCCCGAGCGAGACTTCGTCCCGCCGGGACTCGGTCCCCACGGCTGTTTCGTCTCGCCGTACCGCGAGGAGGCCTACGTCACCATCACCGGCCGCGACCAGTTGGTCGTGATAGACACCGAGACCCACCAGATAACCGACCGCGTCTCGACGCCGAAGTACCCGTTCTTCTCGGACGTGCAGTACGACTCGGGCAACTGAGCGGTCCGCCGCCGCTCAGACGCCCTTGCTCATCAGGTGACTTCGTAACACGTCGTCGTCCTTGTTGCCCGCGCCGGTGTTGAGCAGGACGACGGTGTCGTCGTCGTCGAACTCGCCGCGGCGCGCGAGTTCCCACGCCCCGCTGGCGGCCGCCGCGCAGGTCGCGCCCATCTCCAGGCCTTCCTTCTGGGCGACCGCGACCGCGCTGTCGAGGATATCCTCGTCGCTGGTCGCCACCGCACCGCCGTCGCTCTCGCGGAGCGCGTCCAGAATCATGGGACTCGCGCCGGGGTCGGGAATCTCGATACCGCCGCAGATGGTGTCGGGGGTCTCCCAGACCTCGTGAACCTCCTTGCCCTCGTCGAAGGCTTCGACGACGGGCGCGCATCCCGACGACTGGGCCGCGTACATCGAGGGAATCTCGTCGGTGAGGCCGAGGTCTCGCAGTTCCTTGGCTCCCTTGTGCATCCCGACGAGACCGACGCCGCCGCCGGTCGGGTAGACCACGGCGTCGGGCACCTCCCAGTCGTTCTGCTCGACCACTTCGTAGAGCATCGTCTTCTTGCCCTCGTGGCGGTAGGGCGTCACGAACGTCTTGACCGAGTACCAGTCGTCGTGTTGGTCCATCGCGTCGGCGTAGGCCTCGCCCGCGTCGCCGATGCGCCCCTCGACGACCGTCAGGTCGCCGCCGTGGACGTTGACCATCGCTTTGTTGGTGAACCCGGCCCGCGAGGGCAGGAAGACGTGCGACTGGAGGTCGGCGCGAGCGGCGTAGGCCGCGGCCGACTGCCCGGCGTTGCCCGCGGAGTTGAGCGCCACGTCGGTCGCGCCGTGCTGGGCGGCCGCCGTAATCGCGGCGGTCTGGCCGCGGTCCTTGAACGTCCCGGTCGGATTCCGGCCCTCGTCTTTGAACAGGACGCGCCCGACGCCCATCTCGTCGGCGAGGTCCGGACACTCCACGAGTTGGGTCGCGCCCTCGTCCATCGAGACGGCGGCGCTCCGCGGGAACGGCAGGAGTTCCTCGTAGCGCCACATCGAGTCGAAGCGCCGGGATTCGAGGTCCTCCCGCGACAGGTCGATTTCGTCGTAGTCGTAGTCGGGGTCGAGAATCCCGCCGCAGTCGGGACAGCGGTGGGTCGCCTGCTCGGCGTCGAACGTCTCCTCGCAATCGACACACGTCAGGCCGACGAACGCGTCGGTAGTCTCCATGGCCGGGGGTTCGGAGTCGAGCGACTAATCCCTGCCCCTTCGCGGCGGCGGTCGGGTCCCTCGCGGTCCCGCCGCCACGAAGTGACAAACCGTAGGAAGAAACTTACCGCTCGTCCGGCATGGACGAATATGGTTCGAGACGAGCGGTTGGACGAACCCGACGCCGAGGCGGTCGCTCGGGCCGCGCGGGAGGCCCGCGGGCGCGCCGTCGCCGACGTGACGCCGATTTCGAAGGGCATCAACGCTATCTACCGGATTCGCTTCGCCGGCGGCGAGGTCGCGGTCCTCAAGGCCGCGACGTTCAACACCACCGCCGAACTCCGGCCGGAGCCGTACCTCCTGCGGGCGCTCGCCGACGCGACGACGCTGCCGGTGCCGGAGGTGCTGGCGACAGCCGAGGACGGCGGTCCGCTCGGCGTCTTCCACTTCCTGCTCGAACACCGCGAGGGCCGCCAGATTCGGGACCTCGACGGACTCTCGTGGGCCGACCGAGAGCGGTTGGTCCGCGCGGTCGGTCGCCACCTCGCGCGACTCCACGAGTTCCGACTCGCAGAGGCGGAGGGTCCGGTCGCGGCTTCCCTCGACGCCGACGACTGCGGCCCGCTCCGGATGACCGACCCCGAGGCGGGAGCGACGCCCGCGTTCACCGCCGACGGCGGCGACTCGTGGGGCGAAGTGTTCGCGTCGCTGGCCGACCACCCGGCCTCGCTGGTCGAGCAGGTGCAGTGCGGCGACGACCCCGGCCGGTTCGCCGACCTCGTGCCCGACATCGTCGCGGCGTTCGACGGCGTGGCCGACGCGATTACGGAGCCGGAGACCCCGGCGGTCCTTCACCGGGATTTCCACCTCGACAACTTCGTCCTCGGGTCGGACGAAGAGGGCGGCCTCGACGTCCGGACTGTGCTCGACTTCGGCGACCCCTACGTCGGCGACTACCGGTTGGACCTCGCGTTCGCCGAGGACGCGACGATTCGCGTCCAGTTGCCTACCGAAGACCGGGCGGCGGACCTCCGTCACCTGCTCCGGCGGAGCTACGCCCGCGAGCGCGGCATCGACCCGGACGAAATCGTGAACGGGAACTACCCGTACTACCTGCTGGTCCAGCGGTCGCGGTGGATGTCGGTCGCGCTGGACTGGAAGTCGTGCGACGACCCGGCGGCCGTCGAGCGCGCGTATCGGTCGTTCGTCCGGGAGCGACTCGCCGAAATCGAGTAGCGCGACGGGGACGCCGGGTGTCGAACCTCGCTATCGGGTGCGCATACTTACCGCTGGGGACCGAACCGACCTGCATGAGTCGCTCGCACGTCCTCGTCCCGCTGGACGGGTCGCCGCTCGCCGACGACGCGCTGGTCCACGCGCTCGACACCTTCGACTGCCGAGTCACCGTCCTGAACGTCGTGACGCCGCTCGACGCGTCGATGAGCGAGAGCGGCGTCCTCGAACCCGGCGAGGAGCGCCGCGAGAGCGCGCGAGAACGGGCCGACGACCTCGTCGACCGCGCCGAGAAACGGGCCGCCGCGGCCGACCGAAGCGTCGAGACGGCGGTCGAGACCGGCGACCCCGCCGAGACCATCCTCGACTTCGTCGGGGACCGCGACGTGGACCACGTCGTCATGGGCGGCCACGGCGGGGAGCGCCACGAACTCGCCCGCCGACTCCTCGGGACGGTGGCGACGACGGTCGTCACGGAAGCGCCCGTGACGGTGACGGTCGTCCGGTGAGGCGTCGTCGGGACCGGGAAGCCTCGGAACCTCACAGTGGCGGAAGCGTCAGTGACGAAGTGACAACGAAGAAAGACCAACAGCACGGCGTTTACCCTCGACGGCCGCGCGACGGTCCGCGTCGAAGACGACGCCTGAGTTCGACTCGCCGACGCCGCGGCGTCGGCGAGCGCGCCGCTGGTAGAAGATATTTAACAGCTCTCCGCCTGCACGAAACCGTATGACTCGAAACGCGGCCGTCGATGAAGCCGCCGTCTCCGGTCTGGCCGGTGCCGTCCTCCTCGCCGGCGGAAGTTTCGTCGCGTCGAGTATCTACGACGCCTTGGGACCGTGGCTCGGTATCGTCCCGGCGCTGCTGGTCTGGGGCGTCGGCGTCTACTACGCGATGAAGCAGTTCGCCAACGGCATCTACACCGTCGTCGCCGACGCGAGCGGACCGTAGCGAGTTCTCGTCCTCACGTCTCGAACGGGCTTCGAGCCTCGCCGCCGCACTCCGTGCAGACGACGACGGTCCGGGCGGAGACGCCGGTCTCGCTCTCGGTCGCCGTCTCGGTTCCATCCCCCGTCCCTGCGCTCGCCGGGTCCGACGGCGCGCCGTCGGACCCGGCGAGCGCGACCCGCATCTCCGCGCCGCAGTCGGGACACCCCCGCGGGACGTTCGCCGCGCCGCAGGCCGGACAGTCGAGGGTCACGCCCGTCTCGCCCGTCTCTCCGTCGGCCGCTCCTGCCTCCTCGTCCGTCTCGCTTCCCCCGTTCGCCTCGCTCTCTCCGCCTGCCTCGGGATGCAGATAGCCGTGGCCGCACTCCGGGCAGTCGAGCGGGACGCGCACGTCCTCGCTGTCGGGCGGTGCCCCGAGCGCGAGCGCCACGAGGAGTTCGTCGCCGTCGTTGCGCCCCGACTGGTACTCGCCGGGCGCGAATCGGACGACCTCGCCCGCTTCGACCGCGATTTCGTCGGCCGCCTCGCGCTCCGGGCCGAGGCGCTCGAAGGTCGCCGTGCCGTCGAGGACGACGAAAACCTCTTCTTGGTCGCCGTGGGCGTGGAGACCGCTCGGGAACCCCTCGCCGGGCGGGATTCGGTAGTGGTTGACCGCGAGGTCGGTAGCGCCGAGGCGGTCCGCGCCCTCGCGGACCGCCGCGTCGTCGCCGAACTCGGTGGGGTCGACGTCGGCGATGGCGACGTTCTTCATATGCTGGGATTCGAGGACCCGCGGGAAATGATTTCGCTTCGTCAACTTTTTCGAGTCGGCGCGTTCCGATTCGGTATGGCCACCGACGGTTCCGACGAGGGGCAGAGCGACCGCGGCGCGACCGGCCGCGAATCCGCCGATGCGACCGCCGACGCGACCGACGCCGACCCCGGAATCGCGGCCGTGATTCTCTACGGGTTCGTCGCCGGCGTCGGCGTCCTCCTCCTGTTCGACACGGTACACAACCTGACCGGACTGTACGAGAGCGGCGTCTACGCGCCGGGGTACCGCTGGATTCGCGCCTTCCTCACCGCCGGACTCGGTTCGACGTGCGTCCTCGCGGGACTGTCGAGGGCGACGCGCTGAACGGTCCCCGATGCTTGACGGCCGCCAGACGGCTCCGATACTTGACGGCCCCGGCGCTGACGGCCGGGACGCCGAGGGCCTCGACGCCCGACGGTCGGGCTACACCGCGCCGCCGAGCGCCTGCGCGAACGCCCAGTAGAGACCGTAGCCGACCGCGACCGACGCGACCAGCGTGACGAGCCAGAACGCGAGGGTCACGCCTATCTTCCGGCGCGAGACGCCCGCCGACCCGCCCGCGAGACCGCCGCCGATGACCCCCGAGATGATGATGTTGTTGAACGAGATGGGGATGCCGAGCGCGATGGCGGCCTGTGCGATGACGAACCCCGGAACCAGCGCCGCGATGGACCGCCGGATGCCCAGTTGCGCGTACTCCCGCGAGGTCGCTTGCAGGAGTCGCGGCGCGCCCATCCACGCGCCGGCGAGGATGCCCGTCGCGCCGATTGCCAGCAGGAGGATACCCGGCAGGTCGAGTTCCGCGCGGTAGAGGTTTTCGAGCGGACCGGTCGCCAACCCGACCTGACTCCCGCCGCTGGAGAACGCGACGACGCTCCCGAGGACGACGAGGAACGTCTTGACGCCCTTGTCCACCGAGACCTGCGTCCGACGCCGGATGAACAGAAAGCTCGCGGCACCGGCGGCGAGCGTGACGAGCGCGGCCACGAAGTCCACGCCGGCGAGTTCCGGCGACCCGACGAGTTGTGCAACGAATCCCGCGAGTGACCCCTGCTCCTCACCCGGCGGTGCGGGGATGACGCTCAACTCGACGTTCGCCACTATCGCGCCGACGACGCCGGCCAACAGCGGGACGCTGACCGTCTCGGGGATGTCGTCGCGCCGGAGGACCGTCGCGGTGAGGTACGCCAGTCCGCCCGAGACCGGCGGGACGAGCGCCCAGAAGGTGGCGATTCGCCGGTACGTCTCGAAGGCGGGCTCGCCGCCGAGCGACAGACCCACGCCGATCATCGCCCCGGTCGTGGCGAACGCCGCCGGGACGGGGTAGCCGGTGTAGACGCCGAAGGCCATGAACGCCGTCGCGGTGAGCAGGCCCGCGGTCGCCGCCAGCGAGGTGATGGCCACGCCGTCGATGAGGCCCGCGCCCACCGTGTCCGAGATGCTCCCGCCCTGAGTGAGCGCGCCCAGCGCCGCCAAAATCCCGATGAGGAACGCCGCGCGCATGGTCGAGATGGCGTTCGCGCCGATGGCGGGCGCGAACGGCGGCGAGTTACTGTTCGCGCCGAGCGCCCACGCCGTGAACAGGCCGGTCAGCGTGGCGAGGACGACCAGCGCCCAAAAGAGGAGGTCAGTCACGGTTGGCGGTCGGTCCGGTGGAGTCGGCGGTCGAGGGCCGTCGGCCGTCGTCGCGTCCGATGCGGGGGTTCGGTTCGTCGTGCTTCCATGCTGTCTCCGTCATCGGCCCCGATTCGCGGGCGTCGGTCCGCGGCACCGCCGACCGATGCCCGGACTGATAACACGACCGATACGTCGTTAGCGGTGATAAATCTACCCACGAGCGCGGTGAGCGAAACTGCGTCCCCCGATAGCATCCAACTCGTGATAGTTGTTCGCACAATCCTATCGCCCGCAGGGGCCTACCGTCCTCGAACTGGACGAATTTACCGGGGAGGCTACAGAACTGAGCGAGTGACTTCCCTCACGCCGCGAACTTGAGGAAGAAGAGTCCGGCGCCGACTATCAGCCACGCGAACGCGAGCAGGTTCCAGACGGGCATCCCGGACCACGCGACGACGAGAAACGCCGCGACCGCGAGCAGGAGGACGCCGACCCCGACGGCCCGGTTCACCCGCCGGAAGAACCGGGCGCGCTCGGCGGTCTCGGCGTCGACGGGCGGGTCGGCCGCGAGTCCCGACTCGAAGGCCGACCGGCCCCGCTCGGCGACGTCGGTCGGCAGCGCGTAGAACCCCTGTATCGCCGTCCGGTCCTCGACGCCGGGCGCGACCGAGAGCCAGCAGACGGCGAACGGGCCGACCGAGACCCGCCGCAGCGACGCGAGCGCCCGGAGGTCCACCTCGCGCCACTCGCGGTACCGCGGCGTCGCGAGCGTCAGTTTCTCGGCGTCGAGTTGGCCCTCGGAACTCAGGAACTCGCCGAGCGCCGAGCAACCCGCGGCGAGGAGCAACGTCCCGAGCCACCGCGAGTCCTCCGAGAACGCGCCGGTCGCGCCGGAACCGAGCGCGACCAACGCCGTTCCGACGACGAGCGTAACCAGTAGCGGCCACCGCCACTGCTGGTCGCGAGTCCACGTCAGTAGCGTGGCGCCGGGAGCGGTCCGGGACCGGTCGGCCGCGGCCCGTACGACAGCGTAGCCCCAGACCACGCGACCGGCGACGAGGAGGGCGAACACGGCGATGAGTCCCGGCGCCCACGGGTCGCCGGCGAGCGCCGCCGGAAGCGTCTCCGCGGCCACCGAGAACAGTATCGAGACGACCGCACCGCCGAGCAGTCCCTCGGCGAGGTAGAACAGGACTCGAATCGCCCGCGAGTCGGCCGGACCGACCGACCACGAGAGAGTTCCCGGAGTGTCGGACATCCGTGGTGTCCACGACGTCCGGCGGAAAAAGTATGGGCCGCGTATCGGGCGCTCGGGGCCGTCTCCGCGCTACTCGAAGTCGGGCGCGCGGTCTTCGAGGAACGCCTCCATCCCCTCGCGCTGGTCGTGGGTGCCGAACAGGCCGCTCCAGAGGCGACGCTCGTAGCGCAGGCCCGCCTCCTGACCGGTCTCGTGGGACTGGTTCAGCGCCTCCTTCGCGGCGGCGAGCGCGTAGGTCGGCTTGGCCGCGAGGTCGGCCGCGAGTTCGTGGACGTGGTCGCCAAGTTCGTCGCCGGCGACGATTTCGCCGACGAGTCCGTGTTCGCGGGCGTCTTGGGCGTCGATGCGCTCGCCGAAGAATATGAGGCGGCGCGCCATCTCGTCGCCGACGAGGCGGGGGAGGCGCTGAGTTCCGCCCCACCCGGGGATGATGCCGAGGTCGATTTCGGTCTGGCCGACGACGGCGTCCTCGCTGGCGACCCGCAGGTCGCACGCCAGCGCGAGTTCGCAACCGCCGCCGAACGCGTAGCCGTTGACGGCCGCGACGACGGGCGCGGGGAACTGCTCGATTTCGTCCGCGACGCGGTGGCCCAGTTCGGCGTAGGCCTGGGCCTCGGCGACCGAGAGGTCCTGCATGTAGCTGATGTCCGCGCCGGCGACGAAGGCGTCGTCGCCCGCGCCGGTGAGGACGAGCGCGCCCACGCCCTCGTCCTCGGCCTCGGCGAGCGCCTCCTCGATGGCGTCGAGGGTGTCGACGTTGAGTGCGTTGAGTCGGTCGGGTCGGTCCACGGTCAGCGTCGCCACGTCGTCCTCGTAGTCGAGGCGGATGGTGTCCCAATCGGACATACCCGACCCGACGACCGCCCGAGGAATAATCCTTGTGAGATTGAACATCGGCGCTCGGGTGGCGACGAGACCGACTCGGCGCGTGCTGGCGTCTGTGTGAACGGACGTGAGCGCACGGCTCGTCGGACGCGGTTTGTCCGACGGCGCGACCTTGCGGTGTGAGGTAGCGCCAACCGCGCGAGGTCGTGTTGAGTGAAGCGAAGCACGGCTCGGAAGACGCTGTTCGTCTTCCGGTGGCTGAGTAGCGCAGGTCGGAACGAAGTGGAGACCGAGCAACGCAGGCGGTTGGGGAGGTACGAGGACCGCGGTTGCAGTGCGGGGCGGTTACGGTGCGGGGCAGGGCAGTCGCGGAAGACTCCCGTGTTCGAGCCTGAAGCTAGCTCTCCTCCGCTGTCAACCCCTGCATCTGCTCTCTCGTCCATTACCACCTGCATCCACCCTCTCGTCGTCCCGAAATCGCTTCTCGACACTCCCGACGCGGATTCTTCCTTCCGGAAATTGGAAATATCGTCGCGTCGTAGCGCCGACCGATGACTCTCTCGGAGGAGGCCCGCGAGCGACTCGCCGACCTCGTGGAGCTACAGCCGACCAAGAACGCGGAACTACAGGAGCGATGGGGTCTCGAAAGCGGGAGCGAGGTCCACCAGTACCTCGAAAACGAACTCAAGGACTACTACTACCGCGACGACAACAGCCTGATTCGCGCGACCGAGGAGGGAAACGACCTCGTGGACGTGGAACCCGGCGTGGTGGACGACGAGGGCGAGGGCGTGCCCTCCGCGATTCGGGTCCCCCGACTCCAACAGCAGGTCTTCTCGGTCGTCGCCGGGCCGGACGACGACTCGGAGAGCGTGGTGTCGGTCCTCCAGAAGGTGCGCGCGGAGTTCGACGTGGACCCCGAGGCCGAGGAGGTCCGGAGCGCGTTGCAGGCACTGCGGCGCAAAGGCGTCGTGGAAGTGGTCTACCGGACCGTACCGACGTTCAAGCTGACCGTCGAGCGCGACGAGGTCGAGGTGTCGGTCTCCGACTGAATCGGTCGGCGTCTCCGACGACGCCGGTCGAGAAGTAGCGGCTACCCCGGCCGATTTCGCTCTCGCCGCTTTTCGAGCAGTCTCCGGATTCCCTTGCCCGGCCCGCCCTCGATGGGCCAGTTCTTCGTCCGCCACTGGGGCGGTTCCGGCGAGAACTCCGGATAGGACCCCGAACACTCCGAACTGGTCTGGTGGCACGCCTTCGCCGGACAGTACGGCAGGAGCGTTCGGCCTTCCCTGCGCAACTGGAAGTGCCGACAGTCGGGGCGCATCGTCTCTGCGAAGGCACGCCAGCCCTTCTCGTAGGCTCGCTCTGCGATTTCGAGGCGCTTTTGGGCCTTCCATTCGGGGTCGGCGTAGTCGAACTGCGAGGCGGAACTCCCGTACTCGGTCACCTCGCCGCGCTCCCGAATCAGGGTCCCCGGCGCGTCCACGTCGAGGGTCCGGGGGAACCACTCGACGCTTGCTCGCGGGTCGTTCCCTCCCGCTCGCGTCCCCGAGGCGCTTCCCGCTCCGCCGTCGATGGTCAGGATGCCCGCCTCGACGGGCACGCTCTCCAGCAGCGCGGGTTCGACGCGCTCGCCGGTCGCGCGCGTGGCGACCCACACCTCGTCGGCCAGCGCGAGCGCCACGTCGTACTCCAGTTGGGCGGCGAGGTCGCGGGCCGCGCTGGCGTCCAAGTCGGGCTTGTTCTCGACGGCGACGATGCGCTCCACCCAGTCGGGGTAGGCCCACTTCCGTCGAATCTGGATGCGGTTGTTCCGCTTGCGAACGTCGAGAATCCCGCGGTCGTCCGCGCGGTGGATAGTCTCGCGGACGTAGCGCCACGGGTAGCCGGGGTCCGGGAGCGCGTCGCGGTAATACTCCCAGTCGGCCGGGGCGTGGGGTATCACGTCGAGCAGGTCCGAGTCGAGGCGCTTCCGGCCGAAGTTCGCCCGTCGGCGGAACCCCTCTGGGTCCACCTCCACGACGAGCGTGTCCCAGCGTCTGCGCTTGGTGCCGAGTTGCCGCGCGACGATGGCGGGTCGGGAGTCGGAGCGGTCGCTCTCGGCGTCGTCCGCGTCGTCGCCCGCGCCGGGCGGCCACTCGCGTTCGGCCCACCGGCAAGTTCGCAACTCGAAGACGAACTCGGGGTCCGGGCCGTCCTCGCCGGTCGCGTCGTCGGCGCTCCGGTCGTCTGCGTCCGCGTCGCTCACGGTCGGCGTTGGCGGGGCGGCGGCCTAAGTAGTTCGGTCCACCTGCGGCGGCCGCGGTGCTGGCCGCTCGGGAGCCGGGTCGGAGAATCCGAATCGGCACGGCGACGGCCGGCCTACACGTCGCCGTTCTCCTCTTTCTCGTTGAGGAACTCGTGGGCGTCTTCGAGGATTTCGCGCGGGCCGTCCTGCGTGATGGTGTTGATGGCCTGGTCGTAGTCGCGCCACTGGTGGTCGCGGTGTTCGTGCGAGAGTTCCGCGCTCGCCTCGTAGGACTTGGCGACGAACAGGTGGACCGTCTTGTGGATGGTGTTGCCGTTGGCCTCGAAGACGTAGTCGTAGTCGTCGCGGAAGCCGTCCAAGAGGCGGAAGTCCTTGATTCCGGCCTCTTCTTTCACTTCGCGGATAGCCGTTTGCTGTAGCTCTTCGTCCCCCTCCACCCCGCCCTTGGGGAACTCCCAGTCGCCCGGACGGGACTTGAGGAGGAGGTATTCCCGGCGACCGCGGGTATCCCGGTAGAGGATCGCACCCGCGCTCGTAGCTTCAACCGTCATTTACCGGAGTATAAACGGCCGTCGGTTAAGAGAATGTCGGAGAATACCCGTCAGAGCGATGCGGCTGCCGAGTAATTCGAGCGCCGGAGGCGGCGAGTCACCAGAATCGGCCGTAGAGGCCCTGATTCGTCAGATAACGTCGGGGAAACGGAGGTTGAACAGTCAAGGTTCGGGCGCTCGCCGCGGTATCGCGCGGTTTGCGTCTCGCCGACCGGTCGGCTCACCGACCGGTCGCGCGGTCTGCGTCTCGCCGCGGCGTCGCACGGCCCGCGCGAAGAACAGACGTTTTACGTACCTCGATGCTGAACAACATCGACACCGAACCCCCAGCCATGACCTTCGTAACCAAAATACGGCTTCAGAGCGGCAATCGTCCCGCTCTGGACCGAATCGTAGACGAGATTCGCTCGACGGCGGAACGAAAGGGCGCGGAACTCCGCGGGCCGCACTCTGCCCCGCCGAAACGACTCACCGTCCCGCAGTACAAGACGGCCGCCGGCGAGGAGCATCGCCAGTTCCGGTCGTGGGACTACACGGTGTACACCCGCGAGATGGAGATCGTGGGCCACAACAAACTGGCCCGGCAGGTCACGGAGTTCGACTTCCCCGATGGCGTCCACATCGAAGTCGAACTGGAACAGATAGAACAGATGGCCTAATCTTCCGAGAGTTCTGCGGACGCGCTCTGTGCGGCGTTTCCTACTATCCGATTCCGTCGTAGTGGAGTAGTAGCCGTGAGAGTCGGGAACGGGTGCAGGTTCCGAAGAAACGGAACGGAGCGTCGAATCCGGAGAAATCGCCGTTCGCGCTCAGAACGACGACTCGCCGACCGTCTCCAGATACGTCGCCGTTCCGCGGTGGTCGTTGTCGTCGAACTCCTCGACGCGGAGTCTGACGCGGGTGTCGAGCGCGTTTCCGGGCGCGCCTTCGACTCGGAGAATCGTGTCGCCGATGCGCGCGACGGGCGCGTCGCCGTCGTAGCCCGTCACGAACGCCGAAATCTCCTCGCCCGGTTCGAACTCGGGCTTGTTCGTCCGGAAGCCAAGCCCTGCGAAGTACTTCTCGCGGAGGCTCATACGCGAGCCACCTCCTCGGACTCGCGGTCGGTGGTGTACTCCAGTCCGAACCCGGTCAGCGCCGAGACGACGAACACCCCGAACAGGAACCAGCCGTGGAAGACGAACGGCCAGACCTCCGCGGGATTGACCACGAATTCGCGGGTGAACCACCCGAAGTTCTCGGAGCCGACCAGCGACTGAATCTGGACGTATCCCACGAGGACGCCGCCCGCCCACGGGAAGATGTAGCCGAGCGCGGAGGTGTTGGCGTCGAGGATGTTCGCGCGCCGGTACCCGTTGACGTTGAACCGCTCGCCGATGCGCGCGACGTAGGGCGCGATGGCGATCTCCGCGGCGGTGTTGATGGTTATCATCGCGTTGACCGACGCGGTGCCCAGCACCATCGTGGTCTCGGCGCGCCGGACGTTGGTGGCGACCCGTTCGAGCAGGAAGTTCTGAATCGCCTCGAAGCCGCCGCCCCGAATCATGATGCGCGCCCCGGCCACGATGAGTAGCGTGAGCACGATGAGCGGGAAGAAGCCCGCCGCGCCGGTGTAGAGGCTCCCGCCGACGCCGACCTGATCGGAACCGGCCGGAACCGTCGTCAGGAAGGGGAGCCACGAGAGCGACTCGGCCGCGGCGACGGTCTCGGGCGCGCGGAACACGAGCATCTTGGAGACCGACGCGAGGCCGAACGCGACGTTGGCGACCGCCGCGACGACGATGCCCCACGAGATGGCCTCCACGATGTGGCGGCCGCGGACCGCGGTGAAGATGACGACGCCGATGGAGACGAGGTGGACCAGACCGAGCGGTTCGGCCTGCTCGCCCAGCACGTTAGCGGCCCCCGCCACGTCGACGGTGGGCATCACCGACCCCGCCACGAGGTAGCTTGCGAACGCGAGGACCGCGGCGATGATGGCGTACTTGAACCGGGACGCCACCACGCCGCCAATGTCGCTGTCCTGCGTCACCGCGCTCACGATAGTCGTGTCGCTGACCGGCGCGAGGTTGTCGCCGAACACCGCGCCCGACAGGATGGCTCCGAACAGCAGGACCGGGTTCGCGCCCACGAGCACGCCGGCGGGGAAGAACAGCCCCGAGAACGCGATGGTCGTCCCGTAACCCGTCCCGATGCCGGTCGCGAGCAGGGCCGCGAGGACGAACGTGACCGCGGGGAACAGCGTCGGACCGACCGACAGGGCGTCGGCGGCCCACACGAGACCGCCGACGAACTGGCCGTCCTGAATCGTCTGGGCGAACATGCCCGCCCAGAGCCACGCCACGATGGCCGTAGCGGCCACGCGCTGGGTCATCCCCTCGAAGATGGTGTTGGCGTAGGTCGCCCAGTCGCCCTTGGCGAAGAACATGCCGACGATGAGCGAGACGAGCATCCCCGCGACGAGTCCGGTCGTGTCGCTGATCCGGAGGAGTCCGGTCTGGAAGATGGCCCACACGATGAACAGCGCGATGGGGATGGCGCTGGCCGCCGGGCCGCCGTAGAACTCGATGCGAGACTCGCTGCGTGCCTCTCTAGCGTCTGCCAATTCCTCTGCGACGTCTTCTTCTTTCGGTGGGTCGTCTCCCTTATCAGCCATACTCTCTCGGGAGTGTATTCAGGCCGGGTACAAGAAGCCACCCACTCGCACAGACGGTATCTGTCAGCCGTCGGTCGATTTTCCGCGGCGGCACGTCGGGGTCGCGTCGCGTTTGCCGGGCCTCCAGCACTTAAGCACCCCGCGTCCCTCTTCCCCCACATGAGCCAACAGGCCGAACGAGACCGACTGGTCGAGATTCGACGCGACCTCCACCGCCACCCCGAACCCGCGTGGCGCGAGTTCTACACGACCGCCCGAATCGTCGAAGAACTCGAACGCATCGGCGTGGACGACCTCTACGTCGGCCCGGACGCCATCGCCGAGGACGCTCGCATGGCCGTCCCCGACGACGAGGAACTGGACGAGTGGTACGAGCAGGCCCGCGAGGCGGGCGCGGACGAGGACGTACTCCGGCAACTGGAGGGTGGCTACACCGGCGCGGTGGCAGTAATCGAACAGGGCGAGACGGACGGCGCCCCGACGGTCGGTCTCCGCGTGGACATCGACGGTCTCCTCCGCGCGGAATCGACCGACGAGGACCACGAACCCGCCGCGGAGGGCTTCCGGTCGGAACACGACGGTGCGATGCACGCCTGCGGCCACGACGCCCACGCGACCATCGGACTCGGCGTCCTCGAAGCCGTCAAGGACAGCGACTTCGAGGGCACCCTGAAGGTCTTCTTCCAACCGGGCGAGGAGATGATAGCCGGCGGGAAGTCGATGGCCGAGAGCGACCACCTCGCGGACGTAGACTACCTCCTGGCGGCCCACGTCGGTCTCGACCACCCGACCGGCGAGGTCGTCGCGGGTCTCGACGGCTTCCTCGCGGTGAGCCACTTCCGCGCCGAGTTCGAAGGCGTTCCGGCCCACGCGGGCGGGGAACCCAACGAGGGCGAGAACGCGGTGCAGGCGATGGCGACCGCGGTCCAGAACCTCTACGCCATCCCGCGCCACGACGACGGCGCGACCAGAGTCAACGCGGGACAGGTCGGCGGCGGCACTGCGACCAACATCATCCCCGAGGAGGCGTTCGTGGAGGGCGAGGTCCGCGGCGAGACGACCGAACTCAAAGACTACATGAAAGAACGCGCCGAGCGCGTCCTCGAATCCGCGGCCGAGATGCACGGCTGCGAGGTCGAAATCACGACCAACGGCGAGGCTCCGAGCGCCGAGAGCGACGAGGAACTCGTCTCCATCGTCGGCGACGTGGCCGGCGAGACTTCGGGCGTCGAGAACGTGGTCCACCGCGACGAGTTGGGCGGGAGCGAGGACGCGACCTACCTGATGCGGACCGTCCAGCAGAACGGCGGCAAAGCGGCCTACGTCGGCGTCGGCACCGACCACCCCGGCGGCCACCACACCGCGACCTTCGACGTGGACGAGGACTCGCTCCCGGTCGGCATCGACGTGCTGGCGGGAGCGATTCGGAACATCTCGGCGGAACGGCCGTGAGAGGGCGACCGGCGCGGTATTGACAACGGGATAACTTTTTCAAATTGTTTGCGGTGATTTTTTATGCGTTGCTGCGGTAAAGTCGAGTAGCGTTTCCCGAACTGGAGGAAGATGATATATGAGTGAGAATGCTATCGAGGACCCTAACGACACCCACGAAATCACCGAGAGCGCGGCCTACGACCGCGACCAGCCCCTGAGTACCGCGGTCATCGACGCCGTCGCGGACGCGGCCGACCTCGACCCGGCCGAACTCGGGACGCCGCTCTACGACCAAATCGACCCCGATGCGCTCGACAACCTCTTCAGTGACCGCCACAACGGTACGCCCCGCGGTAGCGGCCACGTCGTATTCACGCTTCTCGACTACGAGGTTACCGTCTACAGCGACGGCTCCGTCGTCGTCCGCGAGTAACTCGCTATCCGTTCGGTGGTATCGACCGCCCGGCCGTCGTTCCGAGACGTCCGAAAAGGCCGTTCCGAAAACTCTAATCCCGAGGGATTCGAATCGCGGTGTATGGCTGACGACAACGAGGAAGAAGCAGAGCCTGCCGTCGAGCTCGGTGACGGCGAACCCGTCGAGGGTGCGCCGCTCGTCCGCGTCGCTTCCAGACTCCACTGGCCGGTCCAGAAGAGCGAGATTCTCCGGAAAGAAGCGGGCGTGACGGTCCGGACGCCTGACGGACCGCGCGAGCTGTCGGACCTGCTCGACGCCGTAGACGAGACCTACTTCCAGAGTCGCAAAGAGTTCCTCGAACTGGTCCGCGCCGAGACCGGTACGGGGCCGGTTCCGACCGCGAGCGAGTAGCGTGTCGGTCGCTCGGTCGGTCCGCCGGGGCGTCGCCCGGCTGAGTTGGGTCCAGCGCGCGCTGTTGGCAGGTGCCGTCCTGACCGTCGTCTGGATGAGCTGGGACGTGGGTGGACTGAACGAGCGACTCGTCCGAGACACGCTCGTCTACATCCTCGCACCGCTCGCGCTGGCGGTCCGACACGGTCGCCACCTCGGATATCGCGTGGATCGCACCGTGGTTCGCAACACGGTCCTGCTCTCGCTTTTCGTCCTGCCGTTCTACGTCGTCGGGTCGTCTCTCCCGACGATTCGGGCGTACTACCCGATGTGGGAGACGAGTCCCGCGCTCGCGCAGTTCCTCCCGCACGCGGTGATGCAGTTCGTCGTCGCGCTCGCCGCCGAGACGTACTACCGAGGCCTGCTCTGTGTCGGCGTCCGGGAAATCGGGTTCAAGAGCGTCTTCATCAGTCCGGTGGTGTACGCCTTCCACCACCTCTACAAGCCGCCTATCGAACTCGCGCTGTCGGGACCGACCGACGTGCTGTTCGGCGCGGTCGATTACAAGAGCAACTCCATCCTGCCGTCGGTCGTCGCCCACGGCGTCGGACTGGGGCTGCTGGACTGGCTCGTCCTGCACCCGCCGCTATTGGCCCCCGAGCGCGTCGTTCGGTGGTTCCAGTGGCTCCCGATTCCGCTCTGACTCGGCGTCCCGACGCGCTCGGTCTCTTCCGCACCGATAGCCGCGATGGTCGCACTTTTCACGCTCGGCGACCAAGGAGCCTTGCATGACTCTTCCGATCGACCCCACGGCACTCGACGGCGAAGACGTCGGCGAGAAGCGCGCGACGCTGGAGATGGACCACGAGGAAGCGGTCGAACACGTCCGCGAGGCGTTCACTGACGCCGGATTCGGCGTCGCCACCGAGTTCTCGGCCTCCGACATGCTGAACGAGAAGATCGGTGCGGGCCGCGACCACTACTACGTGCTGGGCGCGTGCAACCCGAACATGGCCGACCGCGCGCTCGACGCCAGCGACAACCGAATCGGCGCGCTGTTCCCGTGTAACGTGGTGGTCTGGCAGGAAGAACCCGGCCGCCAGACCGTCTACCACGTCAGCATCATGAAGGTCGCGCGACTCGCCGGAATGGCACCCGACGACGAGGAGTGGGAGGACATCGTGAGCGAGACCGGCGAGTTCGTGGACGAGGCGTGGGCGAACCTCGACGCGGCCTGACTGTTACCGTCCTTTCGACCGACTTCCCTTCATCGTCCGATGCTACTTCTCTTCGTCGTCCAACTGGTTTATCTCCTCGCGGAGTCGCTCGACTTCGCGCCGGAGCGATTCGAGTTCCTCGCTCGCGGGTCGGTCGGACTGGGTCTGTCGGTAGAGGTAGAGACCGCCGGCGATGAGAACTATCGGAACGCCGAACAGCAGGATTGCGAGAATGAAGATGACGAACAGTTCTATTCCGCCGGGGATACCGACTTGGAGGGGAACCATAGACGAAGCATGTCCCAGAAGCGGAATAAGTCTTCTCACGCGAGTCCCGCCGAGTCAGGAGAAGTTCGCAAGGTTCGCCTGCAGGCCCGAGAGCATGTGGGACTTGCGCCGGAGAGACGCGAGCGAGACCGGGAGCTGTGGCGCGATTTCTCGGACCGCACCGTGGAACGTCTCGGCCTCGCCGAACTCACCCTCGAAGGCGTTGCGCACGCTCTCGCGTATCTGCCAGACGCCGACCGGTGCCCAGTAGTCGTCCGAGACCTCCCGGAGGACGAGACACTTGGCCTGCCGGCCCACGGATTCGAGGTGTTCGAGGACCGCGAGTCGGGACGCGTAGTACGCTCCGGCGGTTTCGTCCACATATCCGGTTCGGCCTTCGTAGCCCTCGTGGGCGCTGCCCATCCACGTATCGCCGGTCGGGTCCTGATTCCAGATGCTGCCGGGCGTCTTCATCTCCACGAGTTCGTACTCCCACTGGCCGGGCGTCAGAATCACCCAGTAGCGATTGCCCATGTACTCGTTGACCCAGACCTGCGTCTCGTCGATGCTCTGCTCGGTCCGAATCTGTCCCCGGAGGAACTGACCGATGGTGTCGTCTACCGCGGTGATGGACCACCGCGTCGGGACGAGACGCCGGTTCTGGCCGCGGCCGAGCGCGCCCGCCGAGAGGATGTCGTTGATGTCGTAGACGTCGAAACCCCGGCGGTAGAGGTAGGTCATCGCGCCCTGCGCCTGCCAGTCGTCGTCTTCGAGCGTCTTCTTGACGGGGCGCGGGACGTGGGGGTTCTCCGCGAGGTCCGCCGAGGTCGCGCGTGCCGAGGGACCGGTCGGCGTCGTCACGTCGTCCACGTCCAAGTCCAGTTCCAGCGAGTTCGAGAGGCCGATTTCCACGTCTACCGGCCGGTCGGCGATGGCGACCTCGCGTTGGGTGCCGACGAACCCGTCCCACGCGTCGCTCACGTCGTCTACGTCCGCGGCGTGGTTGGAGTTCAGCAGGCCGGTCCGGTACTGCAGGACGTTGTCGATGTCCAGTCCTTGCTCGTACCACTCGCTACTCGTGGCGAAGTCGGCCGCGCGCTCTTCCTCGCCGACCGGCGAGAGGATGCCGGTCGAGACGTTGGGGTAGTTCGACCGTCCGACGAACACCGAGGGCGAGGTGCTGCCGAACAGCGAGTCGCCCTGCGTGACCTCGGAGAAGCGGTCCTCGACCTGCTCGACGTAGTCGAGAATCTCGTAGGACTTCTCCTCGGCGAGTCGGCGCTTGCGGTCGGCCTCGTCCGGGCCGAGTCCCTCGATGTACTCGTCGAGACGCATTCGTCGCTCCTTGGGTCCCGAGCGATTTGAACCTTACTCGCTCGCGGTAGACCGTCGGCTGTTGCGGTCGTTCTGGAGAGGGGCTTGCAGGTAGTTCCGTCCGACGCGGGCCAGTCGAACCACCGTTTCGCTTGGCTGGCCCGCGGCGATGGTCAGAGCATGGCCGGGGTTGGTCTCGGTCTCGTATTTGAACCTCCGGGTGGAGGGCGGGCGGAGAAATCGGATTCGCGGACGCGCTCGGTGCGACGAGCCACGGGATGTGCTCGGGAACCAGCCGACGGGATGCGCCGCGTTCGCGCTCGCGCAGAACTGCGCGAGCCCGAACGCAAGCAGGAAGACGCGAGGCATGGGGTGTAGTCTGTGGCGCAGTTACGGTCTCGTGAGGTTTGCGCCGCAGTGCAGTCTACGGTGACGGACGGGCTGCAGTACCGTTCGGTCTACGGTCCTCCCGGTTCCGACGATAGCTCGGTCCTTCAGTTGGCCCAACTGTAGCCGCTCCTAAGCATCTGACAGCCGCTGCTACTGACCGAATACATTATCCAAGAAAATATCGAGGCGGTTGGTAGTGCACACCACCAGTCGCCGAAACCGCGAGGTGTCGGTCGAAACGTCGAGACGTTAGCTGTGGATGCCCATCGCCTCGATCTGTTCCTGATACCGGTTACGGATGGTGACTTCAGTCACCTGCGCCACGTCGGCCACTTCGCGCTGGGTCTTCTTCTCGTTACAGAGTAGCGACGCGGCGTAGATGGCCGCGGCCGCGTACCCCGTGGGCGACTTGCCCGAGAGCAGACCTTCCTCGGCGGTGGTCTCGATGATTTCGTTGGCCTTCGTCTGGACTTCTTCG